>JAHEJP010000223.1 GCA_024638855.1 Chloroflexota bacterium
CGACTGGTCACGGCGTTAAGCTGAGTATTGCAACTCGGTCTCCGGCCGTCGGCCTTAACGATGATCTGGTTGGCACCTCTGCTGTTTGACAGCAAGTAGGCCAGAAGGATCGTCATGCTATCGGCAATGATCACCCCAACGCGCTTCTAGTCCCTAGTATTGATCGTGGACGCGCCCCTCTTGGCTCGTAAAGTCATCAATCTGGCCACGTAACGAAAGCTGATGGCGATGATCAGCACAAGTGTCGTTGCGCTGGTCACTGCGCCAAGTCGAAAAGCCAGCGGCGAAAAGTGCATCTCAACAATGTGTTGCCCTTCGACCACAGGTACACCCCGGAAGGCATAGTTTGTCTCAACGATACTTGCTGGCTGCCCGTCGACGGTTGCCAGCCATCCTGGATAGTACAACTCGCCAAAGATGATTAAGGCAGGCCGATCTACGCTTACCTGGGCCATGATTTGGTCATTGCTATAGACAATCCACTCCCCTGAGAAGTTGACCTCGCCTGCCAAGGCGGTGACCCGCTCTAGTTCTTTTGATGCGCCAGATTCCTCCTCACGAGAGAGCGTTATCACAGATTCTTCAAACTGATTGAAAGAATCCATCATCACGATTCCATAGGCCTCTTCATCACTGTGGGTGATAGTAATCGATTCCGATGCGTACAACCTGGGTGAGGTGCGAACGTCCCGGTACAGGTACGCCGAATCCCCTTGTTGAACCAACTCCAAGTTGGCATCATCCTTTGGCTGAACTGTGGCGAAGTAAGATGCTGAAAGCAAACGCCTGCCCTTCTCTCTGTCGCGAAGTAGGTTTTGAAGGGCTATATGTTCTTCGCCATTCCGTACATGATCGAGCGTCGGCACGAGATAGTTGGGCGGCATGCGGTAACCGTCAATGCGTGCAGTAGCCGGATCGACTTCTAGCTTCGCCAAAGGATTCTGTGCGTCAAATAGGTTTTCTACTGGGTACGCCTGCACCATTGGTTGAGCGAAAAGGATCACTTCTGAAAGCAATACAGTGACTGCCAACCAGCTCCAGATCCTCGGTTTGATCTCGGGAATCAACGCTAACCAGAACAAAGCGCTGATGCCTATGAGAGTGACTGTCAAGATGAGAACGCTATGTTGCAGCAGATCCCTCACAAGTTCTAGTTGGCCAGCGACCAGATACCCACGCGCAACTAGTTCGGTCGCGATGACGCCGTTACCGGCAGTCAGCCAGACGGCAGTGGCAATCGTCACAATCGAAACGATTGTCAAGGCATAAGCTGGCCTTTTGAACTGCGCGCGATTATCACTGGTCGATAACAACCGCAGCAATCTATCAAACGAGACACCGGCAAGAGTGGCAACCGGGAAGGTCCACAGGAGCAAAAAGCGTCCCGGGGCTCGTATATACGGCAATCTGTCTAGCAATATGGGATACAGTGGATTATACGTGCCCATGCTCATCGCCAGGGCGAATAACGCCATGCCAAGGAAATAGGTCACGAGATGCCAGTTCTGAGACCTGACAACCAGCAAACTGATGACGATCATGACAACGGAGACGACGCCGCAGAACGGGGACACCTCCCAAAAGTGCCACTTCGAGAACAGGTTAATTGATTCGGCTGAATCGGGATTGAACCAAGCCAGGGGCATAGCTACAGTCGTGAGATGGTGCAGTTGGAGCGAGTGTCGAGTCATTATCTCGAAAGAATCGAATGCCTCACCTGATCCGCGTGCTGTGTAGGTCAACCAATCCGCAAAAGGAAGTACCTGGATCGCGGTCAGACCAGCAGCAAGCGAGGCCGCCATTGCCGACAAACCGAGTCCCCGGGCTAGTTCGGGCCAGCGCCGACCGCGCAGACACTCGACAGTATAGACAAACGAAAAGTAACTGACCGGCACCACCAAGACAATAGCGCTCATCTGTGGGTGCCCTCCCAGTACGACAAAGGACGCGAATATTACGGTTAGCAGCAAGTACCACCAGGAACGAAGATGAAGCATACGCCTGTAGGCAAATAGCAGCCAACCAATCCAGACAATGGCGTGCAACACGCTCTCGTGCCCGGCGTATACGCGCGGTATGATCGCTCCTGACAACATGAAGGCAAGGGCGCTAAACAACGCTGCCACTCTGTTGGTTACGAGGTCTCGCGTTAGCCAGTAGACGCCCAGGCCGGCCATGAAGACGCTGAGTACAACATCCCAATTTAGTCTGGCTACGACAGGCAATAAGAGTCTGAGCAAGATCATTGGTGGATACAATAGGCCTACCTGGATCTTGCTGAGGCTTGGCGATCCGGCCCCAAAGTAAGGATTCCACAAGGGGAAATTGCTCTGGGCAAAGCTATGATCAATGACAACTTCGTGCGGGAAGAAATAGGTTATGTCCCCTCCGTAAAGCAGCGTGCTGGCTTCGGTAAGTGGTGTGAAGAAAAGGCCGACGGCAATAACGAATAATAGACAGGCTGCGGCCAGATCCATAAGTCGTAATCTGCGGTTATCAGTCATGGGATCTTACCTCGGAACAGCACGACTTTTGCAGTACCTAGGAACATGAGTATCCACAGGAGGAATCTGAAGTCATCTGTTTCCTTCACGAATTGTCTGACGTCATTGCTAGCTGTCAAGTTTTCGCCCGGTGCATAGGCATTCAATCTGTTCCAAGTTCCTCGGGCTCCAGTGTCACCAGCCAAGTGGCTTCATTTATGTACTCCAGCGACTGGTCACGGTGTTAGGCTGAGTACTGCAATTCGTCCTCCGGCCTCGGCAAATTTGGATACTTGTGACTAGCGTTTATCAATGGTTCCTAGGTTGTCGATAGCTGCTCCCATTCATTGGCACCAGGAAAATTTTTGTCCAGCCCTCCCCTGCTCATACCTGTGACTAGATCAACTTCGAACGGAACCCATGCACCAACTGCGTCCGCAAGACCAGTCAATTGTGTATCCGAAATCTCTAGGTCTCGAAATCCGTCCAGGGAGATCCTGCGAGTCTGCCAAACTAGTCCTCCGGATCCGTAACGGAGAAACACTACACCCGAACGATTAACCACGAAACCATCAGGATTGGATACCATCCACAGGTCTTCGGCGAACCAATCATCGTCCATTATCAACTTACGTGTCACTGGATCAACAACGTAGGCATGACCTTGGTTGACTACGAGCAGGTTCTTACTGTCCCATAATCTGTGAACACCGCTGTATCTAGAAATTCCAGGTTGAAAATTGCCGACCCACTTCCCTGTATCGTCATTATCAAATTCAACTACAAGTCCTTCATGTCCAGTTCTACCATACCTGGCAGGAAATGGCGTGGCGAGTGGGCCATAAGGAGGCAATCCCTTTAGTATCCTAAAGCTCATTCTTGTCACCCAATGCTCGTAAGCTTACCGTTCAAGCGCACCACCATCCTGCAATGAAGGTGCTATCACAATTGTAGCATGTGCGACGGCGGCACATCAGCTTACAGGGAACTATCCATAGCGAACAACATTTCAGTTAATCCGCGGCTACCTCTCCCAACTCTTCTGGCTCTAACGTCACCCGCCACTTGGCTTCATTTATGTACTCCAGCGACTGGTGCCGGAAATAGGTGTTATAGAGATCGGCGTAGTGACCGCTTTGGGCCAGGAGAGCGTCGTGGGTGCCTTCCTCAATGATGTTCCCTTCCTCCATGACGATGATCCGGTCGGCATTCTTGACCGTGGAGAGGCGGTGGGCGATGACGATGGCCGTGCGTTGGGCCATGATCGTATCCAGCCCCTCCTGGATCAATGTTTCGGTGAAGGGGTCGACGCTGGCAGTGGCTTCGTCCAGGATGAATATTGCAGGATCTTTCAACAAGACGCGGGCCAGGGCCACCAACTGCCGCTCGCCCATGGATAAATTACCGCCGCGTTCGCCAACATCTGTTTCGAGGCCATTCGACAACCATTCTAGCCAATCGCCACGGCCGATTTGCATGACGGCGTCTAATACGTCCTCGTCGCTGGCTTCGGGCCGCCCATAACGAATATTATCGCGGACTGTACCTGTGAATAGGAATGGTTCCTGGGGAACCAAGCCAATATGTTGGCGATAGCTGGTCAGGTTCAAACGTTTGATGTCCCGTCCGTCGATCAGAATGCGGCCGCCTTGAAACTCGTAAAATCGTGTGACCAGCTTGGCCACACTACTTTTACCCGCGCCCGTATGGCCCACCAGCGCTAATGTCTCACCTGCCTGAATGTCAAGGTTGAAGTCTGGCAATACGATTTCATTACCAGTATAAGTTAACATAACGTGATCGAACTCAATATGACCTGTCATCTCCGGAATATCTTCATCGGCATCTTGAACAACCTTTGTATCGCGGTCGACTAGGGCAAACACCCGCTCCGAAGCCGAAAGGCCATCCTGAAACTGGCTCCAAAAAGAGGCGATGCCCATCATCGGGAACCAAAAGAATCCGACAGCCTGCATGAAGAGAAACCATTCTCCGGTAGAAATACCATTTGGGCCGCGTGTTGCCAGCCCACCGGCATAAACCAAAACCCCCATTCCAAGACCGGTAGCCATGGCCATGATGGGAAAAATAGAGACCAGGGTGACGCCACGCCGCACGCCAACTTGATAGCCTTGTGCATTGTTCTCGTCGAAAGTTTGGTAAATGGCAGCTTCTTGACGAAAGCTTTTAGCCACAAAAATACCACTGATGGATTCCTGGATCTGGGCGTTGATCTTGGCAGTGACTCGACGGGCTCTTTGGGTCACGGTACGAGCCACGCGACGGAAACTGAGGGCTATAATGACGGCCACAGGGGTGAATGCCAACATGATTAAGGTAAGCGGCACGCTGATGGTGAATAACCAAATCGTAAGGATAACCACCAGCAGGATTTGGCTCAATAGGTTCAAAACCAGGTTAACTGTTTCAGAAAAATCCTGGGTATCGGAGGTGATCCGGCTGACTACCTTGCCCGAAGGATGTTCGTCAAAGAAGGAGAGATCATGTTGGATCGTGGCTTCGAAGGCATCAACTCGCAGTTGCAAGACCACATTTCCGGTCACCACGGCCGAATGGCGTTGGCGAATATAATTAAAGAACCAGGCCAGAACGCCCAATATCAAGATCCCGCCTGTTAACAACAAGATAACCTGAGTGGAGGAATTTTCCGCAACGATATCTATTGACATTGAAATGAGGATTGGGGTGCCGGTTCCAGCCAGTGAATTGAGAGCGATCATTACGGCAACCAGGATCATTTGTCGCCTATATGGCCGGAAATAGCCGACAATACGCGTCAATAACTCCCGATCACCATATTGGCGATCGTAATCTTCTGAATCTAAACCGTCTAAAATGAAACCCATAATCAGTACTTAAGAATCATTCACCATCCGCTAGCCGCCAGGAAGATAATTCCTCTAAGCCGCGAAGCGGCGAAAATAATAGTCACAAGAAAGCCAGGGAATTCCCGACCGCAGCGACAGCAGTTGCCGGTCGCAAGCCAATCATTTGACCGAGCAGACCGCCCACTAATATCCCCACTGTGCTAACACCGCCGACGAAAAATTCATAACTGGCCTTTACACGGCCGAGTAGCCGGTCGGGCGTGATCATCTGGCGAAGACTTAATTCGCCAATGAGATAAATGGTCATGAACAGATCACCCACGACCTGACCGATAACTAAAAATGTAAAGGCTAAGGGTTTTGGCCCGATTGCCAAGGGAATCAACCATGCTAGCAATCCGGAAATCAGGCTGGAGAGGATCAACGAATTGCCCCATCCAAAGTGGCCGGTGAATCGACCGGTCAAAATCGCGCCGAAAAACGAACCGATGCCCCCGCTGCCTATCAAGATCCCTAAGGTGGCTGGGCCCAGACCAACCTCTCGTAAGACGTATAAGCCATAGAGAGCGGCGAAGAATCCGCCAAAAAAGCCACGGGTAGCCGCAGCGACCGCCACTGCTCGCAGCAAATGGTGAGAAGCAACCAACTTCAGACCGGTCACAGCGTCTTGGCTCATGCTTTGTCTTTTCTTGGGCGCTGCCTGATCGGGTTCTGGCATCTTGATGGAAGCCACCAATAAGGCTGAAATCAGGTAGGAAAGTGAATCCATCAGCAAAGTCAAAGGCGCTGAGATAAGTTGGACCAGAAATCCGCCCAACCCTGGAGAGGCGATCTCGGCTATGGAGGCCGTTGCGCCCAATTTGCTGTTGGCCTCGACCAGCTCGTCTCGCCGCACAATGGAAGGTATGTAAGCCTGGTAGGCCATGTTGAAGATAACGGTCAGGCTGCCCACTAAGAAAGCGACGATATATAGGTGCGTCATCTTCAGCAGGCTGGTGAAAGCCAGGACCACCACCAACCCCAAAAGTAGCGAACGGCCGATGTCGGAACCGATCAAGATCGGTCGTCGCCGACCACTGTCTATCCATACGCCGGCCAATAAGCCAATCAATAAAGCTGGAATGGCCTTCAGCGTTTCCAGTAGGCCCATCTGGGTCGGCGTTGCCTCCAGAACCAGGATGGCAAACAAGGCCAGCGCTCCGAGCCAGGAGCCGAACTCCGAGATTGTCTGACCGATCCACAATCGCATAAAGTCCGGTTGCCGCCATAGACCGTCGAGTTGCAGGCCCTTTGCCCGGTCGCCCTTGTTTCTGGAGTTGTTCTTGTCGCTCATTTATCGACTGAAATCGGTGACTCATGCTACTTTTGTAATTGGCCGGCAACTATCCTTATTTCCGCTACTCTCCAATTCTTATTCATAACGGGCGAATATTCGTTGATAATCTTCACTGCGGGCCAACAAATCTTCATGTGACCCCTGGTCAACAATCCGGCCCTGTTTAAGGACCAAGATACGGTCGGCCCAACGGATCTGGCTTAGTCGGTGGGTGATCAAAAAGGTTGTCCTCTGGCTACTGATCCGGCGCATTGCTTTTTGGATCTGGTCCTCAGTAGCGCTGTCGATGGCGCTTGTACTATCATCTAATATAAGAATCCGCGGGTTGGTCAGGAATGCCCTGGCGATAGCTATCCGCTGCCGTTGGCCGCCAGACAAAGTGACACCTCGCTCACCTACTTTAGTGCCGTAACCATCATTGAAACTCATGATGAATTCATGGGCTTGGGCTTCACGGGCTGCGGCTTCAATCTCTTCCTCTGTAGCCTCCGGGTTACCAAAGGCGATATTCTCTCCGATTGTCCTGGAGAAAAGGAAAACATCCTGCTCGATCGTCGAGATTTGTGAGCGCAGCGATTCCATGTTCCAGTCCCTAACGTCGACGCCATCAACCAATATCTGCCCGTCGTTGGCGTCAAAGATGCGGTTGATCAACCGGGTCAGAGTCGTCTTACCCGATCCGGTCATGCCAACGATTGCAATTGTTTCGCCAGGGCGAGCCTCGAACCGTACATCCTGCAAAATCAGCGAACCGTTGTACCCAAAGTCCACATGACGGAAGCTAACATCGCCCTTAATTGTCTTTATGACCCCGGCTTTGTTTTCATCGAGTTCAGTTTCTGTATTGATCGTCTCCAGAATTCGTTCGGCGCTGGCGACGCCTAACTGCACTAAATTGAAGGAAAAGATGGAAATGAAGGTTGGGAATCGCAAAACACCTAACAAACCCATGTAAGCAACAACCGTCCCCAGGGTTATCTGGCCATTTTGCCATAGAATAAGGCCATGCAAAAATCCGGCCGCCAGGGCAACGCTGAGAACCAACAGAGGCAAATAGCGCGCTTGAATCTCACCCTGCTTAACGAAAAAATCTCGAAACAATGCTGCGTCTGCCTTAAACTCAGCCTCTTCTTTTTTCTCTTGGACGTTGCCCTTGACCACGTCAATCCCAGCGATAGTCTCTGCCAACTCAGAGTTCATGACGCCAAATTGCTCTCGCTGTGCGGTGCTCACGGGATTTAACTGGCGTACGTAACCCGAAAGCGTGATGCCAAAAGCGACGAGAAAGAGGATGGGCACCAACAGCAACTCGGGTTCAAGCCGGTAGATGAGAATGACAGGTACCACTATGCCAAGGGCCGCATCCATGATTAACATCAAGCCCGGGCTAAACATGAAGTTCAGTTGGCGAACATCATTGGTAGCCCGGGCCATGATATCACCGATCCGTTGCCGGCTATGGAATGTTTGGCTCTTCCCCAGAAGACTAACGTAAAGTTCATCACGTGAGTCCTTCTCGATAAGTTGAGCTAAGAATTCGGTGGAATAATTTCTAACTAAGCCCATCAGGCCTTGGACGACTGCAGCCACAAAAACGGCGATTGCCAGGGCCAGCAAAGCGGTCGTTGCCCAATTGGGCTGGATTAATAAATCGAAGGCCCGGCCGATGAAGATCTGTATAAAACTGTAAGCAAAATTGTTTATAACCGACCCGGCAATGGCTATCAGCGGCAAGAGCGGGTAACGCATCATGTGCGAAACAATCCAGCGAACGGCGCCGGTTTGTTTGTAAGGATACTCTTTATCTAACTTGAATTCGGTTTTACGAACAGCTTCAGCCATCGTTCATCAAATCATAAGCCGGGGTTTGATAAATTTGTCACAATTGCATCGAGATTTCACTAGACAACAATTCTTGAACAGACCCAAGATCGCGACTTGCCGTCAGAAATGAAAAGCCGACGAATAAGCAATGATTATAACGCATCTATAACGCTAATCGTTAAGACTACTTCGCTTATAACCCTCTCGACTGCTAACTCTTTTACATTCGTTTGACAAGATACCAAGCGATTGATATGATGCTGACATTGTGAAGTACGAATTGTTTACCTTCGATTTCTTTTTTAGTGAAACTGCCAGCGCCGCAATTGCCTGGA
>JAHEJP010000562.1 GCA_024638855.1 Chloroflexota bacterium
ACTCTTGAACGAATAGGGATTCCGTACTTTGAATTCCGGAATGACTATTTGGACTCCAGGCTTAGGAAAAAGAGATTGTCGTCTCACCGACGTCTTCGACAATCCAAGAACCGGGCGTTTTTCGGACCAGCCAGATGAAAAGTAGTTGCCTCTCTTTTTTGAAAGTTATAGCAATGGTTGGGGGTAGCAATAGACATTGTCGATTAGACTACATCAGTTCAGATTAACAACAGTCCGATGATCTCGCTGACTCTGCCACTGTGACAGCTGCTTCCAGGCCGCCTGATAACCAGCTTCACTGATTGCTTCATAAGATGCAAAATCCAGCATTCCAAATTGGCTAACATCCGGCTGGATCAATAAATCGGCTAGCCGTTCTCTGATCTTTATCTGGTGCGCACTACTGATCTCCAGAGATCGTACGAGATTAGCCGCCAGTGAGGGGGTTTGTATACGCTCGGAAAAAGGGTTGATGCGACTCCATAATACTTGCCAACCTGAAACGCTAGTGCCAAACTGATAAGCTTCCGCCGGCTCATGGGCTTGACTGACGTTCACACCTATCACAGTTCCCCCGTCACAGGATTTGCGCATGATATCCACCGGAAAGTTATTCATGGCTCCGCCGTCGACGAACAAGTCTCCTTCATGGAGGACGGGCGTGAATATACCCGGGATGGCAGTACTTGCGCGAACAGATTGCCACAATAGACCGGTCCGGTGAATCACAGGCTCAGCCCGTGACAAGTTGCTAGAGACACAAAAATATGGATGCCAGAGATCCTCTATATGCAAATCACCAAAAAGTTCAATTAAAACGTTCGTGACTTTTTTGGAAGTCATCAACGATGTCAAGGGTAAGGTATAGTCAAACAATCGCTTGGGATTAGCAAACATACGGGCCAGCTCGACCATCTCCTCGTAGCTTCGGCCCATAGCGAAGCCAGCGCTCAAAAGTGCGCCCATACTTGTGCCACCAATATAGTCGATCTGAATTCCTAGTTCCTCAAGAACACGGAACACGCCCAGATGGGCGAAGCCGCGGGCGGCCCCACCACTGAGTACGAGGCCAGTGGGTCGTCCGGTAAGTCTGCGTACCAGTCGTTGGATGCAGGCAGTATCTCCCTCACGAACATGATGATGGGAATGGACTTGTCGCCGAGATAGCCATTCAAACGTGCCCGAGGGACGGGAAACCGAAGCAGGATGCAATATTACCAGTTCGGTTCGAGCGTTGACCTCCAGCATATTTAGGGCCAATTCAACCGAGCCAGGTGCGGGATCACCTCCGGATTGCCCCACAATAAGGATTCTATCCGCCTGGCGGAGACAACGTCTTGTCCAAGTCGACCAATCTGGATCAGCTGCGTAAAGTATGTATTGAAACTTTGTCTCCTGCTCGCTCATCCAGCTGTCGAGAATTGGAGTAGTCGGGTCGTCGAGAGGCGTCTGAGCGGCACCATCTTGTCCGTAGATGTGATCCAGGCGGGCGCTGCTCAGGCGAAGAATGCGGCCGAAACTCGCCATGCTTTCTGCCAAATGCTGGGTGAATTCGTCGAGTGGTACATCCTGGTTGATTGGTATCAGGGCCACATTGAAGGCATTGATACTCTCCGCTGCTGATGCGCGCAATGAGCTTGGATGGCGAAGGACAATCTTCCGCGTTATCTGCATCATAGCTTGCGGATATCTTACAACGAGTCGGGTAAAGAATGGCTGGGTTAATCTGACCAGGTGTGTTTCCCTAATAGCGTACACGGTAGCCGTTCGTGGTTCGCCGGTGATCAAGGCGAATTCACCAACGATCTCCCCGGCACCGATCTCATCTAGTTCGCGTTCGGTGCTGTCTGGTAGCACGGCGACAATACGAAGACGCCCGTTTACCACGATGTACATGGCGTCGCCTGGGTCACCCTGATGGAAGAGAACCTCTCCATGAGAGAGCTGGCACCATTCTAACTGGGCTATTAGATCATAGAGGGTGGCTACGTCTAAATCACCTAGCAAATTGGCCAAAATCACCGCAAGTTGCGCACGCCGCCAGCGACGTGACGTCTTCTCGGCCATATCGGTAAGAGTGTGCGGCTGTCTTGTCACGAGGCATTCAAATCCCTCCTTAGATAGCTTGACCAGCTCGGATTCACTTGCGGCGAAAACCGTTACAACACGAGCTTGCCCGGTAATAAGGGCCATCTCGCCTACACTCGTACCTGGTTCCGATTCCTCGCCGACAACAATTTCCCTTCCGTCGGCCGTTCGCATTCGGACAACAAGATGACCTTTAATGAGCACATACATGCTGTCGCCAGAATCTCCCTGTTTGAACAAGACCTCGTCCCTATTCAGGTGTACCAGCTCGAGTTCGTCTTCCAGCACTTTTAGGGATGACTCGTCCAAATCTTTGAATAGATCATTTGAAGTTAGGTGAGGTAATAAACTTATTTCTGACATCTAACGCTTCCTTTGAGTCACGCTAGCATCGATTAACGAATCGTCGCTGCCCCTCGCCGATGTCTTATCTGGTTTTGGCTCAATTAAGCCCCGCATCCCGAAGGGCATCCAAAAATGCTTCTAATACGGCCGGATTTTTGAAGAGAACGCTCTCTCTAATCGCCGCCAAAGATAGGTGTGGGTTAATGCTCAAGGCTTGAGCCACCTGATTAAGGGCTTCCTGCTCCCGTCCTGTTTCGTTGTAAATAAAGGCTAAGACCAGGTGACTGCCTGTGAAATTAGGATTGAGCGAGATCGCTTCTTTCTCGGCTGTGATTGCATTTTCATAGTGATCTGGCGATCCATTTTTGAACCCCAATAAAGCGTAAGCAAAACCCAGGGTAAAGGGGTAAGTTACTGGATAGTGAGGATTGAGGCTCATCGCCTTCTCCATATGCTCAATGGCATCTTCCGGCCTTCCGGCAAAGATTAAGGCCTCTGCCAGGTCTCTATAGCCATTTGCATCGTTGGGATCGAGGACGATTGCCTTTTCTTGCTCAACGATGGCCTGTTCAAACTCTCCCCTCCGCAAGTAGACATGGCTCAACAAGGTATGGGCTGCTGCCCGGGAGTCATTCAGGAAGATGGCCTCTGTTGCCAAATCATAAGCTAGATCAAGAGAATGGGGATCCTGGCTCCATTGCTGGGCCCATTCCTCATAGTAGGTGAAACCCAATCCGGCATAAGCATCTGCATAGCCGGGATCCCGATCGATAGCCATTTCAAACAGCCGCCTCGCCTGATCGTTGGTCTCCTGGGTAAATTGACGGTAATACCACCAACCGCGCTTGGCGAAATCATACGCCTCCAGGTTGTCGGTTGCATTCTGGGCCAGATGCTCTTCGTCATCCTCGGTCAGGGTCAGCGCCAGAGCGGCGACGATCTTCTCTACAACCTCGTCTTGGACAGCGAAAATATCTTCCAGGTTCCGGTCATACCTTTCAGCCCATAGGTGGCCACCTGTCGTCGCATCTATTAACTGGGCCGTAATTCGAACCCTTTCGTCGACCTTACGGACGCTGCCTTCTAAGACATACGCTGCCCCAAGATCTGCTCCCACATCCTGAATATTGATCGCCTGCCCTTTGTAAACAAAGGTTGAATTGCGAGCGATGACAAACAAGGTGGAGACTTTGGATAGATCGGTGATAAGGTCTTCGGTAATCCCATCGCTGAAGTATTCTTGCTCCGGATCTGCGCTCATATTCACAAAGGGGAGCACTGCTATGGAGGGTTTATCGTGCAGATCGATTGATGGTGATTGCGCAAAAACAGCCTCGGCCGAAGGCGGGGAAGGGCCAACGAAGGGCTTCCAGATCCACAACGCTATGGCAGTCAAAACCAGCATAGCCATCCCGGCCAACAATATCCATAAAAATCGCTTGTGCTTTAAGCGTCTTTTTTTTTCTGGATCGGGTTCGGCGCCAGGCTCTACTAATACTCGATACACTGGCACTGGTTCGGTGATGTTCTTAACTGTTTGTTCTCCCAAATACTCGCTCCCCAGAGATATCTTATTCCTGATGTGCTCGTGGACGGTACCTGATAAACAGATGCCTCCTGGCTCGGCGAGCCCTTCAAGTCCTGCGGCGATATTGACTCCGTCACCGTAGATCCGGCCCTGCTCCTCAATTACATCCCCAAGGTTGATCCCAATCCGGAACTCCATCCTGCGGTCTTCCGGCAACTGAGTGTTTTTCGCTTTGAGACCATTCTGGATCTCCACTGCGCACTGGACTGCATCAACTACGCTGGGAAACTCGGCCAGTAAATTGTCACCTGGAGAGTCAACAACCCGTCCATGGTGCTGTATGATTAGGGAGGTCATCACCTGACGGTAAGCCGTTAAGGTACGGATGGTGGCAGCATCGTTCGCACCCATGAGGCGACTATAGTCCTTGACATCCGCGCTGAGGATGGCTGTGAGCTTTCGTCTATAATCCTCAGTGGCCATGGGAGCTTTCCTCAACGCCCTAACCCAGGCGGGAAGCAGGGACAGCGGGACGCTCCTTCTTCAAAGGTTTCATACCAAACAGAAAGCGCGTTACCCTGGCCCTTTTGACGGCGATATCGTAAATCGCCAACGTAACTACCAAGGTGGCCAAGACGATCACCAGGTACTTCAGTGGCCAGTTAACCTGCCAAAGCACCACAAAGAATCCAATGGCTACGATGATTGTCTGGTGCAAAACGTAGATTGGCAATTGGGCATCGCCAATATAGCGCATCAAGCTATCCATTCGGGAAGGCTTACGGGATCTTTCAAGAGAATGGGTAGCCGACTCTAGAAGTTCATCACTTCTAGAGTCCGATCCGGTCCCTTTTTGCTCGTGGCGTGGCCGTGTTAAACGGCCGGCCAAGCCCAGAATAGCGACGATCCAGAACCAGCCACTCACGGCGAAGAAGAATCTGGACGCCAGACTGGCCGGATCATAATCCGTCAATGTATCGGCACCTTGAATCTCTGAGCGGACGATGTATAAGGCAGTAGTGGCCAGAAAGGTCAAGGATCCGAATACAATCGCTGGTTTCCAATATCTTTGGAATGATCGGCCGAAGCGGGGATCGGCGGCAATCAGGAAACCGTATAGGATAAACAACGCGTAGGCCCAGCGATTCCAGGCCGCCAACCCTATCTCACCCCCTAAGGTTGTCTGGATGGCTGCCAGGGGGAGTGCGAGCAAAAAAATGGCCCACGGCCGCGCGAAGAAGCTGGCGCCCCGCTCAACTAGACGAAGACCAACCGGCCGGCACAGATACAGAAAGAGCGGCAACAGGACGAGTGAGAAGCCGAACAGACAAACAAGAAACCATAGCTGTCCTTGCTCAAAAAGCCCCGTTTCAGGTGCGTCACTAATAATGAAGGGGAAATTGGCCAGGTTCAGTTTGACGTCAAAGAAGCGGGGAAGAAATTCCCAATATGATTCGGAATAGGTCGGATCCTTATGCAGCCCTATATAAACCTGGGGAGGGATCAGAACCAGTACACCAAAAACCAGAGGAACGAAGAGACGCCTGAATCGCTCACTAACAAATTGGGCTGCTGTCCGCTTACGCAGGGAATACCAGACGGCCATTCCGGCCATCAGAAACATGAGGGGCATAGCCCAGGTGACGGCAAAGGCGATGACGGCATCAACTAGATCAATTGTAGTCTCGTTCTTCACGTAGAAGTCGCCGCTATCGAATATCCGGGCGCTGTGGAAGAAGATGAGGCCCAGAACCACCAGGGCGCCCATCAAGTCAAGGTCACGCCTTCGCTTTGGTCGCACACTTTTTAGGACATCTTCCACCATGTTCATCCTCCTTGCCTGGTATGTTGAAGCAGCCAAGTGTAGAGTTCCGGATTATCATAGGTCCTGGTCCATGAGTCGTGATCTGCATCAGGGTAGAGAGTGAATTGCACTTGGCTACCGCAAGCTATCAGCGCATTAACCAGGCTCTCTGACTGATAGGGCGACACAACCGTGTCCTTGGCGCCATGAAAGATCCATATGGGAATGTTCTTCAAATCGCAGATGTTTTTGGGGATCTCGTCGCTCTCAAATTTGTAACCACCTGCAATGGGCACGACGGCCGCAAACAATTCCGGGTTTCGCAAGGCCAGGTGCCAGGCGCCGAAACCACCGTTGCTGATTCCAGTCAGATAAATTCGATCGGCATCCACGTTATAAACGTCCACGACCTTTTCTAGTAACGTCTCAAGGTCTTCTGGGTGCTTTTCCCAGAAGTGATCCTCTGGACATTGAGGTGAGAGCACAATGAAGGGAAAATCTGGTTGTTGCTCAACCAGCATCGGAGGACCAACCTCTTTCAAGATTTCCAGGCTGTCCAGATCACTTCCGCGTTTTCCAAGGCCGTGCAGGAAAAGTATCAAGGGCCACTGGTCCTGTGATTCCTCCTGGTATTCTTGAGGGAGGAAAAGCAGATAGTTGAGTGGGGGTTTCCGCTCCCTTAGCGTATTTGCGTGTTGGCCTGTTTGCGCAAGCGGCGTTGCACGATCACCACAGCCAAAACCAAGCGTTAAACCCCCTATGACCAACAAGCTAATTACTCCCGACAATCGCTTGTTCACATGTACTCCAATTGGTTCACGTTTTTCTCTATTGTTCCACTAGTTCACGTCGCAGCACTTTACCAAGGGCACTCATAGGTAGGTTATCACGAAACTCCACGTGTTTAGGGACCTTGTAACCGACTAGCTTCTCACGGCAGAAGCTCCGGATTTCATCTGATGTGAGTTGCTCTTCTGGTCGAAGTACGATCCAGGCTTTGACGGCTTCGCCTTGATAGACATCGGGCACGCCAGCCACGCCAACATAATCCACGGCCGGATGCGAGGCAATAACCTCTTCCACCTCCCGCGGCCAGACTTGAAAGCCACTGGGTTTAATGAGATCTTTCTTGCGGTCCACGATGAACAGATAACCATCCTCGTCCAGATAGCCCAAATCGCCTGTGTGTAACCAGCCATCTTGGATAATATCGGCAGTCTCATCTGAGCGTCCCCAGTATTCTTTCATTACTTGTGGCGCGCTTATCAGGATCTCACCGACCTCGCTAGAAGGCAGACT
Source organism: Chloroflexota bacterium (assembly GCA_024638855.1). GTDB lineage: Bacteria > Chloroflexota > Anaerolineae > Promineifilales > Promineifilaceae > UBA11865. The sequence goes on from JAHEJP010000562.1 coordinate 7,065, forward strand.
ACCCTGCCCGGTATAGGTATCGGCGATCCTAATTTCGACATCTGGCAGCGATATACCCACCGCCCCAGGTTTATAGATGCCGTGTACAGGTGTGATGATAGTCGCCAAAAAGGACTCTGTTAGACCATAGGCTTCAATCATGTGCCCACCAGTTAGCAATTCAAATCGCTCTTTGGTTTCCTTTAACAAGGCCGCGGCTCCCGATACACATAACTTCATCGATCTAAAGTCCACTTTGCCGGACAGAACATCAGGATGTTTCAAAAGGGCATTGAACAAGGTGGGTACCCCAGGCACCAACGCCGGCTGAACCTGCCGAATCGTCTTGATTACGTCGTCCAGGTCGCGTGGGTTGGGCACTAATGCCAAGGTGTTGCGGCCGACCAAACCGGTGATCAGCACGCCAACGTTGCCATAGACATGGAATATGGGCATGAGCAGCAAAACAACATCATCCCACTTATCTATTGCGACTTCAAACCAGGTACGCAACTGCATACCGTCCGCCAACAAGCCCAAGTGGGTGCCTACAGCGCCCTTGGGCGTGCCGGTGGTGCCGCCGGTGAACAATAGCAGCGCAGGATCGTCTGGGCTCACCGATACGTTCGGCCGAGGTGAGTTCCCATATTGGCGAAGTAGATCAGCAAACCACAGGTCCCCGGTCTGGAGCGTGATGCGATGGCCGTCTTGTTTTTCTTTGAAGAGCGTGAACATATGACGCTGTAAGATCGGCAGATACTCCTTGATGTTGGTAACGATGATGTTTTCCAGTTTGGTGCGGTTTATCCGAGTTCGTCCGCAGAGAGCGCGAATTTTCTTGTAGAATGGAGACAATACCACCGCTGTCACGGCGCCACACTCGGTAATCGTGTGTTCCAGCTCAAATTCTGTATAGAGGGGATTGAGTGGCGCAGCAATCGCCCCAGCCTTCCACACCCCAAGCTGGGAAATGACAGATTGTGGACAATTGGGCAGCAATAGGGCCACACGGTCGCCTTTTTTTAGCCCTTGGGCTACTAGCCCTGCGGCAAAGGCATCGCTCAACCTATCAACTTCGGCGTAGGATAGGTGCGCACCCTTAAACCATAAAGCTGTGTGGTCCGGCCGTTGGCGTGCGGTTTTGCTGACCACATCCAGGAGCGTCTCTTGTGGGTAAGGCCGTAACGTGTGTGGCACACCTTGGTCGTAATGCTCTAGCCAGGGTTTTCCATCCATCTCATATCTCCCAGGTTAAGCTATCTACCCCGGTTTTGGTGCAGCCACTGGCGGTTTCTCTTTCTTCAAAGGCTTCAGGCCAAATAAGAAGCGGAAGAGATTGAAACGTTTCACCAGCAATTCATAAAGCAGGGTCGTCACCGCTGTCGCTGCCGCGAGAATGAACAAATATTTCGCCGCAAGGCCCAGTTGCCACCGGACGACATAGTAGGCAATGATGACGATGACGGTCTGGTGCAGGATGTAGTAGGGATAGGATGCTCCGCCCATGTACCGCAGAAATCTGTTACTGAAATTCAAAAGGAGCTGGCCGTAGCCTAATATAGCGATGAGGAAGAACCAGGGCGCGAAGCCGTCGACGTAAGCCTTCAGGATAGGGACAGCCCCTCCAGGTATGCCACTTGGCCAACCTACCGTTTGGTAATAGGCTGCGATCAAAAAGGGAATCGGCCCGAGAATGAGGGCCACAACTTTGTGTTTGTTTATGGCTTTGTCGAAGCGTTCATCGGTGAACAAGATGTAGCCATAAATGAATAAAGTGAAGAAGTAGATCGGATTCGGGTACCCTATGAGTTGTCCCGTTAGCCAGAGAGGGATGGCTAGCAACAGAATCGTGCCTGGCCAAGAGAAAAATGTCGCCAGCCAGCCAATCAGCTTTTCCCCGCCTTTGCGCTTGAGAAGCAGGATTATCGGAAGCGCTACCAGGGAGAAGACGAAGAGGAAGAGAATGAACCACAGGTGGCCCAAGGTAAAGCCGCCCAAACGATAACCATCAGGGTCTGCACCGTGAAGCTGAAAGTAGTTAGTTAGAAATTCCAGGTATGTTGGGCTAGCGTTTGAATGAAATAGCAAGCCATAATAAGACTGCGGCGGGACGATGATCAAAAGACCAAAGATCAAGGGGATCAGCAATCTTTTGAAGCGCTCTTTGGCGTACTGGCCACCACTTCGGAACTTTAGGGCGAAATAGGTCGAAGCGCCTGCCAGGAGAAAAAGTAGCGGCATATGCCAGGGGAAGGTATACATGATAAAGTAAGTTAAGCCCTTGCTCAACTCATTGTTTTTCACATAAAAAGGTCCGAAGGTGTCGAAGATCCGAGCGGTGTGGAAAGGTAGGAGCAGAAGCACCGCCAGTACCCGAAGCCAGTCGATATCGTAACGGCGTTTTGGGCTGGTTTCCTGGATAGTTGATGCTGTTCGGGTGATGGTCTTAGTGGTCATGATTCATCTCCTTGTAGAAGCCTCTATTAAATAAGCTGTACATCAGGCAGCGCTCTTTCCCGGCCGCGCGGCAGGTGCTTCTGGTGACTTTCGCCTCAGCGGCCGCATACCAAACAGAAAACGGGTTACATTTGTGCGTCTAACCAACAGGTCGTAAAGAATAATGGTTCCGAGATAGGCAACCGCGGCGATAATCAGGTATTTTGATGTTACGCCAACAGCCCATTGCACGACGAAAAAGGCGATGCCCACGATGACAGTCTGATGCAGGATGTAGAACGGGTAAGACCCCTCGCCGAAGTAACCCAAGAACACGAGGGATGATCTGCGTTTTGGTGGCGAATTCAGATAATGCTTCCCGTAACCCAATAAGGCGATGATTAAGAACCAGGAAACGATACAACGGCGATACGTTATCCCCCAAAACCACTCTGGGATGTTGAATCGGGATCCAAGCCCCAGATCTCTCCAGAGTATAAATAGTACGAAAGCCACCAACCCTAGAATCAAGGCAGTACCTTTACTCCGGTCTATGGCTTCCTCAAAGCGCACATCGGCCATTAAAACGTACCCGTAGATGAAGAAGGTGAGAAAGTAGAGGGGGTTCGGATAAAAGTCTAAGAGCCCCTCAGCCACGATAATTGGGATCACTAGCAGAAGCATCACAACAGGCCGGGAACAGATGGTAGCCAGCCAGCCAAGAACTTTCTGTCCCGATTCGCGCTTAAAATAGAGAAATAACGGCAGCGCCACCAAAGAGATGACGAGCAAAAAGAGAATAAACCACAGGTGAGCAACGGTGAACCCGCCCATGAAATAACCGGCCGGATCCTCAGGGTAGAAATCAAAGAAGCTGGGATACCATTCCAGAAACGATCCCGCGTAATCCGTATGGCTGCGCAGCCCAAAGTAAGATTGCGGGGGAACGATGACTAGTAGCCCGAAGATCAAAGGAATTAGTAATCGTTTGATGCGCTCCCAGGCATACTGGCCACCACTACGGCGACGTAAAGCAAACCAGGTGGCCGCGCCTGCCAGGAGAAAGAGTAGCTGCATACCGATGGCATCGCCGAGATAGTTGAACCAGTTCAAGGCCGTACTTAGCTGGGGGTTCTTGACGTACCAGTCCTCAAAGATATCGAAGATCCGGAAGGTATGGTAAGGCACCAACAACAGAACCACGGCAAGTACTCGCAGCCAGTCTATGTCCCATCTGCGCTGCGGCATCATCGTTCCCACTGCTGATTCTGTGACTGATACTTGTCTCTCCGTCATGGTCGGACCCTATTAAGAACGCTCGTGATTAAAGACATATTGGCCAAGGATTAATCTGCAACACCGATCTGAAACCAGAAGCTGTCAAGTCGTACGAACGCCTGCTTTGGAAGGTCTTGGTTCGCCACCTGATGGTTTTGCCGAAGATTTCGCCCCTAGGACGAACCGTGTTACACGCCAACGTCTGGCAAGTTCGTAGAACGCCAGGGTAATGACTAGCGATATGGAAAGGATGGCCAAGAATTTGGGCAAGATACCCACTCTCCATTGCACCACATAGAAGGCTACGATGATGATGATGGTTTGGTGTAGGATGAAAACGGGAAAGGCGGCCGGGCTGGCATAAGCTAGAAATCTGCTAGTGAAGCTCAGGAACCGGCGTGCCAGCCACAGGAGCAGCAACAACCATACCCAGGTGTTCAGGCGTAAGAGGGTGCTGCCGAGAAGGTAATACATCGTCATCTCGCTTGTCATGAAAACACGATTTGGACGATAGCCCATCACAGCTTCTGCCGCCCCTACCGGACCAGAAAAGAATAGAAAGAACATGCCGACCGACGTGGCTATCGCCAGGATGAGGATCAGCAACCAGCTACGGTCGATACCCCGTTCAAAGCGTTCGTCTGAGAAGATAATGAAACCGAATATGAATACCAGGAACAACTGCCAGTGGAACATCCAGTCATTAATGGGATTGTGGCTTTCTGGAAACCGCCAACCAAGGGCGATCTGGCCGATAACTAAGGGCACAACAAAAATCAGGATCGCGCCTCGGCGTTGCGAGAAGCCGGCCAACGTTGATAGCCAACGCCGCCCAGTTTTTCCCCGCAGGAAAGCAAATAGAGGCAGAGCCAGCAGAGCGTAGAAAAGCAAATAGAACAAGAACCAGAATTGACCGGCCGAGATGTTACCTTCTGGATACGCACCTCCATCAATAGCGTGGGGCAAATATTCAATAAACGAGCCCACGAATTGACCCCTCTGGAGGCGCTCCATGTAAACTTGAGGCGGGATAAGAATAAGCATGGCCAAAATGAGCGGCAGCAAGATACGCGTGAACCGCTCGCCGACATATTGACGGTAGCTCCGTTTCCTTAACGCGAACCAGGTGCCAGCACCTGCCAGCAGCATAAAAAGTGGCAAGGGCCAGCTATAACCGGCCGCACTAAGCCAGCCAAGCAGCTCGCTCTTTTCAAAGCTCCGGATATGCCAATCGAACCAGGGGTGGAAAGGCGCGGCCGCATGGTAAACAAATATGAGCATAATCGCCATTACCCGCAGCCAGTCATGGTCACGTCGCCTTAGTGACTTCTTATTGTTTGCTGAACTCTTGTCCATAACACCACCATTTAGTATGAACTGCTGCAATTTTTGGTTCTAACTTCTCGGATAGTAGCGATCAGTTTCTCAGTAGGTGCTTTCTTTTCGTTGAAGCATCTTCCCCATCTCTCGCCGCTTGCTCTTGAACATCATCGCTCCCAACTTCACTTTCAGAACTTGCCGGAGTTTGTTCTTTCGAGTCAGGCTCAATTCGATTGTCGTTTTCCATTTGAGATAGCAGATCCTCAATGAGGGTAACGAGCCTTGCTGCTGGAAAGCCTTTTGACAGCACAAAGTCGGCGCCAGCCGCTTGGGCATTTTGTCGTTGAAGCTCACCCTCTACCAGAGCAACACACTGCGCGTTTGGCCATTCACCTTTGATTCTAGTTATCCCTGGCCATGTATCTTCATCAAATAGACTCGCGTCCAACAAAATCAGCTCTGGTTGGATCTCAGAGCCCATGCTCAACAAGACAGAGGAATCATTAGCCTCAGCAATGATCTCGATTTGCGGCACAGTTCTCAACAAAGAATGCAAACCACTCCACAAGTGGCCAGGTTTGGCGATGACAAGGGCTAGTGTGATCTTTTTGGGCATTGAATCTCTCTAGTGAGAAATGATTACTTCATTCCTCATGGTAGCAATTTACGCCCTGCCCTGTAACTGCTAAAACATCGATTTCAATCCATACAAAAAGACCGCTTTCAAAGCGGTCTTCATCTGCCAAAAGTTAGAGAACCTTCTATTACAAATGGTATGCTTACCGGGTTAATGACTCAGCGGAGCTATCCCCTCCCGCAGTGCATAGAGCGCTGCCTGGGTGCGATTGGCGAGGTGTAATTTGGATAGAATATTGCTGACGTGAGTGCGAACGGTTCCCTGGCCAAGGACCAGCGCCTCCGCAATCTCCTGGTTCGACAATCCCTGGGCGACGAGCCTAAGGACATCCATTTCCCGTTCTGTCAGTGGTTCTTCTGTGGGAGGGAGATCTGAAGCGCGTTGGAGTTCATGCATTAGTTTTTTTGCGATATCTGAAGACATAGAAGGTTTTCCCTGGTGAACATCCCGAATTGCGTTCAACAATCTATACGGGGCAACGTTCTTTAGCAGGTAACCGAGTGCACCCGCTTTGATTGCCGGGAATACCTTTTCATCATCGGAAAAACTGGTGAGAACCAGAATTCGAGCCTCAGGGCATTTACGTTTGATCTCATTAATAGCTTCCAATCCGTCCATGCGCGGCATCACCATATCCAACAAGATAACGTCAGGCTTCAGATTACATGCCTTCTGCACCGCTTCGAGACCATCCTCAGCTTCGCCGACCACATCCATACCCGGCTCCGTGCCGATCAACCTCCGCAATCCTTCGCGAACAACGGCGTGATCATCGGTGATCAAAATGCGGATAGATTCATCTTGTATAGTCGTTTCAGTCATGAAGAAACCTCCTGATGATCCATCGAAACTTTTGATTCGATAAAGGAATCGTGCAGGGGCAAAATCGGTGCGATGACCCTCACCGTTGTTCCTACCCCCAGTTCAGATTGGATCGTCAATTTGCCTCCAATATTGTCAACCCTTTCACCCATGTTGATCAAGCCCATCCCACCTTTAACGCGAGCTATTTCCCGGTCAAATCCCTGGCCATTATCTTTTACCTCTAATGTCAGGTAACGTTCTTCAGCCGAGAGGTATATTACGACTTCAGACGCTTTTGTATGCTTAAGGGCGTTATTCAAGGCTTCCATGGAAATATGAAATAGTTCTTCTTCTAAATCTGTTGGTAAATCAAACTCTAATTCCACGAGCAAACGAGCATCAATACCGGCCCGTCTTTCGACAGCTTCCAGGCGTTGTTCTAATGCACCTACCAAGCCTTCGCTATTCAGCACCTGTGGTCGCAACTCATAAACCAACAATCGCATCTCTTGCAACGTCTGTTGGGCGATTTCCCCAAGCCGAGATTGATTTTCGTCGGCTTGCGGTAGGTCACCGCTCTTGATCATCCGTTGCCCTGCTTCAGCAATCAATGTCAGGCTGTAAATGGATTGCGTCACCGAATCATGCAGATTACGGGCCATTCGATTTCGCTCCTGCAAAACAGCTAACTCCTCAGCTTGCGCTGTATAGGATTGCAGTTGCCGGTAAGCAGATTGGAGTTCGGTCTGTTGTTTCTGGCTCTTTTCGCGAGCCGCTTCAGCCTCTTGGCGATTGGCCTCAGCTTCCTGCCGGGCGTCGTCAGCCTCACGAATGAGGGCAATGAAAGCGGCGACAAGGAAATAGGCAACTCCGTTTGTGAAGACTATTGGCCAGCCTGTCTCCGGGCCAGGTCCCAAGAGCATCAATATGGCCATGATCACCGTAAAGGCGCCGGTAAGCAAAAAGCCGGTTCGCTGGGAGAAATTGTGCATGACCTGGACGATGAGGGGAAAAAACAGTCCAGCCCAAAAATCTACTTCTGGTGTAACTAATGATAAAGCGCTGATGATTCCGATTTGCACTGCCAGGTAAAAATAGGTTAGAAGACGATAGCGGCGGATAAAAAAAGGCTCGGCAAATAAAAGTAACAGGTAAACGCCTAACAAGAGGACAATTGACCACAAATGCTGGTCGCGGAAGGTAACTAGGTAACGAATTGCTGTGGCTATAGCCAGTAGGTATGTGGCTATGTAAGTAATCAGTAGTGTTCGACGAGCCATGTGTTTACCTTTTATGCGCTTGTACCCCTCCGGTGCAGTATTGAATAATGTGCGGCCGATTGACCAAGTTAGGCTACAGCAACGTTGCTGGCATATAGACATTATAATGGAAAATGGTCGGGTTTTGGGTGTAGTCGGCAGGAATTCGCCATCGTTATTACACGATGACTTTGCAGTCCGAAAATCGGAGGTTTTTCGGAATCCTCAATGGCCACTATTTGCCGCTAATTGACTGCCGAATCTGGCCCACATTTCCAGAGGTAAGCTGACTGAATGTGGCTTAAAAGAATTCTTAAAAACGGTATCGCGATTTTGATATTCGGACTAGTGACGATAACGCAGGTTCAGTATCAATACGCCCACATTTTGGTCAAAGAGTCGCTCCCGCGATCTTAGCAGTTAGGCTAAATCCAGATTGGTATATCGGGCTAATTCAAAGATTATTCGGGAAAGTGAGGCGAAGGATACTGAACCCCATAGGTGTACTTTCACCGTTCTATAGGCTTGCTTCCCTTATTAGGATAACCACCTCAGAATGCAAAGAGCCCCCTGAAACAGAGAGCTCTTCCTATCCTGTAGGATAATACTATGGGACGGGAGCGACGGGACGGGAGCGAAGGTGTCGACTACTCACGCGTATACTAATGGTATCCTTCCTGCCAAAACAAAATCTGCTCCGCTGAGATGGGCCAGAATTGATTTCCTTGTGTTCAGAACCATGAAATGTCCACTTTCAACTGGCATTAGAAATGGACGTTTTGCACCAGCAGCCGATAGATCTTGTGTGCCCTCACGTTGAGTCGCAATTGAGGTGATACATGCTCAACACCGAGCCTTGTACATTGACGATTAGAACGTATGGAAATGGGGACCATGCTTAATTCGATATTGTTCCGAATTTCTGGAAATGGAATGCGAAATTGGCACTTGACTAACATATCTCAATAGTGTATTATATACTTAATACACTAGCACACTAATACACAGTGAGATAGCTTATGACACAAGTTTTTGACGGAAACATACCGATCTATCTTCAGATCATGGATTTGATCAAGAAACAGATGATTTCAAAAGAATTGCTGCCCGGTCAGAAGCTTTCGTCCGTACGCGATATGTCGAAGCAGCTGGAAGTAAATCCGAACACCGTGCAGCGAGCCTACGTTGAAATGGAGCGTGAAATGCTAGTTTATACAAAAAGAGGACAGGGCACCTTCATAGTCAATGAACCGGAGGTCGTTTTGAAACTTCGCCAGGAAATGGTTCTCGATAGGGTTGCTAAGTTTGTAAGAGAAATGGAGGAATTCGGCTTTTCACACGATGAACTCCTCAAGATCATTGAGAGGCATTTGTCTGAGTGAGGTTATTATGGAAGCGATATTACAACTACACAATCTGAATAAATCCTACGCCAGTTTTCCGGCTCTGAAGAATGTGGATCTAGAACTCGAACCTGGCAGGATAATGGGGGTTTTGGGTCCCAATGGCAGCGGGAAGACGACTCTGATCAAGATCGTGGCTGGTCTTCTCCAACCATCTGGTGGTGAGGTGCTGGTCTGCGGGATGGCCCCTGGCATGCAGACCAAGGCATTGGTGTCTTATCTGCCAGATGTCAATCACCTGCCAAACTGGATGACCACTCTTGGGATTATCCGATATTTCAACACCTTCTATGAAGATTTCGATCCTGACCGTGCTTTTGCGCTGCTGGAACGATTGGGGATTGACCAAAGGTGTAAGGTGACTGCTCTTTCGAAAGGTACGCGTGAGAAGCTGCAGCTGTCGTTGGCATTGGCCAGGAAGGCGCGCCTGTATCTGATGGACGAACTCCTTGAGGGGATCGATCCTGTTGCGCGTATGGTTGCCATTGACACCATTTTGGGAAATTTCAATACCGAAGGTTCTTTGTTGATTTCTACGCACCTGATAACCGATGTGGAGAAACTGCTGGATGAAGTGGTCTTTTTGAAGGATGGTGAGATCGTCCTATCCAGCAGTACAGAGGACTTGCGGGTGGAAAGAAAGAGATCCATTGAAGGGATCTATAAGGAGATTTTCTCATGACACGCAAGCTGATGCTTTACGGAATAAGAGAACGTTTGAAGGTCTACGCAGGGATCGTGCTGCTCTACCTGCTGTATGCTGTGCTCAGCACTCTCTCCGAACCTACTCTCCGGATGGATAATATCCTGGATTGGTTTACTTGGAGCTATGAAGTTCTCGGGGTGAAAATCTATGCAATGACTTTCATAGTGCTAGGCATGGCGGCGGCAGCCCTGCTCGTGGGGGAGATCATCATTTTTGTCCGCGATTTTTACAGCCCCCAGGCCTACCTGCTGTTTTCCCTGCCCGTGGATGGAAAGCATGTGGTTGGCTCGCGGCTTGGCTTGTTCCTTCTGGACTTTCTATTGCTGGTCGTTCTGGATCTTCCCTTACGCCTGCCATTTTATCGAACCTTGCTGTCCAGTGTCACAAGCGGTGAAATTGGCAGTTTCTCGCCCTCGCTGGCAACGTCAGATTTGGTGTATTTTGGCATCCTGGCCGGCGTAACCTGGATCTTGATCTTCACCATTGTGCCTTTGCTGACCTACTTGCTGATTGCCGCAGCAAAGTGCCTGTTCGACTTGAGCGCAGGCTGGCTGATCGCATTTGTTGCTCTGGGATATGGGGCGTTCTACGGGCTGTGTTATCTGCTTGCCTCGGTAATGCCGCCGATGTTCCAGATGCCCTTGGGTTCAGCAACCTATCATGCCAATCCATGGATTCCAATATTGCTCTTGATAACAAATGCCCTGATCTTCTGGTCAGGGACAAGGGTTATCGACAGGAAATTGAATATATGATTTGCCTGGGTCTGGTTTGATGAATAGTTTTTGTTCAAACTCTCTCTTTCTATGTTCAAAATTCGCCAGTCAAATATGAGGGAGTTCCGCAAATCATGAAAGGAGCCACCAGTGTTAACTCGAGAATCTTTGGGTAGATGTATTTTGTCAGCCATTCTGTCCTTACTACTGGCAGGCTGCGCAATAGGTTCGATATCTCAGCCGCCCACACTGACATCCAAGCCCTCCCGGCTACCGGACCCAAACGAAGTGAAAGCGTTGCTGGTCCAAATGGTGGATGTGGAAAAGCGGGTCCCCGGGATCGTGGTGGGGATGATCGCCGATGACCCACAGGAACGCTGGGTGGTCGGTTATGGAAGGTTGAGCGCAACCGACGAGCGCGTCCCGGATGGCGATACCGTGTTCGAGATCGGTTCCATTACCAAGGTGTTCACGGGGATCCTGCTGGCGCAAGCCGTGTTGAATGGTGAGGTCAAGCTGGATGATCCGATTTCGATGTATCTCCCTGAAGAGGTTACAGCGCCGCAGTATGATGGCAAATCCATCACGCTGCTTGACCTGGCTACGCACACCTCCGGATTGCCGCGAGACGTATACGATCTGTACACCTTCGAACAGATGTATGCCTTCCTTTCCGGGTATCGCCTGACCCATGAACCCGGCAGCAGCTATGGATATTCCAATTTAGGCATGGGCCTTCTGGGAAACCTCCTCGTCCAGAGCGCCAGCCAGGCGGATTACGAAGCATTACTGCTGGAACGAATCTACCGCCCTCTTGTCATGGATAGCACCCGAGTTCAGTTGACGGCAGAGATGCGTTCTCGCTTGGCGACACCGCATACTGCCAGTCTCGCTCCGATCCACCTCTGGGACTATCCCATCATAGCCGGGGCGGGCATGATCCGGTCCACAGCAAATGATCTACTAACTTTCCTCGCAGCCGATATGGGGCTGACCAAAACGGAACTGCAGCCCGCTCTGCAACTGGCAAACACACCTCAGCGCAAGTCCGTTGGAAAAGATACCATTGGATTGGGCTGGCAAGTGGCTGCAAACACCGGGTTTCACTGGCATAGCGGGAACACGAATGGTTCCCATTCCTATCTGGCCTGGGATCCTGAGCGCAAGTTTGGCTTCGTGGTGCTGGCGAATGCGTCAGTCGATATTGATTATGTTGCTCGCCTACTCATTGGCAGATTGCCATTCACGCTGGTCCAAGATGCTCCAAAGGACTTGGCTTCATATGCCGGTAGATATCAGCTTCCGGATGGCAGTATCGTGACAATACGCGTCGATGGCACACGTATCTTCATCCAGTTACCCAATGAACCGGAATATGAACTATTCGCAAGCTCTGAAAGCTACTTTTACCTGCCAGTATCTGATCTCGAGATGACGTTCTACAGGAATGACCGCGGCGAGGTAGACCGGGGTGTGGGGGTGACAGACGGTGTAACGTACGAAGCAAAAAAGGCACCTTAATCGGAGGTTCTTTATCCACGTGCCTTGCCCAACATAGAATCGCTCACGCACGTGGATAGCCTTTGGAAAGCAAAAAGCCCACCCTACCAGGCAGGCTTCTCTATTGAGTAACATTTGTACTCAGCGGGAGCGACGGGACTCGGGCACTCACGTGTATAAAGCTGGTCTTGTTGCCAAAGTATGCTGTTAAAAAACACCTGACTTCAACACTTCTTTTTCCCTCAATTCTATCACCCATCCGACATCAAATTCAACACTACTATCTCATTTGATCTTTATCAATTTTATCTACTCGTCCCACAGTCATCTTGCTTTTTAATCTACTCACCTCGAGTATATCTAATTTGGTTGTAATTTTTGCATAGCACGGGGATCAGGCCGTGATTGTACGTCGCCATTTGGCTAACCTTTGACGTACATGAATAATGCGCTGTTTAATCGGCTTCACCCGGACAAGGAGGAGGATAAATAATATTACTGCATAAATGAAAGGTTCAGTAAATGCTCTTTTGGCAGTCCATACCCAAATATAATGTGCCGCGGCCAACATACCGATTAGATAAACCAGTTGATGGAGTTTTTTCCAATTTTTCTTCAGCCGTTTTATAGACCATTTGTTTGAAGTAGCAGCCAGGGGAATAAGCAGTATAAAAGCGATTAAGCCAACCAGAGCATACTGTTTTGTCACTGCTTCATTAAAAGCTAAACCCACCCATAAGCTGCCGTCGAGATAGCCGTAATCATAAGTGAATATGAGCAGATGTGTGCAGACAAGGATAAAAGCGTAATTTCCAAGAGGTTTCTTGAGAGGGTTTAACTCTCTCCAGTTAAACAGAGTCATGAAAGGTGTAACAGCCAAGGAAAGAAACAAGAGGATGATCGACATCTTGCCGGTAAATAAGGTAGATTCTTGCGCCCAACGGCCGTTTAAATAATCCCAAAAATATAATTGCCAGAATAGAGCAGAAATTGGCAGCCAGGCACCAAAATGGGTGATAAACGATAACGATTTCTGTTTTCCTTTTTTACTTGAGCGCTGCGTATAAGTAATGGCAATGGCAAGGGCAATAAAGGCAGCAACAATCGCCCACGAAGGAAAGAAAGGCAGGCTGCTGCCCGCAGCATTTGCTTGATGAAGGAGCCAGGTGATTATCAAGGCCAAAATCGCAGCAGATGGAATAATATCAATTTTCTCAATGAACATTGGGGATGATTTGCTTAATGTTTTCATTTGGAATTGTTTCCCATTTAGAAGTTAGCTTTCAAATCCATTCCAGCGTACAAATGGGCCACTTGTTCTTCATACCCATTGAATTTTATCGTTTGAATTCGCCCAGAAGAACCAATCCGCCGTTCAGTTGCTTGGGACCAACGTGGATGGTCTACTTCCGGGTTGACATTGGAGTAAAAACCATATTCTCTTGGTCCGGCCGCCATCCATAAAGAGACAGGCATATCTTCCACAAGTTCTATTTTGACAATTGACTTGATACTTTTGAAACCATATTTCCAGGGCACGACCAGACGAATAGGGGCTCCATTTTGAGGTTGCAGCGATTCGCCATAAATGCCTGTCGAAAGTAAGGTTAAATCATGCATTGCTTCATCCAGGCGCAATCCTTCGACATAAGGCCAATCATACCAGGGTGCAGAAATGCCAGGCATCTGACTTTCATCTGCCAATGTTTCAAAGCGCACATATTTCGCTTTTGCCGTCGGTTCAACTTCTGCCAATAGTTTGTGCAATGGAAAACCAAGCCAAGGGATGACCATTGACCACGCTTCGACACAGCGTAAGCGGTAAATTCGTTCTTCCTGGTCAAACTTCGTGCGCAGATCGTCAATGTCATAAATGCCAGGTTTACTCACGTGTCCGCCTACTTCAACTTGCCAGGGCGATGTATTAAAATTCTTGGATAAACGAGCAACCTCGGTTTTATCGGTTGTAAATTCGTAATAGTTATTGTAGCCCGTTATATCGGTCAGGCTTGTTAAATCCATTCCCAATTCATCAGTTACTGGAGTTGGCATTGCAGTGGGTGCAATCGACCCTGCTCCTTCTGTTAGTGTACCAGCCGGTGTGGATATAACTTCAACTGTTTCCAAATCAGAGCCAGGCATTTTTGGCCGGGCAGCCCATAGAAGCGCTAATCCTCCAACTGCGGTAACGCCTTTGATCAATTGGCGCCTTGATAAGTAAACGCCCTGGGGGGTAATTTCGGATGATGCTGGTTTATTACTTCGATTATATTTCGTCATACTCTGCCTCTTCTTCAATGTCCACTTTTTCGATTGATGGTCAACAAAACTGTGTGGAGGATTGAGCCATATTAGATTTCGCTGCCTACATATCCAAAAACCATTGGCCTAGGACAGATTGGCGGAAGTCCATTTCATAGAAAGTGGCAACTTTAGCCTTTAGATGGTAAACCAAAAACACCAAACAAAGATGGCGAAAAATATGACCAGGAAAATATTCTTCAGTTAAAGTGCCCTCACCTCACTGGGCAAGTCAGTGATGCTCCTTGCCGCCCCACCAATTTTTGTAATAAGAGCTTGCCATCCATTGACAGCCCCAACTGTTCAATATCCGTAGCAAATGTTTCATCAATTCCATATCCACTCAGATAACCGTTCAGTCGTGCGGCTGCTGTAGAATCAACCCAATCACGCATATGGGGATAGATGGTTTTTACTTCCTCCAATAACGTTGTATTTTGTAACCGATATTTTTGGTGATAATCTTCCGCCAGATAAAATTGAGTCAAAGGCAGAATCTTTGTTTTAACAGACCTACCTATGGTGGTTTTTAATGCGGCTTTGCTTTGTTCTGCTTGTTCACGTTGGGCTTCGTTATGATATAAAATGACGGCCATATATTGGCGACTCCATGCTTTACGCTGTGGATTGTGGCTTTGCCAAAAGAGCCGCAGTATATTTGCATAGGAAATTACAGTGGGATCAAAATCAACTTGGAATGTCTCTGTATGATCACCCATACGATAATAAGTGGGATTGGCGGTTGTGCCACCGGCATAACCCACGCGCGTTCGCCAAATGCCGTTGAGACTCCCAAACTGGGCGTCAGGAGTCCAGAATCAACCTAAACCGAAGGTTGCGGTTCTTAATTGTGTTGGGATCATTTGATCAACAGGGGGTATTGCGATCTTTTTTTGTGTTTGTAGTGACATCATTCACTCCTTGGGCGTTATTTCTGATTTGCCATTATTATAATGGTTAGTTCTTACAAATTGATGACATTTCACGCCCACCCCTTAAGATTACCTTACCCTCCAGCCGCGCGGATTACTTTTCATCTGCTCCCGTTTGCTTTCCAGCAGATCGCGCAGGGCGATCTCCTTCTCTGGAAAATGAGCAGATACATTATACGACTCCATTTGGTCGTGGTTGAGATCAAATAGGAACGGCCCCTGTTTCAACGTACTATACGCCGCATTTTCAGTGGGATGACGATCGAAGTATTTGAAATTGTCGCGTGAGCGAACGCCATACATCTTATTGCGTTTGATGAAGAAGAGCGATTCGTGTGGCGATTCATCCTCTTCCGTGGCATGCAAATAATCCATCCTATATCAATTCTCTCGAGTAAAACGTTGTGATGGTGATTTTTGCAAAGCGCGGGCTAATAGCATACGATGCTATACATTTTCTTATCGCGGGAGCGATGGAGTCGCTCACCATGCTGAATTATGGGATATGGGGGAATTCTTAGGCAAAGAAAAAGACCTCGAGTGATTTCGAGGTCTCTTGTCTTGGTGACTATTACTATAGGCCTAACGGGAGCGACGGGGGTCGAACCCGCGATCTCTGGCTTGACAGGCCAGCGTGTTAACCACTACACCACGCCCCCTATTGCGCCCAAATCTTACCACCGCCTACTCATGGCGTCAACACCGGCCGGGCAACTCTTATCAAGCTGTAGGTGCGAGATGATCTGGCGGCAAACCAAGCAATTTGTCGACCACAGCTATTGCATCATCGACGCTCGCTCCATTTTCCCAAGTGAAAGGCTTATTGCTGGACTTTGCCTGTAAGATCTGAAGCTTGCTGCTGTTAGTGAATGGTCCACTTACATCTGAATCCGTCGGTCCAAA
Organism: Chloroflexota bacterium; assembly: GCA_024638855.1. GTDB lineage: Bacteria > Chloroflexota > Anaerolineae > Promineifilales > Promineifilaceae > UBA11865. The sequence goes on from JAHEJP010000562.1 coordinate 23,239, forward strand.
AATGGTCAAGGTCGGGCAACCCATCGATACGGCAATTTGCGTTGGACCGGTATCGTTACCAACATATAAATCGGCTACCTCACATAGCGCGCCGAGTTCACCAAGAGTGAGCTTGGCGCACAGATTGGAAGCCTTAACTGACATTAGGTCAAGAACTTCTTCAACGACTGCTTGATCGCTTTTCGCGCCTAGCAGCACAACTTTGGCCCCGTAGGTCCGAGTTAGCCGGCTACCTAACATGGCAAATCTTTCTATAGGCCAGCGCTTGTCAGTATCGGACCGAAATGGATTATCGCCCCCTCCAGGATGCAAAATCGTTAATGGTGCGATGCCATCCCAACCTATTTCATCCCTCAGCCGCTCGGTTACCTTGGTTCGCTCCTGATCAGCCGGGTGAAATTCCATCTCAGCTTCATCATCAATACCTAAAGCCTTGGCAATGGACAAATAAATCCTGGCTTCATTTTTTTCGGCCGCTGGCGGTTTAACCGGATAGGTGTGGGCAAATCCGCGTCCCTGGATACTCAAGCCAATCCGCTGCGGGATAGCGGCTCGCCAGGCCACGTAACTCAGAAAACTGGATGGCGAAGGGATGATACAGGTATCGTACTGCTTTTCCTTTAAACGCTTGATTAGGTCCCCTAAATCCCCTAGACCGGCACCAGGCATCATTGTCTGGCCCGCGTCAATCAAACTAGCTACATGTAGGTTACTTTCGATGGCTGGACGGGCGTGCTGGCAAACAGCCCAATCAAACGTCGCCTGTGGGAAGGCATGATGTAATACCGAAAGCAGCGGCGTCGCCAGCATCACCTGGCTTATACAACAAGGCTTTAGAATCAGGACTTTGTGAGGTGTGGTGAACGGCCGGCGGCCAAATAGACGGAAAGGTACACCGGCTATATTAGCTGCAGCAAGCGTTAGCCAGTTTTCTCTATACACAGCATTTTCCGTTTGTCGACGATTTGGGATTGCGTTTCATTAACATCTCGTTTATTCAGCTCTATTGTACCGTAATCAACTCCAAGATCTGCTCATATTTGACAGGACCGATTCCGGAGACATTTTGCACTTCTTCAATCGTAGAAAATGGGCCGTTCTCATGCCTGTAATCGATGATCTTTTGAGCGGTGGCTGGACCAATGCCGGGCAACAATTCTAGTTCAGACAGATTGGCTGTATTAACGTTGATAATTGAGCTAGTAGCTGATGGTCCTGGTCTCGATTCGCTTCCGGACGGTTCAACCAGGACTTCTTCCAATAGATTGGGCACATGGACGTGCATACCGTCGCCCAAAAGTAGCGCCAAGTTCAAGCGCTCCTCATCGGCCGCCTCGGTGAAACCGCCGGCGGCTCGCACAGCATCCTGCAGAATCGCACCAACCGGCAATTCATAGACGTCCGGCCGTTCGACTTCACCGCTGATGTACACTCTCATTGGACTGGCAGTTGGCGAAGGCAGCGGCGTGAAGGTTGGCGGCGGTGGGCTTATATATATCGGCGCTGGCCTCGATTGCCTGGACCAAAGAAATAGTATAGCTATGATTATCGCCCCAAAAAATAAGCCGGCAATAAGCCAGACGATATTGTCTTTATCCATCTGCAATTTGATTCTTCACTATCACCTAAATCTGTTCTCAGGTGCTGAAACCTCTGCTCAACAGTTCAGCCAAGGGTCTCTTGGATCGGTCACCCTTTAATCACTGCAACTGGAACAATGCGGGCAACCTTTTTAGCGATACCCGCGCCATGAACAACCTCTACGACGCGATCCACATCCTTATAAGCGGCCGGCGCTTCCTCGGCCAAACCAGGCATGCTACCTGCCCTAATATGGATTCCTGAAGCTTCCAACTGGTCGCGTAAGTCGCCACCCCAGATCATTTTCTTAGCCTTCCGGCGACTCATCGTCCGGCCGGCGCCATGACATGTAGAGCCAAAGGTCTGATCCATCGACCCTTGAGTGCCTAACAAGACCCAACTAGCCGTACCCATTGAACCCGGCACGAGAACGGGTTGGCCGATGTCGCGGTAAGCGTCAGGCAACACCGGTGAACCAGGAGCAAACGCCCGGGTAGCGCCTTTCCTGTGGACACACAGTTGGCTGCTGTGGCCATTGATCTGGTGCTCCTCGATCTTGGCCATGTTGTGAGCGATGTCGTAGATCTGATAAACCCAATGGTTACTCACTTTTCCGGCCAAAACTTGTTCAAAACTACGCCGGATATGGTACGTCAGCACTTGCCTGTTAGCGAAGGCGTAATTGGCGGCCGCTTTCATCGCCGCAAGATAATCCTGGCCCGCATGGCTGCTCAATGGAGCACAGACCAGTTCTCGGTCGGGCAGCTTGATACCAAATTGGAGGACTACTTGCTGAAAACGCTTGACATAATCAGTGCAAATTTGATGACCGAAGCCTCGGGATCCACAATGAATCTGAACCGCTATCCGACCCGGAGAGAGTCCCAAACGATCGGCAGCTTTGGCATCAAATACTTCATCGACGACGTCAACTTCGATGAAGTGATTGCCAGCGCCCAATGTGCCAACCTGGCCCAGGCCCCGTTTTTTGGCCCTTGGGCTGACCTTGGTCGCATCCGCACCTGCAATACAGCCGTTTTCTTCAGTTCGCTCCAGGTCTTCTTCTGTCGCATAGCCCCTGCCTAGAGCCCAGCGGGCGCCTTCTTCTATCAGCTTATCTAACTCGCCGCTTTTGATCTTTATGCTTCCGCCCTTACCCACACCGCTGGGACAATTTGCATAAAGAACTGTCGCAAGTTCACTAAGGTGGGGTTCGATCTCTGCCAGATCCAAATGCGAACCCAATAATCGCACGCCACAATTGATATCGTAACCGACGCCCCCTGGAGAGATGACGCCATCTGGTAATTCGGTAGCGATGACTCCGCCGATTGGAAAGCCATATCCTTGGTGTATATCCGGCATAGCCAAAGCGTATTTGACAATTCCAGGTAAAGTTGATGTATTGACCAGCTGGCTTAGGCTCTTGTCCTCCTGAATTGCCTCAAGAAGTTCGGCATCAGCGTAAAATCGAGCTGGCACTCGCATGTCATCCCGGTATGATTGGGGCACTTCGAACAGATATGGCCCCAGGCGCTGAAAATCTTTGCTCGTGACCCTCTTTGATGATTCCATTGTCTGATCCTCCCCTAGACATCGAACACAATAGTGGTCGATAATCCCTGGTCTGTCTGTTTTATCTCTAATTCGTGATACGTAACAGCCTTGATATGCTTTTGTAGTTCATTCGCCACCCCACCCCAGGCTGTGACTTTTAGATGGGTTTCCGATACATCACTAAATGAATACTTGTGGAAGACCAGTTGGCTTTCTTCTGCCCAGTAAGCCAACTCGGCCAGCCAATCTACCAGCAGCGTCTCGGCATCAAAGGCATCAAGTTCAAGTCGCCGGACCTCGTTCTGCGCCACTTTATTCAGGTCGCCTACTAAGAGCGTGGCCATTCCCAATGCAGCATTGGCCAATAATTCGACCATATCTTGGCCATGAACTCTTAGAGCCCAATCGGCTGTGTGATCGATCACTTCAAATGGAGGCGTTAACGAATTTGTCGCCATATTCTTAACGTGTCTTATTAATCAATAGGCTGCTTATTTCATTCTATCATGGCTGGCATCTGTACTCAATCAACTTCGTGGTTCCAACTTGCTCGACTCACTAATTGATCTAGGGAACACGGTTGACCTTCATTATGAAAATGAAGAAACTATTGCTCTGCCAAACCCACATGATAGCCAATCCGCAAAGTTTCCAGATTAACATGATTTGATGTATCGTATGGTTATCTAAAGGATTACCACTCAACGGATTGAATGAATTAGGAGAATCAAAGGAATGTCTGATCCTGTAGAAAAACCAACTCCAACCAGGAAACGCGTGTCGATAGAAATTCCGAAGGATTTAGAGCCTGTCTACGCAAATTTGGCCTTCATCAGCCATACACCGGCCGAATTCGTCATCGACTTTGCCCAGGTATTGCCTCGCATGCCGAAGGGCAATGTCGTCTCAAGGATCATCATGTCGCCAGTGCATTGCAAGATGCTGCAAGGAGCGCTAGCTCAGAATTTGGCAAATTATGAAAGACAGTTTGGCGAGATTCAATTGCCTCAACAACCGTCGCTTGCCGACCAACTTTTCAAGTTTCCCACTGGTGATGGCTCAGAGGACGATGGTTCAGGTAATGGACCAAGTAGTGGAACAGAAAAGGAGTGATCGTGGATAGAGACAATCTTGATAATGTTGCCGATACGATTCGTACGCAGTTTGAGGAAGTAAATGAGGCCCGTGATAATGCCTACCAGCGTTCCCGTGCACTAATTGGCATTTGCGCCAGGTCAATTCGGGCAGTCCACCGCGAAGAATGGGAACGCGCTGAAGAATTAATTTTAGAAGCGGAGAGAGCGGCTCAGGAATTAATTTCTGGCGTGCGCCCTTTTGCCAACCTGTATCATGCTGGTTATACCCAAGATGCCCTAAAAGAATACGTAGAGGCAAATCTCACTTACGCTTTAGTTCGAGATTTTCCGCTACCCGGCCCTTCAGAATTGGGCACTGAAGGCAACACTTGGCTCAATGGTCTGGCGGAGGCGGCAACCGAATTACGCCGCCGGATCCTAGATATCATTCGCCATGGTCATAGTCAGGAGGCTGAACGATTGCTGGGAGCAATGGATGATATTTACGCCATTCTGGTGACGTTTGATTTTAATGACTCCATCACCTTGGGGTTGCGCCGGCGCACCGACACCGTTAGGGCTGTTTTGGAGCGCACCCGAGGGGATGTCACCACCAGTTTACGCCAGGCCGAATTAGAGAATGCGCTGCATGCTCTAGAAGCTAGGCTTGCCGAACACCGACCTGATTAGGTTTGTTATGGCGTTCAGTATCAAGAACGAGTGCTTAGTTAAGAAGGTTTTTGTAAATGTCATTCCGGCCGAAGGGAGGAATCCCTATGGTCTATGATAGAACGAAACGTGCTTTTCTGAGTAATATTTCAGCGATTCCTCATTCCGTAGACGCCATTCGGAAAGACAATCTTCAGCTAACAAATTACTAATTGGAAGCTGAACCATCGTTAAAACCGGCTAACAAGGCGCCTAGACCGCCAATAATCAAAGCGCCAAGGATCGTAAAAAGAGGTATCCGGTTGATGACCCAGGCGATCTCCTCTGGAGTGAATTCAGGCCCATGTCCATGTAGCCCGGTCTTGAGCACCATGAATATTATTGTGAGCGGACCGAACATCAGGCCCAGGACTAGTCCTGCGATAGCGCACAGGGATAGCCATCTGCCTACTGATAGTGTCCGGCCGGCAATTTTTTTCTGGTAAATGGCGTCCGCCAGTAAGATCGTCAAGCCCAGGGACAAGGCCAGTACCTGCCACATTTTTCCTTCCAGGCTGATCCAGATGACCCAATAGATCGCGATTGCGATCGCCAACCATTTAAGACTAGGCACACTTTCAGGCAATTGCATCCGCGCGATTATAACAGACCTCTTTTTTGACCATTGTACAAAAAGATCTCTGGTGATAGTTATGTAAAGTAGTTATATGGTTCGTTACACTAATAACTGGTGAGTGCTCACTATAATCCGGTTGCGAATGAATACGACGCCTGGCATAATGACCAGGACGAACTCAAACCTACAATTTCAAAGAAGGAGAACATATAAATGTCAAACGATCCCATTAAGAACGCGTTGCAGATGATGCCTTACGGATTTTATTCGATTACGTCGCGACATGGTGAAGATACCAATGCAATGGTTGCTAACTGGATCAGCCAGGTATCTTTCGAACCACGCCTGATGGCGATTGGTTTACAAAAGACATCATATTCACACGGACTTATTGAAAAAGGACGTGTCTTTGTCATCAACTTGTTTCGATTAGAAGATAAAGAAGCGATGATTTCCTTTACTAAGGGAAGATCCAAAAATCCGGATAAGATGAGAGAAGCAACGTTCACTGCTGCTCCGGTCACTGGTTGCCCGGTCCTGGAAGGCGCGGCGGCTTATATCGAATTCAAGCTCGTTGATATCGTCGACATTGGCGGAGATCACGATATTGTCATCGGCGAAGCGGTAGGCGCCAGTGTGTTAAAGCCTACCGATACGGCCGATATGATCACGCTACCTGGAATAGGCTGGAGTTACGCGGGCTAAGTTGGAAAACCAAATCGCACTTTCAGATTCCTACAGTCAATCTGAGTGGCGTCTGGTTGTCAGTGGACTTCAGTCAGGCCCAGAGAATATGGCCTCTGATGAAGCTATCCTGGAAGCCGTGGCTTCTGGTCATAGTCCGCCTACCCTACGATTCTACGGCTGGCGTCCGGCCTGCATGTCCATAGGGTTTAGGCAAGGCTGGCAGGTGATTGACATGGACTATTGCCGGTCGCTTGGCTGGGATATTGTCCGCCGGCCAACCGGTGGGCGCGCTATCTTGCATATCGACGAGCTAACGTACAGCGTCTGTGCGCTGGTTAGCGAACCTCGGGTAAGAGGTGGAGTCCTGGAAAGTTATCAAAGGTTGTCAGAAGCAATATTGGCCGGTCTGCGGGAGTTAGGCCTTGAGCCGGCCAAAGCTAATCTCGATCCATCAATATCAAAAGATGATGGTCCGGCTTGTTTTGATATTCCCTCGAATTACGAGATAACAGTAAATGAGCACAAGTTGGTCGGCAGCGCACAGGTCCGGAAACAAGGAGTCGTGTTACAACATGGCACCCTGCCTCTCTTCGGCGATATCACCCGCATCGTCGAGGCACTAGTTTTTGAAAATGAGGTCCAGCGCCAGGATCAAATCCAGCAGCTTAAACGCCGGGCGATCACCCTTGAATCCAGTTTAGGTTATGCACTACCATTTGACGAGGTCGCCGGTAAAATTCGAAAGGGATTCGAGCAAGCCCTCAATCTCAGATTTAAACAGAGGGAATTGAGTTCAGCTGAAAGGAAGCGAGCGGATGAGTTAATCGTTGCCAAATACGGCAACGACGACTGGACCAGGCGTCTCTAAAGAGCTAATCTCGTTTGGAGTCCAAACGAGCAACGGCGGGTTTCCACGCCACTAGGAATTAATATTGATGTCCCAATTTGCCGGCTAGTTACTGTTCAGGAGCAATGG
>JAHEJP010000224.1 GCA_024638855.1 Chloroflexota bacterium
ATTACCTTTTCCCATTAGCGTGGTTCGGTGTCACGCTAGTTGCTCTATTCAATGTTGATTATTCGGCATACTCTCTAGGCGAAATTCTACTTGTCTTGCTGGCCACACTGGCCATCGGCGCCAATGAAGAAATCGTTACCAGAGGCATATCGCTTATTGGTTTGCGTAACGGCGGAGTCACCGAGTGGCAAGCATGGCTGGTAAGTGTGGCAGTTTTTGCCCTATTACACCTGATAAGTGTGCTGGGTGGAGATAGTCTAACGATACTCCTTGTGACGGCTGCCGGCGGCACACTCTTGTATGTCGCCCGAAGGACATTCAACAATCTGTTCGTGCCCATAGGGCTTCACGCATTGTATGATGCAGCCTTTTTCCTCTTGACTGGTAAATATCTGGTGGGTGAGAGTTTGCCAGACAATGTACTGGACATTCAGCTAGCATCCTTTTTGGTGCTGCTTGCTGCATCAATTCTCTTCCTGATCTTCGGCCGGCGTCTTCTCAAAAACGATACTACGGGATGGTAGTAGAACGATGCAACAGTTGTTTGTCCATGTAGAGAAGTATTGATGGTTCAAGGAGTGATTAGAACAATCATACCGGTAGTATTGCTCTCGGCTATGTTGCTGCTTGCCGGCTGCCAGACCGATAGCGAAGAAGCGTGCCCACTAAACGAGCTTCCCTATCCACGCCCAGAGCCAGATTATGATGGCAAGCTGGCGCATGTAGCCCCGGATCTTGAAGCGACTCTTTCATAAATTGAGAATGTTTCAGCCAACTGATACGCCGGACCATCAACAATACATTGATGCAAACCCCAGGAGAAATAGACATTGTGGACGACAATAACCCCAGCGCAGAAGAAAACAGCAGCAAACATACCTTGAAACGCGGCGCACGGTGGCTGCTGATTATCCTGGGCGCCATCCTGGTCGTGGTCTTGATCCTGGGATTGGTACCGGTTTCTACCAAGGATCTCGAATCAGACCCCGATCCGGCCGCGAGCTACGACGAAGCGGTCCGGCGATTCCAAGAAATCGTGGCTGAAGAAGAAGCTATCGTGAATGAGGCCGGCTTCTCCCAGATGATGACCACCGGTGACGAAACCGAGCAAGTCTATGTGCTCGTTCACGGCACCACCAATTCGCCGTTGCAGTTTGCCGAGTTAGGCGAGATCCTGTACGAGCGCGGGTACAATGTCCTGATCTTGCGCATGCCGCACCATGGCCTTTCCAGCCACGATGTGGGCGAGTTGGCTAATCTCAAAGCAGAAGAACTGCACACTTACGCCGACAATGCCGTCGATATTGCCGCCGGCTTGGGTGAAGAGACGACGGTCATCGGCCTTTCGGGCGGCGGCGCGGTGACTTCCTGGATCGCCCAGAACCGCGACGACGTTGCCCGCGTATTACCCCTGTCGCCTTTCTTTGGCGTCCCGGAAGCGCCGCCATTCTTGAATACGTTCCTGATGAATTTGGCCAGCCGGGTGCCTAGTGTCACCTTCAAGAACCCAGAGGAACCCGAGCATGATTGGGTTTACCAGGGCGAAGCCACGCGCGGCGTGGCCGAGTTCATGCGCCTGGGTAGAGCGGTGTTTGCCGAGGCCGATGCGTCAGCGCCGGCCGTCAACGAGATCCATTTCATCACCACGGCCATTGATGATACGGCCGACAATGATTACACGGCCGAACTGGCCGATACCTGGCGTGATTCGGGCGCCACAGTTGCCAGCTTTGAATTCGACGAAGCGGCCGGCATCCCACACAACTCGGTCGATCCGGCCGGTGACCCGGCTAAAAAGGCCCTGGTTTACGCCAAGATACTGGAAGTGTTGGGTGAAGCGCCGTTGCAGTAACTTGATGCAGGACTATAGATAGTGAATCTCAGCTTTGCGATCAATCAGCGGTCCTCGTGGACCAGAATCCGTGCGGGAGCGTTCAGGCGATCCCGTAAACGGCTCGTCCTGATTCTCTGGTTACTCCTTGTTGCCGCCATTATCTCGTCCTGCGATGATCGGGCGGAAGGTCTGGACGATCGTCTGCTTCTTTGGCACAGCCTGGGGGATGAAGACGCGGCCGTGCTGGACCAGATTCTGGACGGCTACAAAGATCTGCATCCGAACGTCGCCATCGTGCGCAAACAGATCCCGGTCGATGAGATTCAGGCTCGCTACAAACAACGAGTCAACGAAGGGCTGGGCCCCGACATGTTGCTCATCGCCGACTTTCGTCTGTTTCCGTTATTGGCCCAGGGCATGATCCGCGATTTGAGCGATTACGAAATCGATCTTTCAGCCTATGACCCATTGGTGCTAGGTCAGGTTCAATATCGGGACCAGCTCGTTGGTTTGCCATTTTCGACCTTCACCCAAGTCCTCTGCTACAACCGGGCGTTGGTCGAGAACCCGCCGGCTACACTGGACGAGTTGTTGGTTGATGTGGAAGACGGGCATCGTATTGGGCAAGGGGCTGACTTCAGCCAATTAGCCTGGCTCATGTCGGCGCTTGGTGGAAGTTTCTTTGACGAATTGGGCCGGGTGAAATTAAACGAGGATGAGGTGGCCACATGGTTGGACTGGTTATTCAGGGCCAGAGAACATCCGAATATCATCATAAGCCCCGAAATGAGCTTGCTAGAGGAAGCGCTTGTTGCGGGCGAGATAACCTATTTCGTCTGCCCTTCTGAACTGATTCCGGAACTGCTTGACGCACTTGGTGAGGACAAACTGGGGGTAACCGTCTTGCCCTCCCAACCAGGGAACACCGCCCGCGCATATTTCGCCACTAATGTCATCGCCTTCAATCCGGCGGCCGATCCCGGGAGCGTCGCACGAGGCCTTTCGTTGGCCACTTTCCTGACCAACCCGGCCCAGCAAACCACGCTTGCTCTGGAGACACCGTCGCAGATCCCGGTCAATCGTGAGGTAGATATTGATAGCCGCCTGGCGCCATTGGAGGCAACGCTACTGGCGCAACCGAAGACGGCCGCCTCGTTGGATTTCATCGAACTTGAGCTGTTGAGCTTGGAGTTGGCGGAACCATACGTTGGCGGCGTATTGGCCGGTGAGATCGACCCAGCCCAGGCAGCGAGCGAGCTCACGCGTCTCATAAATGAGCTCTGGAAAGAGCAGGAGTAGGCGAAGATCATGCCTAGCGAAGTTGACTTCTCTCCATTGTCAGATCTCATTGACACAGTTCTCCTATATCTGGATCGATCAACGGTCCAAGGGCAACTGGCAGCAGTGTTGATCAGCTTGCTAGTAGCTGGCCTGGTCGCAAAACGGGTGCTGACAGCGGCCGCGCCAACGCTCGCGGCTATCGATCAATCTGATAGATCTTATCCACCATGGCAACGGTATGGCCTGCCTTTAGCGATCAGCATCATCTTTCCCATATTGGGCATCATCTTACTCTTAGCCAGCCGCCAAATCTGGCGACTCATGGGCTGGTACGCTGGCCTTGTCACACTGGCCCTGGAGATAATGGCTCTCTACCTTATCTACCGGCTGATCATTGGCCTGCTTTACGCGTTGTTTCCAGACGAGCAGATTCGACGCTATCATCGCCGGCTGTTCTCTCCCTTCTTCGCTGTTTTGGTGCTGGTCATCATCCTTAGCCAATTGGCCGACTTAGGTGAATTGGGGCAGATTGTGGTGGGTTCGCTCTATGACAACCCGGTAACTGTTGGCGCCCTGCTTCTGGCAACCATCGGACTCTACTTTTGGATAACTGGGGCCTGGGCCGTGCAAGAAATCACGAGCCAGGTTATCAAGACGCGGACAGAAGCAGATACAGGCAATGTTGATGCCTACCTGACCTTAGGCCGTTACATTTTGGTCCTCATCGGTCTGCTCATTGTCTTTAGTGCGTTGAATCTAAACGCGGCCACCGTTGCGGCGGTGTTAGGTGGCCTGGCCGTGGGCGTCAGCTTTGGCCTGCGTGAAATTGTATCTAACTTCGTGAGTGGCATATGGTTGCTGATCGAGCGCTCAGTCCGGCCCGGCGACATCATAGAAGTGGATGATACAACAGGCACCGTCGTCGAACTCACCATGCGGGCGACGATCGTGCGCACTTTTGATGGTGTATTGCTGATCGTGCCCAACCAAAAACTCTTCACTTCTACAGTTAAAACTTTCACGCGCGATGACCGATCCTTCCGAGGATTGGTCTTTTTCCGTGTCAGCACAGAAAATCCTGCGGAAAAAGTCATGCAAATCATGCTGAAGGTAGCTCAGGACCACTCGGAAATCCTCCCTGATCCCGAACCAACGGTCACTTTTCAAGATGTTGGCCCTACTTATGCTGAATATCGCCTTGCCTTCTGGCTAAACGATATCTCTGACAGACTTCGTGTATCCAGCGAATTGCGCTCGATCGTCATGAACAGCTTCAGCGAAGAAGAAATTGAATTGCTTCCTCAGACCGCCATTGTGGCTGGTGGATTAGAGGGTTGATACAAGAAAAGATCGGATAACGCAGCCTCACAAGAGGATTGAGTACTTATCGAGGGCGTATTGAGAGATGGCGCCCATATCGTGCGAGAAACATTCTCCAATGTTTGCGCCGACTGAACGAAGCCCATCGATCAGGAGAACTAAATGGAAGAAAGTATGCAAGCAGAATCACCTGAATTGGTTGTAGAAGTACAAGGTCTGTTCAAACGATTTGGACATATCACGGCCCTGAACGATATAACGCTCGATGTCCCCCGGGGCACGATTTATGGCTTCATTGGCCCCAGCGGCTGCGGCAAGACGACCACAATACGCTGCATGATCGGAAATTACCGGCCGACCAAAGGCACAGTCAAAGTCCTCGGGCAAAGTCCAGAAAACTTCAGCCTGGAGCAACGCAAACAGATCGGTTATATGCCCCAGCTTTTCATCCTCTACCCGGAGTTGACCATCTGGGAGAATCTCAATTTTGCCGCATCGATCTATGGTTACCCCATGAAGCGCAAGGAACGACTCCGGGAATTGCTAGAGCTGGTCGAACTCAGCGGGCACGAAAAGAAACTGGTACGCGACATCTCTGGGGGCATGCAGCGCCGGCTCAGCCTGGCTACAACCTTGATCCACAATCCTGAACTTATCTTCCTGGATGAGCCAACGGCCGGTATCGATCCCGTGTTGCGGCGCAAATTCTGGGATTATTTTCGGCAGCTTCGAGACGAAGGTCACACGCTCTTCGTCACCACGCAATACGTGGGCGAAGCTGTCTACTGTGACTACGTCGGCATCATGGATTACGGTCGCCTGCTGATGGTTGAGACGCCAGAAAATCTTCGTTACAAGGCAATGGGCGGCGAGATCGTGCGCTTTCATGCTACTTCGCCATTAAGCAGCGAAATGATAGAAGCGCTGCGCCAACTACCATTCGTCCGTGGCGACCTGACCTTCCTGGATAGCCAATCGCTTCAACTGACCGTTGACGATGCCGGGACAGCCATTCCAGAGTTGCTGCATTGGAGTGAAAGCAAAGGCATTGATATCGAGGCGATTAGCGAGCATGTGCCGCCCTTTGACGACGTGTTTATCAAAGTCATGCAAGACAATCAGGCCGGCAGTGAGGAGGTTTAGGTGAACAAGTTTGCTGGATTTCTAATACGTGTTTCAGCCTTCGCCCGCAAAGAGGTGGCCGGGATCCTGCGCCAACCTCGCCTGGTGGCCATCCTCATATTGGGGCCTTTCCTGATATTGCTTCTCTTTGGCCTTGGGTATACCAATCAAGCACGCACGCTGGACGCTATTATCGTCGTACCAGAAGGCAGCACGATCCAGGATCAAATTAATGATCTGGCGGATAGCCTGGCCGGCATCAACCTGGTTGACATCGTAGCTGAGAAGGGTGAAGCCGATAATCGGCTTGTGGATCGGGAAGTGGATCTCATCATTGTCACGCCAAAGGATCCTTTGGCAGACGTTCGCGACGGCAACCATGCCGTCCTGGAGTTTCACCACCACGAGCTTGACCCTTTGGAGCAACTGCACGTAAGGGCGCTTGAGCGAGCCTATGTAGATGAGATCAATAAGAATGTGTTGAAGATGGCCGCCGACAGAGGTAAATCCGAAGCGGGATCGCTCGGCGAAAAAGTGCAAGATGCCCAAGTCGACGCCAAGTCATTGCAGAATGATCTGGAACGCGGCGATGGCGCCGCGGCATTGCGCGACCTGGAGGCTCTGGCCGAGGATGTGCAGCTATTAGCTTTCGCCTTGAGCGATGGCCTGGCTGCCTTTGAAGGTGTGCAAAGCTTAGGTGATAAAGAAGAAAGCAATCAGCCCAGTACATTGCTAGGCAAGATCGCCGAGGTTGAAAGGCACATGGCCTCGTTATCGTTACTTAATCCAGAGCAAGGCCAATTTGATGCCGAGGTACAGCAGGCGGCGCTCATCGTCGCCGAGCTAGGATCGATCGAGCTTTTCCTGGATGAGGTCGAGAGCCTGAACTCAAATGTGGTCGCCCGGCCGTTTACGGGCCAGGTGCTCAACTTTAGCGGCGTCACGCTCAGTCCCATCGACTTCTATGTACCGGCCGTTATTTCGTTACTATTACAACACATGGCCGTGACATTGGCCGCACTGGCCATCGTGCGCGAACAGCGCGGCGGCTCCATAGAGTTGTTCCGGGCCGCACCGATTTCTGCTTTTGAGACAATAACTGGAAAAAGCATCAGCTACTTAGTGCTTACTATCATCTTGGCGAGCATATTAAGCGCCCTGGTGGTATTGGGCTTGAAGACCCCCATGTTGGGTAGTTGGGCTGCCTATGCCGCCGTGATACTGGCTCTGCTATTTACGTCGCTCAGTATGGGTTTTGCAATTTCTGTCATCTCCCAGACCGACACCCAGGCCGTACAATATTCAATGATCGTTCTTCTGGCCAGCATCTTCTTCAGCGGTTTTTTCATCGCACTACACCAGTTGGCCGATTCGGTTCAGATTGTCTCCTGGCTGATACCGGCTACTTATGGCACAATGCTCCTGCAAGACATCATGCTCCGTGGCCTGGCCATCACGGTTCCCGTTGTTCTGGGTCTGATTGGTTACGGATTGATTCTGTTTATATTTGCCTGGTGGCGCTTAGGGCGCAAGATGGGCAGCGAGTAAACTCCTAGGACTAACTATGAAAGGATTCCTGCGTCTCGTCATTCGTTTTTTTGTCGTAACCGTCATCGAGGGGCTATCCCTGCTGCTGACGGCCTGGATCGTCAGCGGTATCTCGTTGGACACGGCCGAAGACGGCGCCCTGACGACGGCTATGTCTGTGGCCATTGTTTTAGCGCTGTTGAATGGCTTGGTGCGGCCGGTACTGGTGCTGCTAACCCTGCCGATCAGTATGATCACAGTCGGGCTTTTTACCCTGGTCATTAATGCCTTCATGCTGATGCTAACCTCGTACTTTCTGCCCTTTTTCCAGGTCGAGAACTTCGGATCGGCCTTGCTAGGCGCCCTGATTCTTTCGGCCGTCAATACCTTACTGACTAGTGTAACCACAATCGATGATGACTATTCATTCTATGATGGCGTCGTGCAGTGGCTGAGTAAACGCCGGCTTGAAACCCGGGAAGACGACCCCGGGCGGGGTATCGTCATGCTAGAGATCGACGGCTTGAGTTACGCTCGGGCCAAGAAGGCTATTGAAGCCGGCATCATGCCAACGGCCGCAAAGCTCATGGAGGAAGGAACGCACGCGATTTCCCATACGGATTGTGGGCTACCTTCACAGACGTCGGCTTGCCAGGCCGGCATCATGTACGGCGACAACTACGACATCCCCGCCTTTCGCTGGTATGACAAGGAGCAAGGGCGGCTGTATGTGTCTAACAACTACCATGACGCGGCCGAGATCAATGCCCGCTACGGCAAGGGGCAGGGTCTACTCCGTGGGGGCACCAGCATCAACAACCTGATGTCGGGCGATGCTCAGAAGGCGCTCTTAACCATGAGTGTTTTGATCGAGGGCCCCGAAGAGGTTGACCGTCGTAGCCCGGGAGATATGTATCTTGTTTTCCTAAACCCCTATTTCTTCACGAGAGCCCTGGTCTTGACATTCTACGACATCGTCGTCGAATTGTTTCAGGCGCTCAGGCAGCGTCTCCGTAATGTCCGGCCGCGTATCAACCGTCTGGAAAAAGCCTATCCTCTGTTGCGCGGTGTTACGGTTGTTTTCATGCGCGATGTCAGTACCTATACGGTTGTCCTGGATATCATGCGTGGCAGCCCGGCCATTTACACGACCTTCGTTGGTTACGACGAGGTGGCCCATCACTCGGGGCCGGACACGAAGGATGCCCTGGATACGTTGCGTGGCATCGATAGGCAACTTGGGAGGGTTCTTGAGGTCATAAAACACAATGCGCCCCGACCGTATGATGTCTTTCTGCTTTCGGACCACGGGCAATCCTATGGCGCCACCTTTAAGCAGCGCTATGGGCAAACGCTCAGCGAGTGCCTGGAGAGCTTGGTGCAGAGCGGCGCCCGGGTGACTGAGATCAACGCCACCGAAAGCGCCCAAGGCCATGTTGGGGCCCTGATGACCGAGATTGAGGGCATGCAGGGAACGCATCGTGTCGGCCGGGTGACAGGCGCGGCCCTGGACCAGGCAGCAAGAACGCTGGAACGGCAATTGCCGCAAGAGACGTTTCCGGCAACGATGGATAGTGAAGTTATTGCCTGCGTGAGCGGCAACCTGGCCAATGTCTATTTCGACCTGCACGCCGGAAAAGTAAATCAATCAGAACTCAATACCGCCCACCCCGGC
>JAHEJP010000225.1 GCA_024638855.1 Chloroflexota bacterium
GAAATTGAAGAGAGTCATACCGCTCTGGCAGCGTTGGTGTTTTTCCGATCTCCCCAACCAGATCACTCCTGGGTCACTACCGCTGGCACCGTACTTGATGCCGCTGCTCTGACTCTTTCCGTTGTCGATATTCCTTGGGATGCTCAGGCAGCCTTATGTGTTCGAGCCGGTTTTTTAGCTCTACGCCGAATCGCCAACTTCTTTCGAGTCAAATATCAAGAAAACACAATATTTCCCCACGATCCAATCAGTATTACACGTGAAGAATTCGACGCCGTTTATGACCAGTTCGTTTCTGCCGGCGTCCCTGTTAAGAGTGATCGCGATTTGGCATGGCAAGATTTTGCCGGTTGGCGAGTAAACTATGATACGGTATTGCTTGAACTGAGTCGAATAACATTCGCACCAGAAGCGCCCTGGACTTCAGACAGGCGACCAGTCACCAGCTAACTTCTACTTTGCAACCAGGCTTACGGAGTCTTTTAACAAATTTGGTAAACTCAACAATGGTTGATGAAGACTAAATCCAAAAACAAGAGGATAAATAATGGGTCTATTCGGTTTTTTGAAAAAGAATAAGGGCGTTAAGCGAGCCGCGATCTTTGATGCATCAGATGATAATTTTAAGCAACTGGTTTTGCAGCGTTCTTATAAGACGACCGTTGTTGTCGATTTTTGGGCCGCCTGGTGTGGGCCGTGCCGGATGTTAGGACCTGTTCTGGAACGGATAGCGGAAGAACCCGACGGCCAATTTGTATTAGCCAAACTCAATACAGAATATAATCAGCGGACGGCAGCGCAATATCAAATTCGAAGCATTCCGGCCGTAAAAGCTTTTAGAAATGGCCAAATGGTTAACGAGTTCACAGGCGCGCTGCCTGAGCCATTGGTACGGCGCTTCATAGACAAAGTGACCTCCAGCCCGCCGCCACCACCAGCTATTAAGACAAGCACCAATCCGGCAAAACGACTAAAACAAGCCGAACAGCACCTAAAAAAAGGACGTGGCTTTGAAGCCTTTGTTCTTTTGAAGGATTTTCCCGGTGGCCCAGATAGAGAACGCGCTGAAAAACTGCTGCCTCTGGCTAAGTTCATGGTAGATATGGAAGACGGGGATGGATTCACCGGATTAGACGAACTTGATGATCAATATAAGGCGGCTTCCGATGCTTTGCATCAGAGAAAACCGGCCAAGGCTCTTGAGCATCTCGATTCGGCTCTCGATGCTGGTGAATCAATGGACGATGACTTCACTAACGAAATCATCGATTCGTTGCACAATTTACTGGGGGAAAATCACCGGGTTGTTCAGCACTATAAAAAGGATAAACCATCAGCTTAATGATTGCGCCCTGTCTTTTCCTTTAAGAATTTTACTCATCGGTGGTAAAACCCAATAAAGAGTACAGACCTCATCTCATTTGGCAACGAAATTATCATTGGGATCCGAATTCATAACCAGGGCTACCTCTAGTTCTTCGACTAACTTTTAGTCTACCTTTGTTACCCAGAAGTGCCAAAACACTGAGTTTCAGAACCTGAATACTCAACAACTACCTGGGTACCACTAGTACCTACCCCTTATCAGGGTCATGGGCTTAAATTACTAGTTACAATTTTTTTGAAAATAGTGTATTATATGTATGCGCCAAACACTCCCCTTGACCCGGGGGAGAAAGCCCACCGCCCCCCAATGGTGGGCTTTTTCTTTTCCTAATTCCGGATGGGATGAGCCATTTCACAAAATTACCAATTTGATAGGCTCTCTGAATCCAATAGAAAAGTCGAAATGGCTCTAACTTAGGTAAGCCGGCACCTCCGGACGGTCGAATGGCGACCATATGCCTACCATCTAGACCGTAGTTCAGGCAAAATGCAAAGGTTCAATGGCTTCATCAATGTGTAGAGTTCGATAATACGCAAGCATTCAGGAAAAACTTTCAACTAGAAATTCTTATCCTTCGTCTGCTTGTTAGTGGTCGCTAGCGCTCTCTCTTTATCTTTTTCGATGTTCTCGCGACCGTTTCCCTTAGCCTCCGCATAAGTCTCATCGTTGCCGGGCTAATAGTAATCATCACGACTATTTTGCTTCGGGCTTATCCTCCAAAGGTTCGCATTGCGTTCTTATTTTTGGTCATTTAATTTATAGGGGCCGTGAGAGAGATCAACTGGAATAACCGAAAGCCATTTCTACGCGATCTCGAATGCCTTGAACCAGGCATGTCAAAAACAGCAGTGGAAATGATCATGGAGGGTTATTCGGTTGGCAGCAACTGGCCAGAAAATCCTAAGCCAGGTGCCCTTAATCCGGCATGGTGGTCTTTCCGAATGCCGTTGTCTACCGGCATACGGATGAGGGCTGGAGAGATTCAGATTGGGGAGTCATAAGCTAATAGGATAATGGCCTGGTTGAAGCAAAGTTCTATCCAGATTGACACGACTGCTATTTACTATAGACCCGTTTGTTGAGCTCAGCGATATAAGGCAAGGTGCGGTAGCTGTCCGCGTAATCTAGACCATAGCCAACAACCCAGACATCAGGAATTGTGAACCCAAGGTAATCAACATTTATATCGAGACTGTCCCGCTCTTTTCGTACGAGTACACAGGTCTTAAGAGATTTCGGCTGGCGCCCTCGGAGCGTCTTGAGCAGGTAATTGAGTGTGTGCCCTGTATCGACAATATCCTCCACAATCAATACGTGTTTGTCGATAATTGGCTCTCTTAAATCCAAAACCAGGCGCACCTCACCAGATGTAGTCGCTGTCTTACCATAGCTAGAAACCGCCATAAAATCCACTGAATGCGACACTTGTAATTCTCTGGCTAAGTCAGCTAAAAAAATGAAAGCGCCTTTCAAGATACCGACCATATAGAGGTTATCAACGTTGTCGTAATCTTTTGCTACTTGGGCGGCAATTGATTTTACTCGCTCCGCAATCTGTGCTTGTGAAATCAATACCCTGTCGAGATCTGGATTATTTGTCACCATAGTTATTGCTCCCTAACCGAAGAAATGTCGATCAAGCTTTTTGGGCGACAGCAACCAGCTGTTGCGCTTTGATATCATAGTCGTCCCCGTCGAGGTTTCCGTAAATATTAACCGTCGAAAAACCAACCTCTAGAAGCATTTCGGTTATCTCGAAAGCCGAATACAGCCAGTGGCCAGTCTCGTATTCTCGGGTTTCACCATCTTTCAGAAGAATCCACCGATTTTGAATCCAGGACCAATTATTGCTGACGCTTCGCTCCTGTAAATGGAAAGCGCCATCCTTTTCAACCCAATTTCGCTCCACGAATATCCGGGCCAAGACTTCTTTTCCCATAAACTGCAGGATAAACTTCCCCCCCGTCCTTAGAGAGTGATATATATTCGACAGAGCCTGGCGATTCTCACCAGCCGCTTCAAAATAACCAAATGAGGTAAAAAGCGACAGGGCAACGTCGAAATGATTAGGCCGCTCATATTTCCTCATATCGCCGTGATGGAATTCAATATCTAGGCCGGCTTCAGCCGCTTTCTGCCGGGCAACTTCTAAGTAAGGCAAAGTCCTATCAATGCCAGTGACCGTGTATCCACGCCGAGCCAACTCAAGCGAATGCCGTCCCGGTCCACAACCCATATCTAAAATGCTGGCTTCATCATCAATATTCAGGAGAGCTAGGATTTTATCGATTTCACCAGGCGTGCCTGCAAGGCGGTCTTCATCAAACATAAATGGCGCGAAGGCCAACCAGAACTCGTCGCTATCGTGCCAATGGTTTACTTTGTTCATTATGTAAAGTATGCTGCCATTGTATTGGGTTCATTAAGGAGCTAGTACGGTGATTGCCTCTGGTGCCTGAAAGGCTAATATGGTCATGGTTCCATAGATAAATGCCAGGACACCAATCACAACAGCCAGCCCTGCCAGAACACGCTGATATTTATTAAATCGCTGGACATCTGTCAGCACAACATAGGCGCCAGCCAGGGCATGGATCAAGACGAATATCAGGAATAGAATATCAATCGCTTTCCACAGTGGTTGGTTCAGCCGGACGATTATCCGGCTGAAGTCAATATGAAATGGGGGATAATGCACCACAATCATGTGGATGGTCAAGAATACCAACAAGCCAATGGCGCTATAACGTTGCATTTGAAATACGCGCATGAAGATACCTCCACTCCCTACCCTTCGAGGGCAAATAACAAGATGGGTAAGCCACCAGCGATAACTAAAATCGCGGAGATGGCGAAGACGGCATAAAAGAGACTCTTACGATATTCGGTGACATTAAAATAATGCACGATAATCAGCCGGATGCCATCAAAAGCATGGTAGACGACGGCCGCCAGCAACGCCACCTCTAGAACTTTGAATAGGGGGGATTGGACAAGGTTTAACCTTGCATTGAACGCATCCGGGCCTCCGTTAATGGAGCCAATAACCCACATGTGTGTAAACAAATAAAGGACCAGGGCAACGCCGGTAAATCTACGCAAAACAAAACTGACAAAGCCTGTGCTTTTGTACATGCTTATCTCCTGACAGAATAGCTACTTTTCATCGATGTTCGCTCATTTCATTAAACAGTCGACTCGCCGCCGATATCCTCAATCGAACGCGATTGGATCTTTGATAGTTAATTGGCGGTCCTGGCGTGCAGACTCGAAGGCTTCCCGTTTCTGTGCTAGTTTACGCAGCGTTTCAATGGCTTGGGTTGGGTTCAGGTCTTTTGGACAGGCATCTATGCAATTAAAGATAGTATGGCAGCGATAAACACCATCACCACCAGCCAAATCCTGTAGTCGTTCGTTAGGTGCCATATCTCTCGGATCTAAAATCCGTAAAAAAGCCTTCAATAAGGCGTGTGGACCAATGTATTCTTTATTCATACCAATAACCTGGCAGGCTGAATAACAGGCGCCACACATGATACAAGTTTCGGCATTGTTGAGAGCAGCTACTTCTTCTGGGCTAACGCGAAACTCCTTTTCAGGAACATCAGCCGGTGGCAATAGCCAGGGTTTAACGCGTAAATACTGTTCCCAGAAACTGCTGCGGTCGACGACAAGGTCTTTAATAATGGGTAAATATGGCAACGGCCGGATAGTGGTCCGCCGTTTTTTATCAAGGACATCCTGCAAGGGCGTTTTACAGACCAGAATGTTTTGTCCATTTACATTCATCGCACAACTACCACAGATCGCATGGCGGCAAGAACGGCGAAAGGTTAGGCTACCATCCCGTTCTGCCTTAATTGTATGCAAGGCATCGAGCACAGTTGTATCTCGCTCAGGCACCAGCTCAAACGTTTCAATATATGGTTTTTTGTCTTTATCCGGATTAAATCTTTGGATACGGATAGTTGCTGCTTCTATGGCCATAAACTTGTCTCCTTATCATCCAGCCAGGAAAGCACTTGTTATCTGTTAATATTTCCGCTCTTGGGGCGGATATTTATCCCAATCAATATCAACTGGCTTATAACTCAGCTCTGGACTGCCATCTTCGAGCCTGTGAGCCAGCGTGTGTTTCAGCCACTCCTCATCGTCACGTTTTGGATAATCAGTCCTTGAATGGGCACCTCGGCTTTCAGTACGTTCTAGCGCCCCATCGACGATCACTTCACTAAAACACAATAGGTTTTCTGTTTCAATCGCCATCAACAAGTCCGTATTGAAGCGATGGCTCCTGTCACTAACCTGCCCATTGGCGAAGCGTTGATTCAATTCGGCGATCTTGCTTCGAGCGACCAATAACCTCTCCTCATCACGGAAAATGCCGCAGTTGTCAGTCATGTTGGTTTTTAACTCTTGAGAGATCACTTCAATCGATTCAGTGCCTGGATTATCCCAAAATCGTTGAATTCTTTCTTGGTTCTTAGCGATGGGATCGCCGGAGATTGGCAACAGATCCGCGCCGTCCAACACGAATTCTGCGATTGCTCGACCAGCACGTTTTCCAAATAGAGATGCTTCCAATAAGCTATTGGTACCTAATCTATTGGCGCCATGGACGCTCACGCAAGCGCACTCGCCGGCCGCATAAAATCCCGTGACCGGCGTGCCCAGATCGTCGACCAATACACGACCATCAACATCTGTCGGAATTCCACCCATACTGTAATGGGCGGTAGGTTGTATCGGGATGGGATCCTCAATCGGATCAACTCCCACAAAATCGATAGCCAACTCTCGTACTTGAGGCAACCTGTTCAGAATCTTGTCTCGCCCAAGATGTCGCAGATCAAGGTAAATACCTTGACCATCTGTTCCAACTCCCCTGCCCTGGTCGATCTCTGTCTGTTCAGAACGGCTGACTAAGTCTCGAGGCGCTAACTCCATCTTGTCCGGAGCATAATTCTCCATAAAACGATCGCCAGCCTTATTTGTCAGATAGCCACCCTCTCCCCGGCAAGCTTCGCTCATGAGTATCCCGTGCCGGTATAAACCGGTAGGATGAAATTGCACGAACTCCATATCCATTAGCGGGATGCCTGCATTGTAGGCAATAGCGACGCCATCACCCGTATTCGCATAAGCGTTGGACGTTATCTTAAAGGCTCGGCCATATCCACCCGTGCCGAACATAACGGCTTTGGCCCGCATCGTAAACAGTTTGCCAGTCAATATCTCCATGGCGACGATACCGCGGCAAATATTATCTTCGATTATGAGGTCCATACAGTACCATTCGCTATAGAACTTAACCCCATGACGCAAGGCTTGTTCGTGGATCGTATGCAGCAAGACATGTCCGGTGTAGTCTTTGGAGTAATTAGCTCTTGGAGAACTATGCCCACCAAATCGTCTTTGGGCGATACGGCCATCCGGTAGGCGACTGAACACACAACCCAAGTGCTCATATTCATAGATGATATCGGGAGCTTCCCTGACCATTACTTCAATAGCATCCTGATCCCCTAGCCAGTCGGAGCCTTTGATCGTATCGAACATATGGAGCTCCCAACTATCCACCAGTTGATCACCGGAGGGAATTGGTTCCAGTGGCCCCCTGGGTCCGGTATCGGGCACGGGGCGAACGTTATTCAAGGCGGCCGCAATGCCACCTTGCGCTGCGCCGCTATGGGACCGCAAGGGGTGGATCTTGGAAAGCACACCAATATCATTCACACCTTGCTGAGCTGCCACCATCGCCGCCCAGGAACCTGCCAGACCGGCGCCAACAATAATTACGTCGTGCGTGATAGTCTCTGAATTGGTCATGATCACTTTAACCTTTTACACAAAATGAAAGGCTTTTCAAACGATACAAGGCTTAGTATAGGCAAGCGATCAATCGCTTGGTAGTTGCAAATATCACGACTTTTGTGACAAATGTCACTTTCCAATGCAGAAGATTGAGTTCTTGCTGATCTCCCACAACTTTTTCAGCAATTTTTAGTCGTAATCTTGATCTAATTTGGTGCGGGTTTTTGGCTCAATGCCACCCGAAATTATCCTAAGTCTTTACTCCCAATACGGAAAAGAGAGTGTCTTCGTCTAACGCAGGCTCCATTGTCGCTCCCTTAAAGATCTGGGTACGACTGAAACCCGCTATCTCAAAAAGTTTTAGTGCTTGGCTTTGTGTATACCAACGTGTCGCTGGCGATCGCTGGTGATATTCCGAATCGATCATTTCCCCGTCAAGTGTGATCTCATAGCGGCTTTCATTGTGTTGTAATTGAGTTTCCGGGTCGTTGCGGCCGCGTATATAGAATTGGACCAGGGCCCCATCTTCTGATCTTTTTTTCCCATTGGCCAGCCGCCAGTCGGATAGTTTGCCGTCGCCCCCAAAGATCATGAAAGACATAATCAAGACACCTCCGGGCAGCAGATGATCGAAGAATCGATTCATGGTTCGGGCGGCCACTTCTTCATCGGTAACCAATTGAAATGAGCTGGAAGGAACAATGATGGTTTGATAAGGTCGGGGCAAGGTCATCGAGGCCATTTCGCCCTCAAATAAGCGAGGCTCCAACCCGAGCTCTACCGCTTTTTGGCGGCAAATGGCCAACATATCAGGCGAAATATCCAGGCCGTCGACGTCAATTCCTTCCGCTAAATAATCCAGTAGCAGCCGGCCGGTTCCGCAACCCACATCCAAGACAGGCTGTCCATATTGGTCGATCATTGCTCTGAAAAAGAATCTATCCTCCCAGTCAGACGTATCCCCCCGAAAGAAATCCCATGTCTCGGCCATGAGGCCATGGTATTCAATATCTTTTTCTTCCATGTAGGGTTCTATCCTATCTTATTTGACTGAAGTTGATGTTTTAGATACTTTACATAACTTAGTTACAAGGCAGTAAAGAAAGTGTTCGGATGTAGTGAGAGGGCAGGAAAACAAAAGGAGATTGGGCTCAAGATAACGCTCGCTAACTTGAACCCAATGAGTGCATAACTTTTTAATTGTAGCCGTCAGCGAATATGTCAATCATAAGCCAGGGATCCCCTAACGGATATAGGATCGGGCATGTACAGCCATTATCGATGTATTCTCGTACCTTAGCCTTGACTTCTTCCGGCGAACCGCTAGCAGTACACATCTGAACGACATCATCTGGCACCAGATGCATAGCCGATTCAATCTCTTCATCTGATGCCGGCCATGTCAATACCTGATGTATGTCGTCGAGCAACTCTTGACTTACACCGCTGGCTTTCATCAAATGTGGCTGTTGACCCAAGTACTGGGTAATCATCTTGCGCGCGCCATCCAGAGCTTTCTTACGATCG
>JAHEJP010000226.1 GCA_024638855.1 Chloroflexota bacterium
GAAAGAACCATGAATTGATGCCTCGGCAATAGCCGCAAACGGCCAAAATACCATGTCTAGTACACTTTCTAATATCGTCGGTTCTTCGCCAGAAAACCAGGAGCCGATATCAAAGAATATAGATGCCATAGAATCCATACCACTGGTCAGCAGACTAGCGCCAATTCGATTGAAGAGCGTACTTAGCCAACCTCCCAAGACATTCATGCCACCCTGAAGATAGAGTATCAGGCCAAGAAAGGCGAAGACGTATACGCGGGACCATCCAGCTGTTACCAAATCGGTCGCATGAAGCGCCAGTACAGCGAACAACATATTTCCTGCAATCCAAAGAGGGGGGATCGTTAATAAATCAACTATCCCAAGATTTGGACCGTTTGCCACAAGTGCCAGGAGAGCTACCAAAACTTGCAAAATTGTAGCAAAGAAGATCGATGCAATTAGCACTGCTGATAGGTATTCGATCCTGCTAAGTAATCGAACGAGTATAGGGAGGTGAGAAGCCCTATTCGCTCTGGCTGAGACAGTCAACGTGACCAGGAATGAAAGCGCTAACCCAAGAATTCCAAGGACCAGAATATAATAGTCGATATCTGGTGTTTGTTGGCGAGGTTCAAATAAGATCAAATAGAACACTAACGACAATAAAATATATAGCAGGCCGGCAAGCGAGAAAAGATGCGAGCGGAGGAGATAGGCGACAAGCGCCAAAATTCTTCGGCTCATTGAACAGCCTCAGCATATATTTCATCGAGAGTTATGCGGCTCTGTTCGATCTTAATAATATCGTATCCCGCGGTTAGTAATATTCGAAGAACGTTTGGCCGGATCTTTACTGCATCAAGATTCAAAATTATCTCGCGACCTGAAATATCTATTTGCGGATGTAGGCTGAGAAGTAATTGGCGCAGCGAAGAGGTATCCTTATCGACAACGATTTTAGTATGTGGTCGTTCTGCTAATGCCGCTTGCATGCTATTTTCGTAGTGTATGCTGCCTTTATTTAGAATGATCAAATGCGTGCAGACTCTTGTCACTTCTAGTAATTGATGTGATGCTAAGACGATTGTTTTTCCGTCCGCCTGTAGCTCCTTGATTTGGCGGCAAATATCAGCTTGACCTTCCGGATCCAGCCCATTAGATGGTTCATCCAAGAGCAAGAGCTGAGGATCGCCGATCATAGCCTGCGCAAGACCCAGGCGCTGGCGCATCCCCTTGGAGCAATCCTTAATCTTCTTCTCGGCCGCATAGGCCAGGTTAACGCGTTCAAGGCTCTGAAAAGCAGATTTTTTGATGTTGCCTGGGGATAAGTTGGATACTTCCGCCATCATTTCTAAGTATTGGCTAACCTTTAAATGATTGGGGAACAACAGGCGCTCAGGTTTATATCCTAAAGAGGGCCATTTTCCGTATGTAGGCCGAATTGTTCCTGAATCGGGATATAGGAAACCTGCTATTAGCCTAAATAGTGTCGTCTTTCCTGCCCCATTTGGTCCCAATACACCGAGGACGTCCCCTTGTGCGACCTTTAGGCTAACATTGTCTATGGCTACAAGAGAGTAGAAACGTTTTGTTACGTTGATGATGTCCAGCACGGTATGCGATCTTTGTAGCTAAGGGTAATTATGACTCAGCACCAGCCGATAATAAGTAATAGAAATTAGTTTACCATCCCGTATGACATTCGCCTACCATCAAAGAGCTTGTTATAATCCCGTGTTTGGCAAATTGGTACTCGATTGTTCAACATAGACCTTTGTAATCGAGGACCTGAGTAGGATCAAACCCAAAATTCGCTAGAGAGGATTTCAAAATGGATATAGCAGGCTTAGCACCATTTCTCAGTGTAGCAGAGATCATCTTGGCGGTTGTAATAGTCGTATTGGTAATATTGCAAGCGAAAGGTTCAGATTTGAGCAACTTGGTGGGCGGCGATAGCTCAGGATATCGCACACGTCGAGGAATGGACGCAACAATGCACCGTGCCACCATTGGTTTCGGAATTGCCTTTTTCATTTGTACTCTCCTGACCTTCATTTCCCTCGGTCAGGTCTAGTTTCTACTTCTAAAAAAAACTGAATGAGGATCGAGCTTCGTTGGCAACTCCTCCTGGCGGCGGTTGGCATCTTATTTGTCATATCGTTTTCGGGATTTCAGATCCAATCGTCTGGAACCTGTACGACCTCTCTCTCATCTTCTGGAGGACGGTTTGTTGAAGGTAACATTGGTCAGCCACAATACATCAATCCTCTATTAAGTGATTCAAATCCACTAGATCGAGAGTATGTCGACCTGATCTTCGATGGTTTAACTCGATACAACAATGAGGGTTATCTTGTGCCCGCACTGGCAAGCTCCTGGCAAGTTAGTGATGATGGCCTGGTTTATACTTTCGAGATGCGCGACGATGTGTTTTGGCACGATGGAGAGCCCGTAACGGCCGAAGACGTTGCGTTCACTTACGGCATATTGCAGGAAGAAGAATTTCCCGGAGCTGCTCAGGTAAAGTTCTTGTGGGAATCAGTGATCATCAGCCAAACGGCCGAATCGGAAATTAGCTTCATTTTGCCTACACCCTACTCGCCATTCCTTGAGGCCACGACGAGAGGTATCTTACCACGCCATATCTTGCAGGATGTTACTCCTATAGAATTGGCACTTCATCCATTCAATCAGTCACCGATTGGTTCAGGGCCGTTTATGATTGTCCCTGGCAATGATTTTCAGCGAGATGGTTTTTTGCGCCTAGTTCCAAATCCACGTTATTGGCGTGACAAATCAAAACTTGATTATTTGGAAGTTCGATTTTTTCCAGACTCCGAATCTATGGCGGCGGCCTATTCAAACGATGAGATTCATTCGCTCGGAGGCTTTTCTAGTTCAGACATTAAACAGATTGGGGTGCTTCCGGAAATTCGTTTATTCTCTTACCCAGCACGACGTTATGCACAGCTGCTTTTCAACTTTGGCGAAAGTGCATCACCTGCAATACGGACGGCAGAAGTAAGACACGCGTTGGTTCAAGCTTTAAATAGCGAAGAAATCGTCGACAATGCCCTATTTGGACAGGCTATCCCACTTTTAGGGCCGTATCTTCCGGATACATGGGCCAAAGCCGAAGGATTATTGAATAATTACGCCTTTAATAAAGATGCTGCACTAGCGTCTCTTGATAGTGCAGGTTGGACAGAAGTTGATGGAAGCCCGTTCAGGGAACGAGAAGGTGAGCAATTGATCATAAGATTGTTGATCGATGATAACCCGATTCATGATGCAATTGCGAAAAGCGTGATGGATCAATGGTCCAACATTGGTGTCAAGACAGATTTGAACAAGTTGAGCAATGTTGAGTTGCCGACAGTTATCAAAGACCAGGAGTTTGATGTCTTCCTGATTGATGTCCAACCTAATGGCGATCCAGATCTCTATGACTTCTGGAGTCAAGAAGCGATTATAGACGGCCAAAATTACGGTGGATGGAACAATCGAAGAGCAAGTGAAGCCTTAGAGATTGCCAGGAAATTAACTCTGCCAGAGGAACGAAAACCCTTTTATGAGGCGTTTCTGAAGCAATATAATGAGGATTTGCCGGCAGTCACGCTGTTCCAATATATAAAAACCCAAGGCGTAAGCCAAGATGTCTTGGATGTTGACATAGGAAAAGTTAATTCCCCCCGTGACCGGTTTGCCACTTTCCCCGAGTGGTCATTCATGCAACGTGAAATAGGGACTACTTGCCCTGAAGTTGAAATGTAAGTGGGCATGAACCTGGTTTGCGTAGAGAGAGCCGCCACCTTTTGAGGAACGCAAGCCGATAATTGTCAACCATTGGACTCGGCCTTAATAATTTCGATTTTTCCGAAGAGTTCAGGTTGTCGCACATTGACTTCATGCCGCTTTATCAACTCAAGTACCGCCAACAAGGTTACCGATACTTCTGACCACGTTGTCTGGCTAGAAAGCACTTCATCAAAGAAAACCCTCCCCATTTCGCCAATCCTCTGCTGCATACGGGCAACCTGACCTTCGATAGTGAAGTTTCTTTTATCGACAGCCACGGAGACGCTATCATCTCGCAAGGCTGCACGACTGTGAGCAAATAACAATGCTTCTTCCAAAGTGTGCAGGTTGATTCCAGTCAAATCCAGGGTTGGATCCAATTTTGGTGGGGGCGCGATTCGAAGATAGGTTCGTAAACCATTTTCTTCTCGGTTGCGCAACCAAGAAGCTGCTAACTTGAATCGTCTATAATGCCTAAGTTGGCGAGCGAGAGCCTCAGCAGGATCTTCTTCATCATTATCCCCAGTTAATTCGGGTGGAAGTTGGGGCAAAAGAGCACGACTCTTAATGACCAATAATCTTGCGCCGATGACCAGAAAATCCATCAGATCTTCGACGTTCCTTTCTTTTAGCTTTTCTATTTGCTGGAGATACTGATCTGCTACCGTTGTAAGGGAAATTGCCGTTATATCCAACTCATTTCTTTCAATTAAGTGTAGCAACAGGTCAAGAGGACCACTGAATGTTGGCAAAGTGATTTCATAAACAGGCCCTCTGTTACCATAGCGCGTTTTTGTTTCAAGCAGCAACGTATTCATATATTAGCCAAATGTGCTGAGAATGGCATAGAGGATTAATCCAAGCAAGAAGAGGGACACTGTCCCAAACATGATTATTAAGAGCCACCGTTCCTGTTCTTTTTGATTTTTGATTCTAAAGCGCAATTCCTCTTGACGGGTTTCTTCTGCAGCCATCAATTCTGCCATACGATGGCGAGAGGCAAGTTCCTCCTGTTTCATAAGCTCACCCGCATCCTCCAATTGCTTGCTTAGTCGCTCGGCTGTCGTTCTATAGGCGAAAGATATCACAGAACTAGCCGCATCAATCTCGTATCCACATCCGGTGCAATATTCCGATCCAGACCAATTGGCCGTGCCACACTGGTGACAGACGATACTCAGTGGTTCTCCACAGTCGAGGCAGATACTGGTTTCTTCGATCTGATATGCTGAGCAGTTTGGGCACAGATGTCCCGCCAATCGGATTTGACGACCGCAACTTGTACAGGTCAAGTCAGCCGTTTCAGCCGCCAGCGGAGTCACACCCTGGCAAAACGGGCAGTCAATCGATATGTTCATTTCACCAGTCATCAAATCGGATTTTCCCTTGGTGTCAGAAGACAATAAACAAAGCCGTTCATTTCAATGAGCTGTGTCGTTTCATAATTTCGGCCGATTACTTCAAGGACGGGTGGGGGATAAAACTGAGCTCTGAAAATGATCGAATCAAATTCTTGGTTCTCCAACATTGCGAGCATTTCGGAGAGATCAACCTGCCCATTGTTATAAAGATTAAGCAATTGAGTGGGATTTGTGATAACATCTTTCCCGGCGTAAAGGTTAAAACCAGCTTCTTCGCTAAAGGCGGCCGTATCGCCACTTTTGACGAAATTGGCGATTTTAATACCGGCTTCAATATCCGCTCTGGTTGGAGGTCTACCGATTAGGCCGACACCGGCCGAATCGACATAAGGCACCACCACCGGTTGTCGGGCCATGGAACAAGATGTTTGGGGCGCCACGTATGATTCTACCGGTTTCCCCAATCCAGCGGCAACTGTCCGTAATGCCTGGGAATGAGTAGGTAAATGAAAGAACAAGTTGGCCTGGAACAAAAACAGGATCGCCACCAGAGCTAGCGACCCAGCATATCGCAGATGTCCCTTATTCTTATTCCAAGTGACGAATTTGCCAAAAGCTAGGCCAGCTAGAATACAGCTAGCAGCTACAGCCGTGGCATAGTATGACTCACCGGCACCCCATTTCCCAGCGGTCAAGCCGTTGGCCGCGGCTACGACGAACCAAGTAGTGTAGGCAGAAAGGCGATCAAAATATAGTTGGTAAAAGGCAAAAACAATCGCCGCCATCGTTAAAATCAGATGGAGATTGAACCATTGTCGAAGTAATCCGATTCCCTGAGCAGGAATATAGGGGTTGATATTGGCAGTAATCGTATTTGTGAGCCATTGCCCGTTTGTTGCTAAATTGATCAGGAAAAAAATTACGCCCGTTATGATCGCAAAGGGAAAAGCCCATAAGAGGGCCCGCTTTGTTTGTCTCAAGAAAAGGAATCCGAAAACGGCCACAACCGTAGCATAAGCAAGTTGTTTCGTATAGCCAGCAAGCAATAACAACAACAGAACTACGGTTAGGCCAATATTGTTACGTTTGCCAGAAAGTTCTTCACGCTCGACTACAACCGTGACTAATACGACGGCCAGTGTCTCAAACATCACCATGAACATATGCTGTCGGAATAGGGGGCCAATGTGATAGATGTAATTGGACGCGAGAAAAGCGAGGGCTGATATCAATGCCAACCAACTTCTTTTTGTTCCTCTGTGAACTGCATAGCCGATCGTCCCCGCAGTTATGAGCGTCCCTAGATAGGCCACCAAACGACCAGTCCAGTATTCCGGACCGAACAACCAGATTAGAGGGACGATAACTAAATGGTATACAGGTGGATAGTTTGAGGAGTAGAAAGGATAGCTATTATTGTCACGGTAAGGCCACTGACCGCGGCTGAATAATATTGTATCCATCAACTCAAAACCTTCTCCCTGATCGTAGTCGAAGGGAAACTTAAGTAAGGAGAGGGTGTAAATATTGTAGACAACAAAATAACCAATAAAGGCAATTATAGCTACAGAGATCAAGCCATAGGCAAGAAGAACCCATACAGAATGGGATTTTAGTCGTTTCATCGTGCGAGAATAGATGGACATTCTTGGAGTACGGGAAAAAATCCGCTGGTGACAGTCAGTGGATCTTATTAATATTTAAGCCGGTCGATCGCCCAGGGGAATCAGGCTAAGGCCGACGAGAAATATGGCTAGGGTCCCTATCAAAGCAATACGTTGAAGGGGACCGATACCCTGAAATTTACCAGCGCCTAACCACTCAACAGCCAACAATCCAACAGCAAGCAATATCCCGGATATGAAGAACAATAGTCCCAGAATCTTCTTCGTGATCATCAATAACAAAGTGTAACTGAATAGCTCTTTACAATGCAAACGATTTTGGTATAATGCTCTGCCTGCGAAAGAGTATTAGCTGACATAAAGTAAATCCGTGCTACCGCTAATTTGGCGGTTTTTGCGTTTAGAAAGGACTGGCATGATATCATTAAAACCTCACCTTATTACGGCTGATGGTCACAAAAAGCTGACTGAGGAGTTAAATTACTTAAGGACAGACGGCCGCGAAGCCTTAGCAGATAGACTACACAATGCCTTTCAAGATGGCCAGGATGATGATTTTGTAGAAAATGCGGAGCTAGAAGCAGCCAGAAACGAGCTTTCATTTATGGAAGGCCGAATAGTAGAATTGGAGGAAATTCTTAACAATTATCAAATTATCGAAGAGTCTAGTGACCCGCATGATTTTTTGAGGGTTGGAGATTGGGTGACAGTTGTTGAAGACGGGTACGATGAAGAAGAGCGCTATCATCTGGTTGGACCAGCTGAAGCTGATCCCACTAAAGGGCGAATATCAGTGGAGAGTCCTCTTGGAAAAGCACTGATAGGCTCCAAAGTAAGCGATGTCGTAAAGGTTAAGGCGCCAAACGGTATCCTTGAATTTCGTATCCTGGGCATGGGTTAACCCAAATAATCACTGTAACCGATTGTTGAAATTTAGCCCGTGCCAGAGACACGGGCTTTTTAATATCCCATAAGTTGATCGGCAGAGCATGGTAGCTCGAGCGTCGATCATTTATTGTTAGGTATTGATTATGAATGACTGGCAACCATCACCACTGGAAGAACAACGACTAAGAAAACTCGCAGATTTAGAGGAGATCGGCATAGAGCCATATCCTATTGATTCTTTCCGGACTCACTCGACAATCGAGGCAAAAACACTTTATAAGCAAGAAGAAGATCCCGAGGAGCAAGAGGATGTCATAGTCACTGTTAGTGGTCGGCTGATCTCTTTGCGTGATATGGGAAAGACTTTGTTCGCCCACATCGAAGATGGAAAAGGTCGCCTCCAACTGTTCATTCGACGAGACGAAATTGGAGATGATTCCCATAGGATTTTTCGGAAGCTGCTCGATTTGGGTGATTTTGTTGAAGCCAGCGGAAGATTATTCAGGACGCGAACCGGTGAAATCAGCGTAAGAGTTCAAGAGTGGCGATTGTTAAGCAAGTCTATAAGTCCGCTACCTGTTATTAAAGAGCAAGAAGTAGAGGGAGAAGTTGTCCGCTATAGCGCTTTTGGAGATATTGAAGAACGGTACAGACAAAGATATGCTGATCTGGCTGTTAATCCAGAGGTAAGGGAGGTATTTCGAATTAGAGCTAAGATCATCGCGGCCCTTCGTTGTTTCTTCGATGACAATGATTTCTTAGAGGTCGAAACTCCCATCATGCAACCAATTTACGGAGGTGCGGCGGCCCGTCCCTTTACGACATATCATAATCAGCTAAAACAGGAACTTTTCTTGCGTATTTCATTCGAACTCTATTTGAAGAGGTTATTGGTTGGTGGTTATGAGCGTGTATATGAGATCGGACGAGACTTTCGTAACGAGGGTGTCGATGCAGTACACAATCCAGAGTTCACGCAATTAGAATTTTATGCGGCCTATTGGAACTATAATGATGTGATGT
>JAHEJP010000560.1 GCA_024638855.1 Chloroflexota bacterium
CACGACAATAACGACGCGGTTCATGGGATTTGAAAGCGTCCAGTTCATAATGCGCCCGGTAATGAACTCCTTGTTGGGGACGATATATTCCTTTCTATCCCAATTGGTAATGGTGGTGGCCCGAATTCGGATCTTGGTAACCGCTCCATCGACATTCCCCACCGTAACCAGGTCTCCCACACGAATAGGGCGCTCAAAGAGGATAATCAGGCCGGATATGAAATTGGCGACAATTTCCTGCAGCCCGAAACCGATGCCGACACTAAGGGCCGCCGCCAGCCATTTCAGGCTGGACCAACTGATCCCGATATAGGTGAACGTGATGATAATTCCCACCAATGAAACCCCATATTGACAGATGGTTGAAAACGCATAGCGCGCACCTGCATCGAGCGGCAGATATTTGAGAAGCGAAATCTCCAACACGCCCGGTAGGTTTCGAGCGGCTATGAACGTAATCACCGCCGCAACAATGGCCGTCATGACATTGACAAGTGTAATGGGCATCACGCGGGTTACGCCTTCCACCTCAGCGCTGTAACTCCAAAGCGTTGCCTTCTCAAGCACGTTTAAGGCCGGCAATACATCATTCCATATGGCCCACAGGCCGAGCACGGCGGAAAAGAATAGAATCGTCTGCAAGAGAGAACGCGTCTGTTCATTGATCTGCGCTCTTGTGATCTCCGGCTCTTCGATATCGAAAGATTCCATTCCCTGTTGGCCTTCCGTAGACCTTGGGTGGGCCAGATCACTCTGCTGGGCGCGTTCAGCCTCGAGTCTTTCCTGGCGTTTTTGAATGGCTTCCTCATAGGCCAAGCGGCGCTGAGCAACAACCAACCAACGGAGCACCAGGCTGTTTCCTAAAATGAGCGCGATTACCAAAAAGACAGTATCATTGAATTGCCGGGTTAGATTGAATGCTGAGTAATAATATCCCATCACCGCCATAATCACCAATAGACTGGGCAAGGCAATGGCCAGGGGATACCAGATAAATTTCAACGGAATCCGCCGCTTGTTGGCATCATCTTTTGATGCAGAAGCGCTGGTATCAACTGCGGGCAGCATCTTAACGGCAAATACGGCAAAAGCCGCCAGAGCGGTAATGCCCATCACCCGCCCCAGGGAATCTGCATATGCAGGTTGATCAGCTGTATTGGTGATATAGGCCAGGGTGGCGGGAATCAGATACAGCGGCATAAGCCACGATAAATGACGTCGCAAGGTCGTTCGGGAGATATCCGACCAACGAAAGTGCTTCTGGGCCAATCCCTGGTCGTGGCAGATATAATACATAAGCAATAATATTGCCCACATACCGCCGACATTCAGCAATCCGACACTGGCCGCTTGACTGAAGTCAGTTGCATCGGGAAACACTGCCAAGCGCCATCCGGCAAGAATTAACAAAAATGGCCACGCGACAGCCAGATATATCGTCAGCCCGAACGCCTGAAGCGTTATCATTAACGAATCTCGCTTCACACGCCCCACACTTTTAGATAGTTGCTCTATCTTTTGCCATGCCCATTTTCGTCCAATAAAAAGTAATCCGGCAGACAGCAGACCCAATAGCAACAGCATTGGGGAATGCCAAAGTGAGCCGGCTAAATCCCGCACTACCTGTAACCAGTTGAACGGACTCGCTATCCACATCATGGCACCTGGTAAGTTGCGTAAGTCATGCGGGCCCAATATTTTTGAGCTGCGAATCCACAACAGGTGGCCGTCTAAAAATTCGGCATATTCCTCTGTTTTTGCGGCCATTTGTTGTTCGGTGAATTCAAGAGACTGCAGGTTTTTGTAATTGCTGCGATAGGTCGTTTGCAGTTTTTCCAACAAATTGCGTCGATCTGTCAGCAGGGTTTGGAGTTTGTCTTCCCACTCAGATAAATTTTCAGCCGACTCTTTGCTGATCGATTCGATTATGCGCCTTTTCGCATCCTGAAGATCCAGCAGATTCCGGCGTTGCTCATCGATGTTGAATTGTGCTTCGCTGACAAGACCCATGGCCAGCTGGCGTTTTTTAGAATTCTGACGATATCTTTCCGGGCTGGGAAGCGCCTGTCGGCGTCGGCGCAGGGTTATACCGCTCATTTCCGAAAGTGCCGCGCTTTGAATGCGCTGCCGGGCCAGAGCAAATTCTTCCTCCAGCATTTTCAGCTCGGATTGACGTTGTTCGAGCATCCGTGCGGTCAAGGCATCATCTTGCGTAAACTTTTCCAACGTTTTGCCAAGCTCGATATTGGTGTCGTATTGCTTTTGGATCGCCGGCGGTAAATCGGGTGTTTGCACCTTTGCCGTTTCAGCTTCCATACGTGCTTTCACCGCCTCTTGTTCACGACGGTCGCT
>JAHEJP010000227.1 GCA_024638855.1 Chloroflexota bacterium
ACATCACCGGCTTCCCGAACCAAGACAAAATTTAGACGTCCGGCGGACATCTTCTTGTCTTTTCCCATCGCCGAAATTATTGACTGATTCGGTAGATTACTCGGAATTCGAACGGGCAAACCCAATCCTATCAAAATCTCCTCAATGTATTGCTGAAAATCGACCTTACAATGTCCAAGCCTGGCAGATAAATTGATAGCCGCTACCAAACCCAGGGCAACCGCGTGTCCATGAGTGACCTGATAGCCGCTAACCTGTTCTATCGCATGGGCAAATGTATGTCCCAGGTTCAGCATCATACGTTGGTCAGACTCGAAGGGGTCTGATTCCACAATATCGCGCTTAATTAAGATGGCTTCGACAATCAACTTGTGCAATTCGTGTCCAGCCGAAAATTTACCCTTTGCTACATAAGGAAAAGCGGGAAATTTCTGCTCTGTCTCACCATCTACTAGCCAGTCAATTGTCGATAATCTATTCAACAATTGAGGGCTGGCAATTATTCCATGCTTGACGATTTCCGCCATGCCGCCCGAAAATTCACGCCTTGGTAGCGTTCTCAAGGTAGCCAAGTCCGCAATGACGGCCGCTGGTTGTTTAAAAGAACCAATCAAGTTTTTGCCTTGCGGGAGATCGACCCCAGTTTTACCGCCGACACTGGCATCAACCATTGACAAAACTGTGGTAGGGCACTGGATGAATCGGATACCACGCATGTAAGTCGCCGCAGCAAACCCGGCCATATCGCCCACGACGCCACCGCCCAAAGCGATGATCGTCCCTCGCCGGTCGATTCCCGCATCCAGGAGTTGGTCATAAATATCTTGAATGGACTGCAGTGATTTGTGTTGCTCACCGGCTGGAAGAGTCACAGCCAAGATCACTTTGTTTGCTGGGATATCCTCCGAATAGATGGGACCTACATTGGTGTCAGTTACTACGACCGACTGCATCGAAAGATGAATGTAATCGTCAAGATGGGGCAACATGTTCCATCCGACGCTAACTTGATAATTTCCACCAGGAAAATGGACCGGAAACTGAGATGTTACAGGTTTTTGCCAATCATTTTTTTGTTCTTCAAGTACGATAAGGTCCAGAAGCTCAGATACAACGGTTTCTATATCTTTGCCGGAAGTGTTGAAGGTTTTAAATTGGTGATAACCTTCTGCACGCTGTTCCTGGAGTCGCTCAATTTCTTGGAGCGGATAACCAGTCTCTAGAAGCGGCCGGCGAAGATCTTGCTTGACCACTCGCTTTAGTATCTCTTCCGAGCTTGCCGTTAAACAGATTGCGATGCTGTCTTGCCCGAGAAGTAAGGCGTTAAGTGGATCGAGCATCAGCCGGCCCCCGGTAGCAACGACAAGATTCTGGCGATTGGCTAACTGGTGAGAGATCTGTCGCTCCCAATGACGGAAGGTGTCTTCGCCATCGATTTCAAAGATATCAGAAATGTTCCTACCGGTTCTATCTACGATGAGTTCGTCTGTATCAACAAATTCGCGACCTGTGCGTGCTGCCAATAAGCGGCCAATTGTGGACTTGCCTGTAGCCATAAATCCCGTCAAGATGATATTTGGTCGATTCATAAACTTGAATTATAGCTCCAAGGCAAAGTCATACAACGGTATAAATTAACTATTTAAAAGTGAGTTGATGTTGTTGATGAGCAAATATATACGATCATTCTGCCTGCTTCTGGGGAAAAGTTGGCTCCCAATTCGTCGAGCAAATGAAATAAGGAACTTTTATCCAATTGGATGATGGAAGTTATGCGCCTCTGAATGGACTGTGCCTCGATATATTAAACTGTAGTCGTGAATTAGAATTGATTATTATCAATTCATGTGCCCGGTCCTACTTCCTTTTGATTATGAGATCGGGTATTCTTACATCTCGTAAGAGCCAAATTAGAAATTATCGGTAACCAAAAAACCCTGAAGATTCATGTCTAGCCAAAATATAGCCATTGGTTGCCCATTTTGAGTGTGATCGATTTCAACATCCAATCTTGGTGGTCAATGATCCAAAAACCCAACGGAATTAGGAGGTAATTTTACGATGAGCGGAACGACAACTTTTGTAATATTTGGTGCATCAGGAGATTTGACCCGCCGGAAACTGATCCCTTCGCTTTTTAATCTGTATTGTAAAGGCCGTCTGCCTGAAAATTGGCGGATTGTGGGTGTTTCCCGAACACCTTATAGTGACGAAGAATTTCAAGCGCAGCTAAGAGCAGGCATGCAAGAATTCGAGCCGGACAAATATAGTCCCAGCAATTGGTCGAGTTTTGCTACAAATGTGGGTTATTATTCGGGTGATTTGAGTAAGGCTGATGATTTTCGTGCCTTGGATGAACGTCTGAAGGAACTGGAAACGGAAAACAATGGAGCAGCAAACCGGATTTATTATTTGTCAGTTGCCCCGCGTCTCTATGAAATGACGATTACGAATTTGGGGGAATCTGGCCTGGCCGAGGAGTCTGAAGGTTGGAGGAGGGTGGTCATCGAAAAACCTTTCGGCCATGATTTACAGTCGGCGATCGCCTTGAATGATTCAGTTCATAAAGTGCTCAATGAATCGCAGATATATCGAATCGATCACTATTTGGGTAAGGAAACAGTACAGAATCTTCTCGTCTTCAGGTTCGCTAACTCGCTTTTTGAACCAGTATGGAACCGAAACTACATTGATCATGTGCAAATCACAGCAGCCGAAAAAGTCGATGTGGGACATCGCGCCGGATATTATGATGGTGTTGGTGTCGTTCGCGACATGGTACAAAATCACATGTTGCAGCTGCTATCTCTGGTAGCTATGGAACCACCGGCTTCTTTTGATGCCGATGCCCTTCGTAACGAGAAGGTTAAACTCTTTGAATCGATTCGCCATATCGCCCCCGAGGAAATTGCTGAACATACGGTTCGAGGTCAATATCAGGGCTATTCATCGGCAAGCGGGGTTGAGCCTGGATCGGAAACTGCAACCTATGCGGCTATTCGCTTATATGTTGATAATTGGCGCTGGCAAGGCGTTCCGTTCTACTTGCGTTCTGGAAAAGCGCTTACCGAAAAAACAACTGAAATCGGCATTATTTTTAAGAGACCACCTCATGTCATGTTCCCGCTGCCGCCAGGCGCAAGAATACGGGCGAATAGATTGTCGATATGCGTTCAACCTGAAGAGGGCATACATATCAGTTTTCAAGCAAAAGAACCTGACACAACGGCCGACATGCGTACTGTCGAAATGAATTTTGATTATGATAGTTCATTCGGCGCTGTCTCTATCCCGGAAGCATATGAACGGTTGCTACTGGATGTCTTG
The DNA here is from genome assembly GCA_024638855.1 of Chloroflexota bacterium. Classification (GTDB taxonomy): domain Bacteria; phylum Chloroflexota; class Anaerolineae; order Promineifilales; family Promineifilaceae; genus UBA11865. Next base: position 3,328 of record JAHEJP010000227.1, read on the forward strand.
AAGGGAGATGCTTCTCTGTTTACACGGGGTGATGCAATAGAATTGGCTTGGGGACTGGTGGACAAGATCCTAGCTGGCTGGGAGTCAAAAGGCGCGCCCCCACTAGAGATTTATAAGCCGGGAACATGGGGACCTGGCGCGGCCGAGACATTGATCGAACACGATGGTTATACTTGGACCTTGGGTTGCTGACAAAAGAAGTGGCTGAGTTGTTCGCGCAGATTATTAGAGCGATTGACCGCGTTTATTGAACAATTCTGCTACACCTCTGATTAGGTCAGGCACGATAACATTAGGGACCTTGGGCCAGCTGACTATTATGGCGAGCAATGGCCAGACTATCATTATCAGAAGCAGTTGCGGCATTTCCAACAAAATAGTGATCAAGAACCAAACATAAATGGGTAACTGGTAAATGACGCCTAATATGGCCAGGATTCCCTTTAACCAGAAGATCACAGCCCAAATGAGTAGATAGACTACGGTAACAGGCCAATTTACTAAACCGGCTGCGGTCATATAGATTAGCACGCTGGTGGTGATTAACAAATCAATTTCCAGGTCGTGTTTGCCGATCCAAGTCACGACTGCGTCCTTTCGTCTTCTGGCAAGCGGGCCATCAATGCTATCTAGTGTCCAGTTGAGGAGTATGAGGAGGGTGACTATTAGTAATGACTTAATTCCCATCGAAAAGCCAAGCCAGATAATCGATGGGATAAGTAGAGTTCTCGTAAAAGTTATAAGATCGGCTAATTGTTTTGAGTTTAAAGACATTTATTCCGTCTGCTCGATATAGATCGACATCATTTCTAGCTCAACACGCTTGGAGAAACCAACCTCGGTCCAAAATGATGATGCCTCAACGTTGTTGGTGAAGATAAAAAGATGACACTTTTGGATTTTAGCCTGTCTAAGACGAATCAGACAATGATCAACTAATTGGCGACCAATCCCCTTCCTTCGATAACCCTTGCTTACAGCCAGATGATGAATATAACCACGCCGGCCGTCATGACCGCATAATACGGCGCCTATGACGGCGTCTTCAAGCAGAGCTACGAGGCTAAATCCAGGGTTCCGGAGAAGGTATTGTTCGATTTGGTCCCGTGAATCGGCCGGGCTCAGTCCAATTCCTCCCGACATCTTCCAGATTGTTATGACTTGTTCGTAATCGGTGATTGCCATCGGACGTATTTGCGTGCTCATCATAATTTTTTTACCCGTCAGGATTATTCACATCATAATGCCCTTCCACGGATAATGCCGAAGAAAACGACATTTGCAATTCTATCATCCTATGCCTCTTTATTATGAAAAGAGCTATACCATATCTATTGTATTAACAAATAATCAACCTTATTGTAGAAGATTTAATGTATGGTGAATTGTATAGGTCTTGCGATTTTGCTTGGAGAAATCTATCCTGATTTTTGAGGCTATTTACCCCAATTCCGGATAATTTGGCCAGTATATTGCCAATAGACGTCTTTCATTATGGATCTTTTCTAAAAGAATTTAAGAACTTTTGTATTTTTCTCCTCTCATATTGCTCTGTATACATGCAGACGGGACTTTTGAGGCTGCTTACTTGCTATCCAACCGGGGTAACAAGTTGGTGGAGGTGGATGTGAAAAAATGAGAGTATTCGTATTTGTACTCGCCATAGGATTGGTTATTGGATTAGCCCTTTGCACCTACCTGTTTGACAGCGTGGTCAGTGCACTGGGTCTAGCTGTATTGGCAACTCTTGCGATTGTAGGATTGGTCATGGTTGCTACGACTCCCTCTGAAACAATTCACTAGCGCATCGATTCAATACATCAATTTCCTGAATTTAAGCCCGGCAATTTGCCGGGCTTTTTTTTTGCTGCTGTCAAATCTAAATAAATATTTTTCAAAGACAAAAGCAATAAAAAAACGCAGGTAGAAAAATATCAAAAGCCCGGTCAATCTGTGATTAGCCGGGCTTTATGGTGAATTATTCAATGCTTCCGACAGGGATCGAACCTGTGACCTGACGATTAAGAGTCGCCTGCTCTGCCAGTTGAGCTACGGAAGCGCATCTTTGTTCAACCAAAGAGAGCACTATTATGGCAATTTTAGACCTTGAATGCAAGGTGTCGGGTATCGGATTTTTGACAACCGTACTCAGGTGGGATGACCAGAAGGTTATTGAGATTGACCAGGGGGCAGCATACAATGCTTGACGACGCATTCATACGATAGCCATCCGATTTGTTATTTTGACATACCTTGATTGGTACCCATGATCGCTTTCACTATTTCGCGTAGTTGTGAAAAAACACCGTAGAAGGAACGGAGGTTTTAGTCCATGATGCCTTCAGCCGTAATTAATAAGGAGATGGCTACGCTTGCTCCGAGTGAATTGGTTCTGTTAAATGGGGACAGGTTTGCGAGGAAGTCACGTACTGGAAATGTGAAGCTACCAAAGAATGGTGCGTCTGTTTCAGCCGGAGACCTGGGTATGGTGATGTTGGCGGCGGCCATGCTTACGAGCGAAAAATCGAGTGCTATTCGCCTTGATGTTCGCAAAAAAAAGACCCTCCTTGGCTTGAGAACAGTGGATACATTGTTCGCTGAACCCCTGGAAGATCTCGAAGAATGGCCTGATAATTGTCTTGAAAGACAAATATGGAGGATTTCAGAACAGCTGCGTGCTGAAAATAATAAGCATGAGGTCGAGAATGTTGTCAAAAAATGGCTTGGCCGGGATTCGAATTCACCCTGGCACCTGGTAGTGGATCAGGTTCAGGCTGGCTTGGCAGATCGCGGTGCCTTGGCCAGAATTCAGGAACGGCGTATGAAAGCGCTAAAGACCACTAGCTATAAAATGACTCTGAGCACAGCTCAGTTAGCGGCCGAGCAACCCATTAGCCCCATAATGGATCTTCTTGAAGAGTGCCAAAGCTCACGTCCCAATATCTGGCTGTTGTTGATGAAGCAGATTAAGTCTGCAATCAATTCGCGCACCGAGTTTTATTCAGATTTTGATGTAGATTAAGAGATTCTGTTCGTACAATTGTGTTTTAAAAGCACCGTAAGGTCTTTGCTATCGTCATTGGTATGGGCTTGGCGGGGATCCCCTCAAGGCACCGAAACAATCAGGTAGTCTAATTTTACCCAGCCTTCGAGAGAATCGGCTTGCACTTGCTGCCAGTTTCCTTCACTATTCTGGCTCTGTCCAGGGAGCAATATTACTTCAGTGTCTGGTCCAAGAAAAGCGAGCAAAGCAGAATCGGCAGAGGGTTCTGCTCTTAGGTTTAAGCCGTATTGGTAGTTTACGACGGCTACCGGTGGGGTGGGCGATGGCGTAGCGGTCGATGTAGCCGTCGGCAATGGCGTCTCAGTTACCGTCGGTGAAGCAACCACAGTTGGGATCGGAGTTGCTGTTACCTCCTCGGTAGGAGTAAGGGATGGTACGGCGGTGGGCGTATTGGTAGCAGTAGGTCCAGGCGTTGGCGTATTCGTGTTGGTCGGTGTTGGCGTCAAAGTTGGCGGCGAAAAGGGGTCAAGCTGAGTTGTAGGAATAACCGTTAAGGTCATCACAATATCTCGCTGCAATTCTGTGGCAATATACTCTTGAAGCTCCACGACCTTTGAATGGGGAACCGATCTAGCCGTTCGGACAACGAGATCTAATTGCAGGATTTCGGCATTTAATTCGCCAATGGCGATTTCTATTATTTGAGCCTCGACAATATCTACCACACCGTTCTCGGCAATCTGGCGAATTCTTTCTTCGGCTGCATTTGCTTCGGCAAGGCGGTACGTTGTGAAGCCGACTATGGTTGTGATGACAATCAAGAAAACTAGTGCGATCTGAGCGCTTCGAGAGCGGACGACCCGCCTATCTTTTTGGGCTGACATTGGGCGAAAGCCCAAAACTAGAAAAACGAGGGCTGAGGCAGAACTGATGGCAACGAAGTTGGTTAGAAACAAAAGTAGCGCACCACCAAATTCTAGGAAAAATCCATTAGCCAGTGAGATCCCGGATGCGGCTAATGGCGGTACCAGGGCTGCCGCAATGGCAACGCCGGGCAAAGCGGCCGAGACCTCGAGACGACAAAGGGCGTAGGCGACGGCCATTCCCGACAATAGGGCAACCCCAACGTCTAAAAGCGTCGGTTGTGTTCTAGCGAGAATTTCTGATGTCATCGGTTCCTTCAGTGGAACCAGCCCAACCAAGAAGCCCATGAGCAAAGCGAGGATCATACCGCGCATAATGGCGCCCAGGGTCAAGCGCAAGAAACGCGTATCACCGAGAACCATCGCCAAACCCGTGCCCGCGATAGGTGACATCAGGGGTGCAACAAGCATGGCGCCGATGACTACGGCAGCGCTATTAGCCAATAAGCCTAAGGCGGCAATTGCCGAGGAAAGGGTTATCAGGACAAAAAAATCCAGGTCAGGCCGGGCATCTCGCCTAATGCGCACATAGGATTGCGTGCGTTGGCTTTTCGTCAGTCGGATCGGCTGGATTTTCCAACTCAAGTTTCTAAAAATACTGCCCATTGTGCCTGCTGGTTCGCGCACGATGAGTACTGGCTTTTGGCTTTGGCGAACGACTGCATCAGGAATATTTCCAAAAAGTGTTTTATCCAGGGTGCTTTCCTGGCTTGCGCCGATGATGACGATATCGTAATCGCCCTTGGCTTCATTGATTATTCCAATCGTAACCGATGGTGCGGAGACGAGTTTACTTTCAATCCGGTCTTCCGCTTCGATAAAGTTAAGGGTCTTTCTCAATCTCGCGCGGCCGAGTGCTTCTTCGTTTGATCCCAAGCGTTCTGGCGCAGCGTAAAGAGCAGTTACCTGGACATCCTGCTTCGTCAGAGGAACCAGGAATCCGAGTGCATGAGCGCTGTTTGGCCCACCAGAAGTCGGGACGAGGATCTTACTAATTGGATCCGGCTCTACGTCCGATTCTTCGTCTTCAGCATCCGGATCAACCGGAACTATTGCCCGCTCCCTGAGAACTGCAACGGCGCATGGCAATCGTTCGAGGCTTTGGTAGGTAGAATTGTTGGCCGATGATATCAGGAGATCGATATCAGAATGTTGGACAAGCTGACGGAGTGACTTGTAGTAGTCCTTGGCCTCGATGATGGCTGTGTAGACTGGATCTTCTGGCAGGCAAGACTTGCGGGCCTGTCCCAGAATTGTCCTTGCTCGGGCCAATTCCTGATCATCAGCTGTTTTCAGGATAGTAGCCACGAGCACTTCGCCGTTGTTAGCCCGGGCCAACAACAAGCCCAAC
>JAHEJP010000228.1 GCA_024638855.1 Chloroflexota bacterium
GCCGAGCGCTCTTTCGCGCCAGGCAAGTAATAGGCCGCTGTTGTCACCGGGGGCATCGTCGACGATATCATCCGTGGTGCGGCAGAAAGCATAAAGCGCCCGTACGGCTCGCTTCGATTCTGATTTCATCAAGCTTGAAGCCAAATAGAAGGAACGGCTGCTAAAAGAAGTGAGTGATTCACAATGATTGTAGGCTTGCTCCAAAAGAGCATCATCTTCAAGCTCTAGCCGCTTGGCGGGCGACATGACTTGCCAAGCTTCAAGTGCCAAATTTAGTAATGGGCTTTCCCACGATTCTCCAGTCATTGCTGTCATGTGACGTTCCTCCATCCTTATGATATGGTTTAGTAGTGAAATCGACAAGCACAATATTACAGGGACGTTTACTATTTGTCAAGTATTTGTATATATTAGGTTTGTCTATTTTCAATCCAACTGATTACCAGGTTGTTAACCGGCCAAGCATCACAAAACTACAGCTAGATTTTTTCAGATGAAACTATTCCATAACCCGACAAACTCTAGAATTTCAGATTTAATATTGTTTGTGTACATGTATTGTTATATAATTGTAAACGTTTTCTACGCAATACAAAATAGAAACTGAGCAATGAAGCGAGGGTAAACGTGAGCAAGAAAGTTGTCATCATAGGAAGTGGCTTTGGCGGCCTGGGTGCCGCTGCGCGCCTTGCCGCCAGGGATTATGAGGTCGAGCTTTTTGAGAAGAGGGACAAGCCGGGCGGCCGGGGCTATACCTATGAGATAAACGGTTTTAAGTTCGATGGCGGTCCAACAGTCATCACTGCTCCCTTCATGTTCGATGATATCTTTGAATTGGCCGGCCGGCGGCGAGAAGATTACCTGGAATTTGTTCCTTGCGATCCCTTCTATCGTATCTTTAATTATGAGGGACGTCCCTTCGATTACAACGCCGATCCCGATTTCATTCACGGCCAGATCGAACAATGGAATCCGGCCGATGTTCAGGGCTACGATCGATTCATGGCCACCACCAAGGCCATATTCCAAAAAGGTTTCGTCGAACTGGCCGATAAGCCGTTTTTAAGCATAGGCGACATGATCCGCATCATCCCCGATCTGTTAAAATTACAGTCCCATAAAACAGTCTATGCTTATGTCTCCAGGTTCATCAAGGATGATTTTCTGCGATCTTGCTTCTCCTTCCATCCGTTGTTAGTTGGTGGTAATCCCTTCGTTACCACCTCAATTTACGCCATGATCCATTACCTGGAGAGAGAATGGGGCGTATTTTTTGCCATGGGCGGCACAGGAGCCCTGGTGCAGGCATTAGTCAATCTCATCGAGGAACTGGGCGGGCGGTTTCACACCAATACGGAAGTGGCTGAGATCCTGGTCGACGGCCGGCGTGCCACCGGCATACGCTTGGCTGACGGAACTATTCATCGAGCCGACCATGTCATATCCAACGCTGATGTCTCATTCACCTATCAAAATATGATCCCGTCTAAAGCTCGGGGGATCCGAAACTCGGATTTCCGCTATCAGCATCTGACCCGATACAGCATGTCTTTATTCGTCATTTATTTTGGTACCAAGCGTCGCTATATGGACAGCAAGCTGGCGCACCACAATATCATCTTGGGTAAACGCTACCAGGGCTTGCTTGACGATATCTTTAACCGTAAAGTATTGGCCGATGATTTCTCCCTTTATTTACATATGCCCACGATAACAGATCCATCATTAGCCCCCGATGGCCATGAAGCTTTTTACGTCCTTTCGCCGGTACCCCATTTAGGGGCTGATGTCGATTGGACCACGGCCGCCAAGCCCTACCGGGATGCCATTATGAAATTCTTGGAAGACAACTACCTGCCGGATTTACAATCAAATATCGTAGCCGAGCACTATATTGATCCCTTACATTTTCAGGGTACGCTTAATAGTTATATGGGTTCGGCCTTCTCGATTGAACCAATTTTGACCCAATCGGCCTGGTTCCGGCCGCACAACCGGTCTGAGGATTTTGACAACCTGTACTTTGTGGGCGCCGGCACGCACCCTGGGGCCGGACTACCCGGCGTTTTGTCATCATCCGTCATCGCCGAAGATCTAATCGTGAGCAGCAGCTGATGAACCAAGCAGCCAAGCCGTTGCCAGTCGCCGAGTCAGAGACCGGGCTGCGCGTCCTAAAAGCGCTAGCCCGACAGCGGTCCCTGCTTCCGGCCTTAGAAATCATGCATGCAGATGTGGGCGATATTTTCCAGATTACGCTGCCTTCATTCAAGCCGGCCGTCCTGGTTGGTCCAACCTTTAACCGCCATGTTTTGGTGACAGACCGGGACAGATTTTTATGGCGCAGCGAAAAAGATCCAGTGACTCACCTATTGAGACATGGTCTGCTGGTCGAGGATGGGCAAAGTCACGACCAATTACGGGCCGCGATGGAGCCAGAGCTCCACAGGCAAAAGGTATACGGTCACCTGGAAGCGATGGGACATTTCACGGATATCATCCTGGCCCAATGGGAAGATGGGATGAATCTGGACATGCTAGTCGAGATGCGCCGCATCGCCCTATTGATCCTGATGGGCACCTTGTTTGGCGTCGACTTCATGCCCGATATGGAGCGATTGTGGAAACCAATATTGCGGGCCATCAAGTATATTTCTCCCGGTTTCTGGATCATCTGGCCTGACTTACCTCGACCAGGCTATAGGCGAGCTTTACAGGAGCTAGATGAATACCTATTCGATCTCATCAGTCGCCGTCGAATTACAGACGCCGAAACCCAAGATCTTCTGGGGCACTTGATCGCCAGTGGGATGAGTGATGATTTAATTCGCGATCAGGTGTTGACCTTGCTCATTGCCGGACATGATACCAGCACGGCTTTGTTAGCCTGGACACTCTACTTGCTCGGCCGCCATCCAAAGGAATTGGCCCGGGCCCAGGCTGAAGTTGATATCGTCGTGGGCCGGAACATGCCATCCATTGAGCACGTTGGACACCTTCGTTATTTGGATCAGATAATTAAGGAGACACTGCGCTTGTACCCACCCATCCATGTGGGCAACCGTTTCAGCGCAACGTCACAGCAGGTTGGAGGATACCAAATTCCAAAGAATACGCGGGTGATGTATTCCATCTACCTCTCCCACCGCGATGAAGCCTACTGGCCGGATCCCCAGAACTTCACCCCAGAACGCTTTGATCGATCAGAGCAACATCGCCTGACTGCCCTAAGCTATGTACCATTTGGGGGCGGGCCGCGGAATTGCATCGGCGCGGCATTCGCTCAAGTTGAAGCCAAAGTGGTTCTTGCTCGTATCCTTCAGAAATTTGATTTGTTGCTATTGCCCCAAAAAGTAAGTCCCTATATGGGAGCCACCCTCGAACCGAGACCCGGCGTCATGATGCGAGTATCTCAGCGGAAGGCGCCTAATGGCTGATTTCATGATTAATTGGGTGACCATGGCGCTGCTTACGCCGCCGCTGGCCCTCAGATCTGAACAACTGTACCGGAACCTGCCTCAGCTAAACCAAGAAGTGGCAGCCGGTCCACTGCCGTCCCTCTCTATCATTGTTCCGGCGCGGAATGAAGCAGTTAATTTGAGGCGCCTTTTACCTTCATTAAACTTGATCGCCTATCCTGGACCATGGGAAGTGATCGTCGTCGACGATAACTCAACCGACGAGACACCGTGGGTCGCGAAAGAATTTGGCGTTCGGGTGGTTTGTCTCGATGACCTGCCAGCCGGTTGGCTAGGCAAGCCACACGCCAGTCATCAAGGTGCTCTGGCCGCCTCCGGTGATTGGCTGCTCTTCACCGACGCGGACACGATCCACGAACCTTGTGGACCGGCGCAGGCCGTCAGCTATGCGCTGCACCACCGGCTTGATGGTCTCAGTCTTTTTCTTAATCAAGTTACATCCGGAGTACTCGATCGCCTGGGACTTTTGGTAGCTTTTGCCGGCCTATTTAGCGGCTTGCTTTCTACCAGTTTATCCCATGGAAGCTACGATCTACCTGAAGACGGAACGCCAGTTGATGGCAGGGGAAGATTATATAACGGCCAATATATCCTGATTAGGCGCGAGGTTTATGAAGCGAGCGGCGGCTTTTCAGCCGTTGCCGATGAGAGCCTGGAGGATCTGGCCCTGGGCCAACAACTACGGGCCAAAGGTTACCGCGTATCCCTTGCCCGGGGAGAACGACTTGCCAATGTGCAAATGTATGCCGATAAGAGTGGCCTGTGGCAGGGCCTGACGCGCCTTGGCATCGGCTCATTTCGCTGGTTAGGATTAAGCTCCATTTTGACAGCCCTTTTCATCACCGGCGTTATGGCTCCAATCCTGGCCATGTTGAGCTCCTTACGCAAGCGCAGGAACAGAAAGTGGGCTTTGGTTTCCTGGATAGTCGTTGCCTTCGGTTTCGTGCCCTGGGCGCGGCGTTTTGGATCGACCTGGCTGGCTATCTTGGCGCCCTTCGGGGCATTGCTGGTGCAACTATCTGCCCTTTGGGGGCTTGCCTCCCGGCTCGCCGGCCGCGGTATCTCCTGGAAAGGCAGATCGGTGTAAAAATCAATCTGGACCGAATAACGTCATGACCTATTTTGCTTTCTTGTTCTATTTCCTGGTAATTCCCATCCTCCTACTTGGTATCATCGCCATTATAGACCATAGGCGGGGCAAAGAAATTGCGGCCAATTTGTCGGCCTGGTCTCCTTGGGCGGCCGTCGTATTACATGTGGTTATTGCCCTCGCTTACACCACACTTTGGGATAATTACCTAGTCGCTACCCGGGTATGGTGGTATGACCCAGAGCTTGTAGCCGGCATCACCTTGGGCTGGGTACCTATCGAAGAATACACATTCTTTATCCTCCAGCCGATTCTGGCAGGATTGTGGCTTCTTTTTTGGGCGCGGCGTCCGATCTCAGCGCCTTTGTCTGGCGATTTGATCTCCTGGCTAAGGCCGGCGGGAACGATGCTACTTGGTCTCATCTGGTTGGGTAGCATCGCTGTTCTCATTGCCGGCTGGCTACCTGGCACTTATTTGGCCTTGGAGCTTGGCTGGGCGCTGCCGCCAATTGCCCTGCAACTTGCCTTTGGCGCCGATATTCTGTGGCGGTATCGTCGGCTTGTATTTCTGACCATTGTTCCCTTGACCTTATACCTCAGTGCCTCGGATGCCCTGGCAATTACACTAGGTACATGGACCATAAATCCAGAAAAATCGCTGGACCTGCTCATCGCCGGGCTTCTTCCAATCGAGGAGTTCTTATTCTTCCTATTAACTAACACGCTTGTAATCTTTGGCATCGTGCTGGTTTTGGCCCAAGAAAGTCATGTCAGGTTCGGCAACATTCGTCAGCGTTTCGCTAAGACTGCCGCGGATTCGTCATCCAGCGTATGAAATGACCGATTTTTGGAGCATCTATATCGGTGGGCTCGCCATTTTGTTGGCCGGTATGTCGATTGTATGGGTCGTTAGTGTAATCCTGGCCAATGCTAGTATCGTCGATCCTTTTTGGGGATTGTCCTATGTAATTGTAGGTTGGTATTACTTTGCGCAAACACCTGGAGGAGATGAAGTTCGCAAAAACCTCCTGGTAGTCTTTGTAACCCTATGGGGTCTGCGCCTCTCACTATACCTTCTGTGGCGCAACTGGGGACAAGTCGAAGATTTCCGTTACCAGGCATTTCGACGCAAATACGGACATCATCGTTATTGGTGGATTAGCTTTTTCCAAACCTTTATGTTTCAAGGTGGACTGGCCTGGATCATTTCCTCCTCGCTACTAGGAGCCCAGATTCGGGGTGGTGGCCTAAATATTATCGACTATTTGGCCATTGGCATCTGGATCATCGGCATCATCTTTGAAGCTGGCAGTGACATTCAACTAGCTCGATTCAAAGCTGATCCAGCAAAAGAGGGCAAGCTGTTAACGACGGGCTTCTGGAAATATACGAGACACCCCAATTACTTTGGGGACGCGGCTTGTTGGTGGGGATACGGTCTTTTAAGCATCGCCGCCGGTAGCTATCTGGCTGCCTTCGGCGCCATTGTTATGACCATACTTATCATTCGCGTCTCAGGCGTTTCTTTGCTGGAAAAATCGTTAAGGGCTGACAAACCCGGTTATATGGATTACACAAGAAGGACCAGCGCCTTCTTTCCCTTACCACCCAAGAAATAGTTGTTGCTGGTTGAGAATGGCATGCTAGCCTGAAGCCCCCAAGACATCGGCTGCAACACGCATCGCTCCTAGCGTCACACCCGCCGTCGATTGACCGGGAAATATCGAGTCTCCAACCAACCACAAATTCTTGATGCCCGTCCTTGTTCCACGAGCACTGATTAAAGAGGTCTGGGGAAAACCGCCAACCATACCTGATGAACGGCGAGTATAGAATTCAAAAGTCACTGGCGTACCAGGCAAACACAACTCTATAGATCCACGAATTCCTGGGATCGCCTTTTCAGCAGCAGCCAAAAGTCGATTAGTATATTCTGCCCGCCGGCGTAAATAAGCCTGGTGATCACTTTGGTAAAGCTGCCACCAGGGAGCTATGGCTACATGGGTAGACAAAGTTGCTGGCCGTCTGCCTTCAGGTGCCCGGCCGGAATCGTGAGCATCCGCAAGTGATATAAAGACCGAATTGCCTTCCCCCAAAGGTTGATTCGAATCAATGATGACCTGATGATGGCTGGCTACTTGCTTTGGCAAAGTCTCGGTATTCAGGCCAAGATAAAGGGTGAAAGCCCCCCAGGTCGCCTGGCGGCGCGCCAACTCCCGTCGCAGCTTGCGTGGGACGGCATCAGCCAGCAAGTCTCCCAGAGACCAAGGTGTCACATTGCCCAGGATGGTGTCGCCTTCCAACCGCAGCCCATTCTTTGTGCGGGCGCCAACAGCCCGTCCATTCTTGACATCGATGCGTTCCACTTGATGGCGATAGAGTACCTGACCGCCGTTGGCTCGAATCCAATCCACCAACGTCTTGGCTAGAGAACCAATGCCGCCTTGCACATGGTTCACGCCGCGGCGGGGCAAATCTAACGCGGCACTGCCGTAGAGTGCGTCGGCCTTATCGGCCGTGGTCTGGGCTGAGATCAATAGTTGTCCATCAAGAAAGCTCCTAAACATGGGATCATCATCTGGGGCAAAGTCGCTGATCTTGCGGAAGAGAAAAGGTAGAGCTCGGGCGGTTGCTGGTCGTAATGCTCGTGCCAGGGTTATGAAGTCGCGCGCTTTTTGTGGAGGCCAGGGAAAAGGACGGGATGACACATCCCAGGAGATTTTGGCCAACAACTCTTGGGTACGCCAAAAATCGCCACTATCTGGGAAAGCTGTTATCCATTCCTCGCGCCAGCGAGTGGGATCGGACCATTGGGTAACCGTCCGACCATCGGGCAGATGCACCAACCAGGCAGGATCGGCCGGACGCACCGGCCATTGGAGATCGAGTATCTGGGCTACCCGGCCATGAGGGCCGTCAGGTGAAAAGCCGGCGGCTAATGTTGCGCCCGCATCGAAACGATATTTCTGGTGATAGAAAGTACCTGCACTACCTCCTGGATAGATATGAGCCTCCAGAACCGTGACCTGATGTCCGGCTTGAAGAAGCAGCGCTCCAGCCGTCAGGCCGCCAATTCCTGCCCCAATGACGATGGTGTGCTTATCTTTAGACATCTACAATCGCTATCGTCAGCTACGCTGTTTGCCCCAATAACACCCGTTTGCCTATCTGCCTTCGGGTTATCAGCTTACGAGCGGTGAATAAAAGATAGAGTGCTGGTTTCGAAAATAAAAGACGGCCTATTAAACCTCGCATGCCGCTCTCATATTCATATTCGACGTGCTCGCTCACCTGGGTCACTTCATCGGCCACGGAACTGAAACGATGGCTATGCTGCCATCGTTTGAGAGGGCCGCGAGCCTGTGTATCTGTGAAGCCGTTTTCATCCACGTTGCTGTGGATCGCTTTCCAGTGAACAGGAAACGGCCCAAACCACAGCGTAAAGTTGGCAATGGATCCTTCTCCCAAAGGCTCATAACTATGAATCTGGACGAATAAAGGCGGTGGCGTCAATATCTTTAACACGCTGGTATCATGGTGAAAGTCTACGACCGTCGATTGGGGAGCGTTCACTGTAAAGGAATAATCAAAGGTAGCCATGGCGAAACTTTAATCCTCTCTATCAAAAAACCTTCTTAAGTAAGATCGAGGACTCCTTTATGGCCCTCAAGATAAGCGTTCAAAATGCGATTTGCAACTTTTTCTGGGGAAGCCGCATCTCTGGGCAAAGTTATGGGAACCTTATCCCAGAATGGCGTTGCAACTGCACCTGGACGGACCACAATAACCCGTCGCTTTCTTTCCTCTTTCCTAAGAGCCTCCGCAAAAGCTTCCAATCCCGATTTTGCCGCAGCATAGGCAGAGAGGCCTGGTAAACGTAAGCGTTCGCTTACTGCACCCAAATAGATCAAGCAGGCTTGGTCCGACAACAATGGTAAGCTGAAATGGGTGGTTAGATATGCGCCGGATAGATTTGCACCCAAAATCCTTTGCCAATCCTCTGGTGTCATCTTTTCCACCGAGGATGAA
>JAHEJP010000229.1 GCA_024638855.1 Chloroflexota bacterium
GTTGGCCTTGCAACGACCTCATCAACATGTCAAGAAAACGTATCTCCGCAATGTTTCTTGGGCATTGATTTATTGGATGGCTTCTTTGCACACACCAAAAGGATCAAGAGCTTGTTTTATCGTCAATAATTATAGGCGCGCAAAAGGCGATAAACGGTGGAAAGAATTGACCGTTTTCTTGGACAGCAAATTAAGCCTTTCAATGTTTGACCGACAATTCATTGTCTACTTTCGTCGCAATTCGCCGAGAATTATCTGGGTTGTTTTAACTTGCTTAACGCTTTGGTGGGTGGCGATTATTTGGAGAGAAGGGCCTTCAGAGGCCAGATAATATAATTTGTAGTGATTGTATTGTGAGGTTGCATCAATTGTTAAGGCGTTTTCTTGCGTACCTTGAGGCACGCAGCAGCCTATTGGAAAGAGAGTTCCCAAATTGTACCTCGTGTTTTTCAACTACTGGCCTGCAGTGATTGGATTGTAATACTCCCCTATCCTGCAAAAAGCCAAGGCACAACATCAATTATTCCTTGACTAAGGCTCATGAGCGCCTGATTCTTTCATCTCAAGCCGGTGGCTGTTTGTGCAGTTTATCATGCTTCATCCTAACTGGTAGGTGCCAGATTTGAACTGATGGATTCAACAAGCTCTAGATCAATGGTTGTTGGCGGCATTGATCCACTATCTGGAATCGATCAATGGGAACAATTATCGAGTATCAGGAGGATCGAGTTTAGTTCTGCCAATCAACAACGTATATACCGGGATTTCTAGTGTCAAAGAATCCTATATTCATCCAATGTCCAATTGCATACGTACATATCAACAGGCGATTCTTGAGATCATAGGCGGCCGGTCAGTTTCACACCCTCAATATCCCTAAAGCCCTCTCTGGTCACGCACTATAGAGTTCGCCTAAAACCTTAAATTGGAGGTGTTCTATGCCATAATCTCTGCTTTCTTATTTGATTGCTCTATTGGTGTTGGTAAATCAACTCAGTAATGGGCGCCACCAATAATCCCGCATCCCTTTCCCGACGGGATACCCGCCACAGGCAGAAACCCGGTGATGATTCACATTTCTATATCCTTTTAGGAAAAACTGTGAATCTTCCAAGTGAAATGGTTCTAACTCAAATTTTTTATGCCGGAAGCCTTTCACACAATGTTCAGAAGGAGAAAGACATGTTTTTTAGTCATTTGAGAAGTTGGAAATCTGGTCTGAGTGTCATGTTGCTATTTATGGCGTTGTTATTTCTAGCCGTCAGCGTGAGTTCCGCGCAACCAGATGCTACTATCATCGAACTTGAGCCGCTAGCCACAGGACTGACCGCCCCGCTTGGAGTGACCCATGCAGGAGATGGCTCCGGCCGCGTTTTCATCATAGAACAATCAGGTCAGATTCGGATCGTGGAGGATGGCGATTTGTTACCCACGCCGTTCCTCGATATCTCTGATAAGCTACCGGCGTTAAGCCCGTTCTTTGACGAGCGCGGGCTGCTCGGGCTGGCCTTCCACCCGAAGTACGAGCAAAACGGCCGCTTCTTTGTTCGCTATAGTACCCCTCGAGTTGGTGGGCCAGACGAGCCTTGTTTCGGCACTTCTCGTGGTTGCCACACAGAAGTATTGGCTGAGTATGCCGTATCGGCCGGCGATCCCAACCTGGCCGATCCCGCCTCGGAAATCGTCCTTTTCATCGTCGACGAACCCCAGTTTAATCACAATGCTGGCGATGTAGCCTTTGGCCCCGACGGCTTCTTGTACTTTACTCTGGGCGATGGCGGCGGCGCCCACGATGGGCTGGCCGACGATCCCCCTTCCCACGGGCCGATAGGCAATGGCCAAAACATTGAAACGACCCTGGGTTCAATCCTACGAATCGACGTAGATCGTTTTACCATTTGCCACAATGATAATACGATTCAGGTTAGCGTATCGGCCACTCCCGCACACGTTGCTCACGGAGATAGCCTTGGCGCATGCACTGGTGAGTCGCCCATCTATAATATTCCAAATTCCAATCCGTTCGTCAGACAGCCAGGCGCCGACGAGATCTATGCCTACGGACTGCGAAATCCTTATAGATTCTCCTTTGACGACGGGCCGCGCGGAGATGGCACATTGTACCTGGGTGATGTGGGTCAAAACCTCTTCGAGGAAGTTAACATCATTGAACGAGGCGGAAACTACGGCTGGGTGATCCGGGAAGGTTTCCACTGCTTCGACCCCTTCAATCCCACCAACCCACCGGTCGATTGCAGCGACACAGGACCTCATGGCGAACCGCTCATCGATCCCATAGTCGAATATACTCGCCCGGGCACTGGCTTTTCACCTGAAATCGGGATCACTGTCATAGGCGGCTACGTTTACCGGGGAGATCAGTCGCCGAGCCTGAGTGGCGATTATATCTTCGGTGATTTCACGCAAGCCTTCTTCCCACCCTCCGGTCTACTCTTATTCGTCGAAGATCCCTCTGGCGAGAATCCCGTGATCGAGCAATTCCAGATCGGTTTAGACGACCGTCCATATAGCCTATACCTGAAGGGCTTTGGCGAAGACGAGGCCGGTGAGATCTACGCTTGCGGCTCCACGGCACTGGCGCCTTTTGGTAACACAGGAGTTTGTGAGCGTATTGTCACAGTGAACTAGACGACTGTTACTGCCCTTCTTGCCAACTATCGTCTTAGCAGACATCAACATCCGCCTCGACCCCAAAACCGGGGCGGATTTGTTTATTTGGGATTCCACCCCGTTGATGCCGAAAATTGGATATAAGCCCAAGTCGGTCGTTTCCCTTATGAGAAACGACCACCAATTACCCCTGACTCTTAGCTCAATCGTCCCTATACCCAAATCGCCAGAGAAGATTGTCCACTTCCAGGTCCTCCAAACGAGCCTGGCGCAGCGACTTCAGCCGCGGCCGCATCTCCCCCAGACTATCACCGCCTAACTTCTCCAATTTGTGCCATATGGGTATTTTTGCATATTACCGCGTGGTAATAACCGACAAAAGTGTCGCACTGAACTTTAACAAACGAATACGACTTCCTGAAAGATGCCGGCGTCGACGCAGCGGGTAACGGGAAATGCGAAATCGGGCCATTATCCATAAGAGACAAGAAGTTCCCTTATGGAGTCGCAAATGGCACACAAGCAAATCACAATCGTTCGTCTGGAACGTCGTCCCCATCGGGATGCGAAGCAGCGCTTACATCTGGCCTATACCTATTTAACCTGAGTTCGACATTAAATGAGGGTCGGCAGCAAGGCCGAATCCTCTTTTGACAAATTCAGTGATGGTTTTTTGGGCTGGTGTGTGTAAGCAATCAGCCCAGCAACGAGATTCACGATGAAATTATCAATACTGCGATGCCTCGTATGAGCAACCTGAGAGATGTTTTTCAACTGGTCATTGATAGTTTCGATGATGGCTCGCTTGCGAAGCAGCACCTTGTCTATCAGGGGCATCAGGCGATTCTTCATGTTCTTGCGAATCGGCGTAATCAGTTGAACACCCTGCCCAAAGAGTTGGTCAAACAACGCTTGAGAGATGTAACCCTTATCGCCGAAAAGCTTACCCCACAGTTTCTTGGCCATAAGGGGCACGGGCTTGCGGTCATCGACATTGCCTGGGGTTAAGTGGAAGGAGATCAATTCACCTCGGTCGTTGACGATAAGATGCAATTTGAAACCATAGAACCAGCCCATCGAACTCTTGCCTCGGGCGGCCAGTCCGTCAAACACTTTGTGGCGGGCGATGCGCCTGTTGTGGCAGACGGCCAGTGGCGTTGAGTCAATGAAGGCAATGCCTGTCGCCACCGCCAGACGGGTGCACAGGTAGGCACACAACGGCAACAACGCTCCAGGCATTAGCTCAACGAAACGATTATAGCTAACCAGTCTGGGAAACTCGGACCGCTGGTGAACCATAACTTGCTCAGTGTAATAGGCCTTGAAGTGACGATAGTTTGATTGGTGAAAGTGAATAATGATCGTCATAATCTCGCTTAACGACAACGCTGGCTTCGGCCCGCGTTTACCTCTAGCCTGGCCGATCCTGTGCTTCTCTAGGTACTGTTCAAACTCATTGCAGAAATCATCGACGTTACAGAATAATGCGAGTAGACTCATTTGGGACACCTTTCTTGGTTGAGCTGTTGTGAATACACTCAATCTAAGCGAAGGTGTCCTTTTTAGTCAAAATAACTCCGAACTCAGGTTAGTTTAGGATCGTTAACGCTGGCGACATTTTTCAGTTCAAATTGCAGATGTATCCCAAATAGTCGCCGAACGCCGGCACCTCTAAAAACAGCAACGGAAAGCAGTATTCCCATCTGAAAACACTGCTTTCCTAAGTTATTCCCCCTATACTTTGACCTTGTCTCCGTTTTTCAAGGGTTACCATTATCAGAACTGACAATATGGCAGAGTCATTTGTTGACATTAGCTGGTGACGAGATGGCTTCATTATCGGCCGGCAACGCATCACGGCGCGAGTGCAGGTCAACGATGGCCTTGAAGGTCACCTTACCTTGAGCAGCGTCAGATTCTGTAAACGTGTAGTTGAAGTCAAAGTTGGTTGTTCGATTCCCACTTCGGACTGGTATCTCTTGGGTCGAGTTCCCTATATACTCAAAACCGCCAGGAACACTCCTGTAGAGCCTCACAGTCGCCATTTCTGGGTAAAGTTGGTTGCGAATACCCACCGAGACTTGACGCGTTTGTCCAGCTTTCGCGGACTTTGGCGTTTGGAACTTCGTGATTGCCAAGTCATGGGTTTGTACTTCAACCAGCCGCATCGTCGATGCGGAGCGACCGTCAAAGGTGATGACAGTTAACTCTACTGTATATTCACCATCAGTCGAAAAACGGTGATTAGGGCAACAGTCGTTAACTGTGCCGCTGTCCCCAAAGTCCCAAATGTAGCTTTCAATACCCACATTCGCCGGATCGTGGGAGTAATAGCCGGCGAAATGCACTTCTTCAAACATGGAGGGGTCACTGGGCCAGAAGTCGAAATCAGCCACTGGCATTGGCGCGACATCCAGGTTGAATTGGATCGGCCCGGCACTATCCCATTGGTATACCCTACCGATTTGGTAGTAATAAGTTGCGCCAGCAGTTGCTTCGATTGTAAAGAGATTTCCACCTCCGTAACTGGTCCCGCAGCCGATTTCACTTAGGTTATTCAACGAATCTCCCGTGTATGCGGCCACGAAAGCGTTGAAATTATGGTTCCGGAGATCTATTGAGTACGAACCACTTTCATCAGGTATAAAAGCATACCAAACCGCTTTCCTCATATTGTTGTAGTCGCAGCTGGAATTCGGTTCCCCGGACTCGCTCGAAGCTCCTGTTATATCGACGGTATGGCGATAAGGTATTGAGTCAACGATCAACGCATTGGCGAAATCGTCATTTTCGGGTCCCAGCACCGCATCTACCGAGAACACTAAGGTGCCGCCGCCACCAGATCCAGGATACCCACTAGCATATTGGTCACCGATCATAAAGCTGACCGTTTCTGTGGCATTCAGTTCAAGCAATAAAGGCATACCGCTCGTCGAACATCCTATTTGGTCCCCCCAGGAATTGAAAGCCACTAACACTGTATTGTAATTACTCCCGTTGGTCGTTACCTGCACGTCAAGCGCTTCTGTAGGTGTCAGAGAATACCAGACAGTGGCTTGAGGATTCCCTGAGTAATAGTCACACCAAACATAAGGATCATCCGACCCTTGAGTTGCCTCTGTCGTGCTTTGTGTTTCGCTGAAGGGAATGGCATTGATTATGGTAGGCATGCTCCGATTATCGTTATCGGGTGGCTGGCTGGCAGCTGGAACAACGCCTAGGGTCAACATAGCAACAACAGTAACAACGAATACACACAAACTAAAAATGTTGCTTTTCGACATTTTGATTCTCCTTTGATCAAAGGGATGGCTCACACCATGTACATGATAATTTCCTAGCAGGTGACAGCATCCCCTCCACACAAGAATTCCATCATTTGGTTTAGAGTCTAAATGTCTCTTTGGTTACTCACCTCCTTTTCTTTGTCGTTTGAAAAAGTACGATGAGACCGGCGCTCTTAATTTCCTTACCGGCTCCAAACGGCATTTCCCCTGTATCAGAAAATAGACTTGGGCATCTTCTTTCTACATCATAGCAATAAATGTGTGCGAATATATGGAGACTTTGTGCGATTTTGTGCGGTAGTGGGTGACCCGGCGCAGGTGGCCTGGCGCGGGTGACCCACCACGGGTAATCCAACATGGGTGGCTCGAACGACGACACAGTGGGGGACGAGGGCAGTTAGATATGCGTGACCCGGCTATCTTTCTGTGCTATGCTGATACAGAGCCTTGAATAGTAGAGCCAAATAAAGTCAATTTTAGGGAGACCAATCATGAATGAAAAGTTGATTATCGTGTGCAATCATGCGGATGCCCCGCATGTAATGCCCACAATGATAATGGCGGCTTCCGGGGCACTCGTTGGCAATGACGTCCTCATGTTTTTTCCCCCGGGTGGCGCACCGGCACTGATCAAAGGCGAGTTAGAGGAGATTCGCGATATGAAATTGAAAGGGCTACCTGACCCCGTGGATTTGTATGACTACGTTCTGTCAGAAGGCGGCCGGGTAATCCTTTGCGAGTTAGCCCTGGAGAATAAGGGGATTGATGTGAACGATATACGAGATGGGGTTGAAGTTGCAGGTGTACCCGACTTCTTGATGGAAGCACAGGGGGCTGGACTCTCACTCGTCTTCTGAGTTTGTCTCGGCATCAGCTTCGGTCATAGCAACCGCGTGACAAGGGTTACTTCGATTCTCGCATTCCAGACGTTATCGGCCAAGGAAGACGTAGTTGGCCGACCCTTCCACGAGAAAGAAGCCTCGGCCGGGAGCGCGAAAAGGGTGGCTATTATTATAGAATAGTGCCCCGCGCCTTCTTTGGCCAATTAGTTCGCCCAGAAAGAAAAGACCCCACCAGTGTGCGACTGGTGGGGTCAATACATTTCATCCGGGGTGACTCAATATTATTCTCCTGGCGGCGGTATGACGCCGAGTTGCTGCATCATACCCATATCGTCCGATTGGCCCCATCGCTCGACAATCATGCCGCCTTCAATGCGGAATACGTCGATAACCCCAATCGAGAACGACTTTCCTGTTGCGGGCATGCCCACATAGTCGCCCAGGTGTGTGCCGCTAGCCGTCAACCGGGACACGACTTTGTCACCTTCGGCGACCTGATCGTCGATCGTCATTGTCATATCAGGGAAGGCCGCGCGAAAGCCGGAGAATACTTGTATGAAACCTTCGCGGCCGGGCGCAATATCCGGTCCTGGCGGATTATGGTCGACAAAATTCTCGGCGACCAACTCGTCGGCCACCGACCAGTCACCCTGGCTAGACATTCCATTATATAAACGACGGGCTATAGCCTTGTTTTCTTCTGACATTGGGTTTTTCTCCTGTTCTGAATAGGGTGCGATTCAGGCGAACCAAGTGTTGTTCGCCACAAGCCGCAAAAAGGGTTGTAAGTAAGCGTTGTCTAACTACAGGGATGGGGATCGTGGCTGGCAGGGTGCTCTCCCGTCAAGTTTGGACATTCAATAGCATAGATGCCCAGATGCCACATGTCAACTTTGGGAATTTGTTCACAAATTTGACGGTGAATTAATTGTCACCTAGATGCGGTCGGCCGTTTCATTTGCATGGCTTCTTCTGGAGACCAGGCATTTTTCTTATCTATAGTCAGCTTGTGTGGTCAAGCTCCCCAATTCACACTCGATACCTCTTGTCTACTCAAAAGTGTGTGGTGAAAGCCCAACTAGTGTTGGGCTTCCACAGGCTTAAGACAATAGCCGTTATTTAGTTGCCGGCTCTGCCGACCCTCGGTTGAAGGATGAACAAGCCCCGGTCCATACTGGTGACCGCCACCACACCCTTTTGCCTGAAGTATGGATAATTGCTCCAGGTGCCGCCCTCGAAGGACGGGTTGTCGTTTTCGGGATAGACGTCGAAGTAAGCGACTTCAGAGAGTTCACCCGCAGCTATGTCCCTCATATCGTAAACGCGCAGCCCCGATGTGTAGTTGGAGACAATCGCATACCGGCCCTCGGTATAGATATTGTGATCGATTGAAGTGGTGTCATTATCGAAGAAGCCGATCATCGCTGTGTTGTCCAAGTCACGCACGTCGAAGATACGCGTGCGCGTGTTACTGACTAGGCCGAAGAATTCATCTAACTCGTCGCCATGTAAGAAGTATTCCTGGTCAGGTGTCAGCCAACCCTGGTGGCTGTAGCCTGCTTGCCCGTATCCTACGTTGGCGATACCGACAGGATTTGCCTTGTCGGTGACATCTACGATGGAGAGGGTGTTAGGGCTTGGGCATCCCGCCAAGAAAGCGCAAGGAAGAAAGAGCATCATGACGAAAGCCCTCCGCCAAATGGTGCCGAAGAGTAGGCTAGATGAACGCCTTACCAGGTGATTTTGCCGGACAAGAGTCCGCTAGTTTACGCTAGGTCTGGGTCAGCCAGTTTTTTTGGAGAAGAAGGAG
>JAHEJP010000230.1 GCA_024638855.1 Chloroflexota bacterium
CGAAATCGCAGCCGATTTGGGACTCGAAGCAACCTTTGTCGGCTTTGGCTATGATGGCCTATATGACGCCTTAGCAACCGAACAGGTAGACATTCTAGTCTCAGCTCTAGTCATTAATCCTGAACGTACCCGCGATTTTTCGTATACAAGAAGCTACTTTGACGCTGGGCAGGTTATCATTTCAGCTACTCAATCAGACCTGGTCCAAGATTTCGAGGAATTAAGCGGTTTATCGATCGGCGTAGAATTAGGCGCCCAAGGACACGTGTTGGCAACTACCTGGCAGAAGCAAATTCCCAATATCACCATTTACCCATTCTCCAATCTTGATGACCTGAATTTATCGCTAATAAACGATGATATTGATATAGCTGTCGTAGACCACGTAAGTGCTAGAATTTTTAAAAATCAGAATCCAGGATTAGTCATCAGCGATCTTCGGCCGCAGCCCGAACCATATGCAATAGTCGTCCGGTCTAGTGATGAAGAATTGTTAGAGGTTTTGAATGGGAGCATAGACAGATTAGACAGTTCGGGAAAGATTGAAATACTGGTAACTAAATGGTTAGACTGAGTTGTCCAGAATAAAACGTGTGTTATCCGAAATCTATATGACTAAAGGAACAATTCGGTCATTGCGCACTCAATGAACCAAATGATATACTGTGTTTCAGGTATTCCATCTGTCTTTTTGTTCTGTATCTGCTGTAAAGGAGGCGTCGATTTATGAAAGACTCATCTGTTCCGGATATGTTTGACAAGATTGAAAGCGAGGGCACAGATATTGGAGATCTGTTAAGTAAGATTCCGGGTTTTAGCGGTTACATGGAACGTGGTCGCCGGCGGGAAGCGGATCAGTTATTGCGCGAAACCATTGCCTCGAGATTAGAGGAATCGCGCCTGCAACTGAGCAATGTTCACAAAGAACTCGGTCGTGACATCGTCAAGGCGATGGATTATGCGGAGCCACTTGGAACAGCCGATACTCGGTTGATGGGTCTCATCGGCAAGATTAATGACGCCCCTGAAGGCTACGCTGGTTTCTTCGACGCAGTGAAAGTAAAAGAAGATGACTTGGCCAGAATCTACGCTTTCGATGAATCTATGTTGGCCTATGCTGAACAAATTTCGGCCGACATTGATGCCTTGGAAAAAGCTGTTCTTGAGGATATGGATATTGCCGGTGGTATTCGAATGTTAGATGGCACATTGCGCGAAGCGAATACGGCTTTCAGTAACAGGCAAGAAGTGCTGTCTGGCATATCCTGATCAGTGATGGCTAACCGGCCGGTAATTGATTTATTGCTCTTCATTGGTTCAATGGATCAATAAGATAACAAATAGGAGAGTGTCTGTATGGCCCGCATATTTGACCGCGTTAATGCTGAACCTTGGCTAAGGGATGAAATCGTTCAGAAATTCCCTAAAGGAGGTCTAGGAGATATTCGTTGGGGTTCCCAATGCATTGTCAATCCTGGTGAAACTGCTGTTTTTGTCCGTAGCGGCGAACCTCTCGGCACATTTGAGCCCGGAACGCACACCTTGACTACAGCCAACTTGCCTGTTCTGACGACAATTCTTGGCAAAGCCTTCGATGACAAAACACCATTCACCGCTGACGTTTACTTTGTTAAGACAACCGATATGACATATAAATGGGGCACCACGGGTCCAATTGTCGTAGAGCATCTTAACCGTCCACCAGGAGCCAGCGCTATAATTGGCAACGGAACTTATGTTGCCAAAGTGAAAGAGCCCTGGCGTTTCTTAACTGCAATGGATGCCTTTCGTACAAGCGTGCGTTTGCCTGAATTAAAGCTACGTCTAGATCCAATGCTTGCTGTCCTCATACAAGATAAGCTCAGCGAACTAGCCATTGCAAAGAATCTAGGTCCTGCCCAGCTTCAATCCTTCTCTCAAGACCTAAATGATCTTCTGACTGGCATGTTGCAGACTGACTTTGATGCAATGGGAATGGTCCTGGTCGATTTTAACATCCGTATGGGCTTGCATCCTGAATCCCTTGAGGTTGTTACTCGAATGGGGTATGGAACATCATACACTCAAATGAAGGGCATGGATGTAGGCATGGCAGCCGCTGAAAGCGGCGGCGGCGGCAATCTCGGTGAGCTTGGCATTGGTATGATGGGCTTAACCGCAATGCAACAGCAGCAACAACAGCAACAACAGCAGCAGCAAAGCGCTCAGCCGCAACAAGCCGCTTCTCCCCAGGAAACACCAGATGTGATGACACCGGCTCAGGCTGCGGAATATATCCAAGTTTCCGAATCTGACATTATAACTGCCATCGAGGAAGGGGGGCTAAAAGCACGGAAAATTGGGAAAGTTTACCGAATAAGTAAGGCTAGCTTGGAAGAGTACTTAGCTGGATAATATCTAAGATCTTAGCAGCCCTCGGTAAGGGTGCACGATATCCGCCGAGGGCTCATTTTTATTTGAATGATGGGCTTTTATTCAATGCGCGTTTCCAGATTTCTCTGATAGATTGCTCTGTCAACGCTTCTTGTAAAGCCCAACCCATCAAGCTGCCACATTCTCTGCAAAATGCAGCGCTGTTTTCTGGATTAACCTGATCAATTGGTTCCCATTTTCTTGTGGGAGCACTATCCTTCGCCGCCAAAACCAATATCGCATCATCAGTCAACGCATTAAGGTTATTTATATGAACCGACGTCGGATTTTCAGCATGAACTACGTAGCGATTTACCAAAGAAAAGCCTGCCCTTTTTAATGCTATGGTTACGGCTATCCAGCCATCTGGATTCCAATGATGGTAACTGAAAATCAATCGACCACTCTTCTGGCACAATACCCGATAGCATTCTTTGAATATTTCTGTAAGCGTTTGAAGATATTGGCTGTTAATGCCATCCACGAACAACTGTCCTGATCTGCTTACCGCTGATTTCTCAACCCCATAGTCCCAATCAATTCCCTTTGATTGCTTTTTTCCAACTAGCTGTCTTAGCCAGACCCGAAAAAATCTAGCCAGATCGCTGTATTGGACACTGTCATAATATGGTGGATCTGTGACAATAAAATCGATGCTATTTGATGGTAACGGTAGCGAAGTCGATGAAGCTTGCCTGACCATAAACTTTCGAGATCCAGAACTATGTTGGTTGGCATCTGTTACCTCGATGCCATATCCCACCTCACCGGCAATAGGCAAAAATGAGGGCCGCTTGGAATCAAGCAACCGTTCCTTTGGTTGAAGGGCCCATTGCCTGGCTTTTCTTATCCTGTCATTAAATAACCTTTGCAGAGTGCCCGAATCAGGCAGACTAAAAATTGGATTATTCTCCAATGCAGTATAAGGAAATGAATACGCGTGGTGCGAAAACGAGTGTCGAATAGCCCCTGCCCTTCTAAGACTATAACCCTTATATCCACATAGCATCGAGTTGAACTCCAAAGACGTCGATACAATTAAAGCCAAATATAGGCGAGATGGGCCATCGAAATCTTTCAACAATTCAATAGAGTGATAGATGTAGAGCAGTTGGCGACTCGAAAATAGATCACTGTAAAGATCGATCCCACGTCTCTTCAAATCCTTGGATTTCGGACCTTCATGCACATACAAGTCACCTTCGAACGATAATCCACTTCTCAGTTGATTTGCCTGATCGATCAGCACCGTATCTTCTTGATCTATGTGAGAATAATATTCGCCATGATCAAAACAATGACCACAGACTATCAGCGGGACATACTGTGAGAAGAATGGAACTGAATGATCAATCTGGTACCTCAGGTCACAAACTGTGCAACTCTTGATCCTTTTTTCAAACAGGGGCGATGAAACGTCGCGGCTTTCGACAACACAGGAACAATCGTTTTTCACTATCCGGCGACAACGATCACAAATCTTGATTGATTCACCATTTACAGATTGTCTTATCACCAGAGAATCTACAAAGATTGCCGGCCCACACTTACAGCTTTTTCGAAGCCCATAGAGCATGTACTTCAAGGTTCCCGGCTTTGTACAGTATGGGCATACGGCGCGGAAATAGCGAGCTAGTTTGCTATCTAAATCGCTAAAGAAGGAACCAAATGCGGACTCGAGTTGATCCAAAGATACATCGGCTAATGAAGCTTTGGCCTGCAACACCGGAATAGGGTCGATGTCAATTCCAATAACATTTGCACCTAGACGAATTGCCTCATGGAGAGTCGTACCCCCACCCATCATTGGATCTAAGACGCTCTTACCTTCCAATCCTCCCTTTGTATAAAAATCCCGGCTCTCATCATCTGTCACAAGGTGTTTTAGCAATAAGCGAAAAGTGGTTCCACAGCGACGCGCCCACCACTTGTGCAGGTAAGTGTTCGGACGGTACAGATGCTTGTTGTAACTTTCCAAATAAGCTAAACCGTTAGCCATATATGAATCAAAGCCATCATCGATTGCGTATGTTCCGCTAAGAGGCTCGCAGTTTTTGTTAGTCTCTGAAGGGTTATGTACACTCATTCCCTGTATGATATTATATGTGCTTGAATAAGAGAAAATACCATGCAACAGATCCAAGAATTCGTTTCCAAGCTTATAGACAATATGGAACTCGTCATCATTGGTAAACGTGATGCGCTCGAACTCGTCGTCGTAGCCATGTTATGCGAAGGTCATGTTTTGCTGGAAGACGTTCCTGGAACAGGCAAGACGATGCTTGCTCGCTCGGCGGCCGTGTCAATGGGCATAGATTTTAAACGGTTACAATGCACACCTGACTTGTTACCGAATGATGTAACAGGGGTTTCTGTTTATAACCAGTCGCAGCAAAGTTTCGACTTCATTGCTGGTCCAGCCTTTACAAACGTTTTACTAGCAGATGAAATAAACCGGGCGACACCAAGAACGCAGTCAGCCTTATTGGAATGCATGGGTGAAAGGCAGATAACTGTCGACGGTGTAACTCGTGTTTTAAATCGCCCATTCCTGGTGATTGCCACGCAGAATCCCCTCGAATATGAGGGCACATTTCCACTCCCGGAAGCACAATTAGATCGATTCCTGATGAAATTGAGTCTGGGTTACCTTGATGAAGCAACCGAAAACAGGCTATTACTCAACCTTGGTCGGGAGCATCCGATCGAAGGTTTAACTCCCGTAGTAAACGGGGAAAATCTTCTCTCATTATCCCAATTAATATGGGATGTTTTCGTAGATGAAACTATCCGCGACTATATTATCCGGCTGATATTTGCTACCCGCAATCACAAAGATTTGATTCTTGGGGCCAGTCCAAGAGGTAGTCATTCGCTCTATCGTGCCTCCCAGGCATATGCGGCCATACGAGGACGTGATTATGTTCTGCCTGACGATGTTAAGCTTCTGGCTCCGGCGATTCTTTCACACAGGTGCATCGTGCATCCAGAGAGCGTATTACGTGGAAAAGTCATCGACGACATCATTTCAGAGCTCATCGAAGGCACCGAGCTGGATATCGGCGAGTTGAAATGAGCGATATTCCGGTTCTTTTATTGATTCTACTCTTCATCGCTTTCCTGCTTCGAATTGATTTCATTTATTACGTCGTCTACGTGATTGCTGGGATCTATCTATGGAGCAACTGGTATGCCCCACGTTCCCTACGAAAGATTCATATCGCGCGCGCATTTCCTATGCGTGCATTCATCGGGGAAACAATCACCATTTCTATTGTCATTAAAAACAAGAGTAAATTGCCTGTTTTATGGGTTCAACTGTTCGAAAGTATTCCCCCAGAATTACGAGATGGACCTGCTCTGAAAAATGTCGTCTCGATCGGTGGTCAGAAGGAAAAGCGATTAAAGTATCAGGTCAGAGCAATGAAACGCGGCTATTATCGACTGGGCCCCCTACTCCTTACTACTGGCGACCTCTTTGGCCTAAAAGAAAATGCCGCACACTTGGAACCAGACTATTTGACAGTCTACCCACAAATTATACCCGTCACCTCATTGGGTGTTCCCTCGAAATTGC
The DNA here is from genome assembly GCA_024638855.1 of Chloroflexota bacterium. Taxonomy (GTDB): domain Bacteria; phylum Chloroflexota; class Anaerolineae; order Promineifilales; family Promineifilaceae; genus UBA11865. The sequence goes on from JAHEJP010000230.1 coordinate 5,990, forward strand.
CATTTGGCACCATGACCTCAAAACAGAGAATCTATGATGATCCGGCCAGGCCAACTGGTATTCGTGACTATAATTCCGGTGATTCATTACGGCACATCAACTGGAAAGTAAGCGCCCATCAAGACAAGCTACTAGTTAAGACATACCAGCCCTCATTGTCATTGGAGACGATGATCGTACTTAATTTGAATGTTGAAGATTACAGTCGCCGATTCCGACATGATGGGCCAGAGTGGTCGATTGTCATTGCAGCCTCACTCGCGGCCCACTTGGCGAAAAATAGACAAGCGGTCGGACTATCTACAAATGGAGCCGATCCGTTGTTGCAGCAGATGATATCAGGAACAGATGGCCTGCAATTCGATGATGTTAATGGTCGATTAGGCCTTCATCTTGATGAAGAACTGTCCGCATCGACCGAAGTAGAGTCATCTGAGGACAGCAGCTTGATTTCGACGTTTTCAGGACTGGAGCCCACGCCAATAAAACCCGCACCAGGTCAAATACACTTCATGAAGGTGCTAGAATTGCTGGCGAGAATTGAGTCCAGTCGTTCCGCTCCTATACCTACATGGATTCACAACGCATGCCTTGGCCTCAGCTGGGGAGTGACAATATTGGTTATCACGCCTTCTGGCGATGACGACACTTGCCGTTCGTTGCACCGTTTACTCAGAACCGGTTTCAACCCGGTCTTAATTATCGCTGAACCGTTTCGCAACTTTTCGGAGATCAAGCAGCGTGCCCAAAATTATGGCATTCCCGCATACCATCTAGCAGGCCGTCTGGAACTTCAGTCTTGATGGAGATACCAAATGGATTCGGCCGATAAAGCAAGCCAGAAAATCAGCAGTACACACCGAGTTTATAATCAGCATCGATATCTCAATGTTTTTCTTATTTCTGTGGTCGTTACGGCCTTGCTGGTCGGCCCAACAATCGTCTTGGGGCTAATAATTCCATCGTTTGCTAGCCAAGTTGTAATATTGGTTCTCTTCCTCGTCGCTCTGGAAAGTGGACTTACCACCTGGTGGTTAGCCAACAGGGATCGGCGCTTTAACCGGTTGGCATACAGAGTGGCAGAGGTTCTAATAATCATCGTCTTGGTTCGATTGATATCCTGGTGGATAGCTGGCCAATCTTTGTACAATCTTGCCTTTCGCACCTATTTGATACGACCGGCCGAAATTCTGGATCCCAATTTCGTCATATTCACTTTCACTGCCCTATTCGCGTGGGATAGAAGCATGGCTTTCACATCGATATTTCGAAAATTGGCGCTTGACTCGGCTGAGATCACTTATTACTCGACGCCGACGGCCGAACGTTTTAAAAGCAAGATTTCGACGGTGATTCCCAAGAACAGAATTTTACTCTATCGAGACTATTTACGTGCCTGGCTAACCGGTGGCATCATTCTGGTGGTGTTTGTCGTCATTTCAACTTTCGACCTGCCACGAGCGACTTTGAACCTTCAGAATGACGTAGGTTTGTTTGGGTTTGGTCGCTTGCCCTTGTCGCCACAAATGCTAATCGCGCTGATGGCCTACTTTCTTGGAGGGCTATGGCTTGCCAGTCTTGGTCGCCTTCACGTATTGCAGGCTCGATGGCTTATGGACGGTTCAAAGCCTGATGAGTCTATAGTCAGACTCTGGCAGAGAAGAAGCGTATTGGCTCTGTTGATAGTTGCCCTGCTTTCTGCTTCGCTGCCGATTGGCTCTTCCTTGGCAATATCTAGGATCTTATCGGCAGTCGTTTTATACGTTACGTATTTCGTCAGTGGTTTATGGGCCCTCATAATCTATTTACTGTACTCATTCTTTTCTCTTTTTAGCAATGAATCACCACCTGCAGTCAGACAACCGCTAATCCTTGACGAATTTGCCCGCGATTCAACCGCCACCGCCGAGCAGTCAGAAATAGCATCGTTAATTTTTGGCGGCATTTTTTGGCTGGCTATTGGCCTGATTGTTGTCTTCGCCTTGATCTTCTTCCTGAGGGAGAGAGGAATCTCGATTGGTGAATTGGGCACCCCTGATAGACTCGTAAAGAAAATATTGAAATGGATCCAGCAGTTGATAGTTTCTTTTAGAGAAACCGCTGGTCGAGTGACGTCATCGTTGGAAATCCCAATTCGCTATCAATTCTTCGCAAGCAAGGACATTCAGAATCCGTGGCCCTTTTTTCGAATTAATTCGTTATCGCCGCGGGATCAGATACGGTTCTTCTATCTAGCTGCTGTCAAGAAAGCGAGACAAAAAGGCATTCGCCGATCTCCAGGCACAACAGCCGACGAATTCTCAAAATATCTTATAGCTGAATGGCCTGATTCCGAAGTTGATGTACGGAAGGTAACAGAAGCCTTTCAAATCGCTCGCTATAGTCAAAAAGATCTTAAAAGGCGAGACCTACCTCCAATTCGGGAGGCATACAAAAAACTTAGAAGAGAGCAAAGCAAAAGATGAAACCTGATCCAACTGGAGTATGGCATGACCGATAAGTTACATCCTGAAACAAAAATCGGTATCGTTTGCCTTAAGGTTACAGACCTTGCAAGAGCTCTTGACTT
>JAHEJP010000231.1 GCA_024638855.1 Chloroflexota bacterium
CAAGCAGGCTTGGTCCGACAACAATGGTAAGCTGAAATGGGTGGTTAGATATGCGCCGGATAGATTTGCACCCAAAATCCTTTGCCAATCCTCTGGTGTCATCTTTTCCACCGAGGATGAATGGATATCACCTGCTGCGTAGATCCACATATCTACTTCTTCAACCTCATAACTGGCTGACAAAACTGCTTCCTGTACTGAAAAAGCATTGGTAACGTCTGATTGAATGGTTAAGGTGGCCCTATTATCTAGTTCTTCTGTGTTCCGGCCGATGGCGATAACATCCCAATCGTTGGTTAGCAAGTGCGTTGTAAGCGCCTGTCCTATACCACCACTGGCACCCCAGATCATTGCTGTTTTCATAATTTCTCCATTAAAAATTACTCGATTTCGTAATACTAAAAACAGTGAATGCGGGCCGAGCCGTTTCATCAATTGAGCTTGGCCGGTCCGCATTCACCTCAGCTAAGGAGTAGAGAGTATGAAGGACTACTTCAATGGTTTCAATGTCCTAAATACTAATATCGTTAAGAAGCCGGGAGCAATACCGCATCGATTACATGAACAACGCCATTTGAAGCTACTATGTCAGTGATGATGACTTTCACAGTTCCATTCAAAAAGACTTGACCGTCACCGTCAACTGCAATGGTTATGTTCTGGCCTTGAAGGGTAGGGGCGGCTTCTAGACCAACGACATCTTCAGCCTTCACTGTACCACTAACAACGTGGTAAAGCAGAACATTGGTCAAAGCACCATCTGGATCTTGAAGTAAGGCTTCAACGGTACCTTCTGGTAAAGCGGCAAAGGCTTCGTCGACCGGTGCAAACACCGTAAACTCGCCTTCACCAGATAGGGTTTCGACCAGGCCAGCAGCCTCTAGTGCCGCTACTAAGGTGGTGAATCGGCCATCTTCCACAGCGATTTCGGCGATGGATTTAGTAGAAGCCATCATTTCCTCTGACTCGGCTTCTGCAACCATGCTCGGTGGCAGAATCACTGCATCAATCACATGGATGACGCCATTTGAGGCTTCGATGTCGGTGATGATAACTTTGGCGCTATCGTTTAAGACAACATCTCCATCCACAACTTGTATGGAAACCGGTTCCCCTTGAATGGTTATCGCTGATTCTAATGTTACGACGGTCTCCGCCGGAACAACGCCTTCGGCAACGTGATAGAGCAAGACGTCCGTCAGAGCGCCATTAGGATCCGCAAGGAGGGAGTCCACCGTACCTTCAGGCAATGCCGCAAAGGCATCGTCTGTAGGCGCGAAGACTGTGAATTCACCCTCGCCAGCCAACGTCTCTACAAGACCGGCCGCATCAAGAGCAGCTACTAAGGTCGTGAATCGTCCATCTTCCACAGCGATTTCGGCTATGGACTTCGCATCCATCATCTCATCTTCAGCCATCGCATCTTCAGATGCCGCTTCAGCCATGCTCGGTGGCAAAATCACAGCGTCAATGACGTGAATGATGCCATTGGAGGCTTCGATATCGGTGATAATTACTTTCGCGCTGTCGTTCAAAACAACCCCACCATCCACAATCTTGATGGATACGGGTTCGCCTTGAACCGTTGTCACTGAATCTAATGTAACGACAGTCGCGGCCGGAACGGCGCCTTCGGCAACGTGATAGAGCAGAATATCACTTAAAGCACCCTCTGGATCTTCTAACAGGGACTCTACAGTACCCTCAGGCAGCGCAGCAAAAGCATCATCTGTCGGGGCAAAGACGGTGAACTGGCCCTCGCCACTCAAGGTCTCAACCAGTCCTGCAGCTTGAACAGCCGCAACCAACGTGCTAAAACGACCATCTTCGACCGCGATGTCAACAATGGAATTAGCTTCTGCCATCGGCGCTTCGGTTGGCGCCTCTACTGGTTCAGGAACCGGTGTGGCAGTCGGTTCGGCAGCCGTACTACAAGCCGCTAAGACCATGCTAAGAACTACAAATAAACCTAACCAAGTTAAACGTTTCATTTCTTAAATCTCCTTTTATTCTTACAATTATTTACAAATTTTTACATACTTCTCGGACGCTTAGTCACATTTTTCAAAAGAGCGTACGATTAGTTAATCACTTATTCTCATCAAACCTGGGCAGCTAACAAACCAAGAGCTATCATAGCGACCGTAGCAAATGCCCAAATTGAAGCTCTTTTAGCTCCAAACTGGCGCTCAGCTTTGATCGAAAAAGCATTGGTTCGTCCGTAGCCCATAGCATCTAGGTTTTGCTGCACCTGTTGGCGGTAAATCCTGAGATAGTTAGCTTGTGAGTCTAAATTGGTCATGATTCTCTCCTTTTTGGTATGGCATTGGGATAAACTTAATCCCATTAGCTGTTTATGTTTTCCAAAATATAGTTAGTAAGAAGTGGTAATATATTTACAAAACTTGGACAAATCCTAGCTAACTATTCGCGGATTGTCAAGATGTCATTCAATGCATTTAATCTTTGTCTAATATTTGTTAAAGTATTTTGTCCGAATGGGCGCTAGGATTGGGTAAATTTGGCATGACGAAGAGCCAGAAGCGATAAATATGAAAAATAATATTTGGTGGTTGCGGCGCGATTTGCGCTTATCAGACAATCCGGCGCTCCGGGCAGCTATGGCAGGAGGGAAAGCGGTTGTGCCCGTCTTTATCCTCGATCCAAGGCTGCTTTCATCGACTGATTTAGGAGAGAAACGCAAAGCCTTTCTCTTGGGTGGTCTCCGCGATTTAGATAGAGCTTTGCGCCAGCGGGGAAGCTATCTAGTCGTGCGTCATGGGAATGCATACGAACAATTAACCGCCTTGATGAAAGAAACAAGTGCCGTTCATATTTATGCCGAAGCGGATGTCTCACCTTATGCCAGTCGTCGCGATTCAGAAGTTGGCCAACGGCTTCCCCTTGATCTGGTTGAAGGAGTCACCGTCCACCTACCGGATATGATCACCAAGGCAGATGGCTCACCTTATACGGTATACACGCCCTTCAGCCGGCGTTGGAAAGCATTGTCGCCCCCAACTTTGGGATCCTTGCTGCAAGCGCCTTCCCGAATCAATACACCGCCTGATATTGACAGCCTTAAAATTCCCAAAGATCCGATTTTGCCTGAATCCGTGCCTTTTCCAACTGGTGAGCAAGAGGCTCAGCGCCGCTTAAGTTTGTTCATGGATTATGAAGACGTATCACCGATTGCTCGATATGAGCAGCGACGCAATCGTATGGACTTGAAAGGCACCTCGGGGCTGTCGCCCTATTTGCGTTTTGGCATGTTATCTGCCCGGCAAGCGGTTGTCTCTGCATTGCAGAAAAGATCAGTCGCGTCCAATGAAATGAGCCAACACAGCATCGAGGTCTGGCTAAACGAGCTGATATGGCGTGAATTTTATATGGCCATCCTCTATCATTTTCCCCACGTGCTTAAACGTAGCTTCCGGCCAGCATACAGTTTGATAAAGTGGCGCAATGATGAGGGCCACTTCGCTGCCTGGCGTAACGGAGAGACAGGTTATCCTGTGGTAGACGCCGCCATGCGCCAGCTTCTTCAAAGTGGCTGGATGCACAATCGCGCCCGGATGATCGTAGCTTCTTTTTTAGTCAAGGATTTGCTAATAGACTGGCGTTGGGGCGAAAGGTGGTTTATGCAAAATCTAGTGGACGGCGATCCGGCCGCCAATAATGGGGGCTGGCAGTGGACAGCCGGGACCGGCACCGACGCAGCGCCCTATTTCCGCATATTCAATCCGGTATTGCAGGGCAAAAAATTTGACCCCGATGGGGATTATGTTCGGCAGTGGTTGCCGGGGTTGGCCAATCTACCCAATAAATATATTCACGAGCCCTGGAAAATGCCTTTGAATATCCAACACCAGGTGAATTGTGTGATCGGCCGAGACTATCCCCACCCCATTGTCGATCATGCCCTCGCGCGGCAGGCGACGCTCGATGCCTATGCCCAAGCCCGCCAGCAATATATACAGGGAGGATAAGATGACTGGTAATGTCTCACTCGAACGTTATTTGATAGAAACACGCATCCCGCTCCGATTATCCTGTATTTCCGATTCTGGTTGGCCCCTCGTGCTATCATTATGGTACTTGTTCAAGGACGGTAGTCTTTATTGTGCGACACCAAAGAAAGCGAAAGTGGTTAAATACTTGATGAGCGAGCCTCGTTGCGCATTTGAAGTCGCTTCAGATCAGCCACCATATTGTGGCGTCCGTGGTCGCGCACTGGCAACGATTGATCAAGAGCACGGCGTGGAAATACTTGAGCGCCTCTTAATACGTTATCTCGGTAACACAGACAATTCCCTGGCGCAGCAGTTACTGGGCCGATCACAACCGGAAGTGGCCGTTCAATTGACGCCATTAAGCTTTCACACCTGGAACTTCAGCGATCGCATGGCCACATCAATCGCTGAGGGGATCCAAAAAAGTTGCCCTGATTAGGCTCCTGCCAACCTGATCACTTCATATCCCCGAGCCGCGTCTGACCAATGACTAGATTGCCCAATTACCGCAAATAACACCTTGGCTAACATCTCGGCGAAGATGGTCCAAGCCAGGAGGGTTCTCGCCGTCAGGCTGAGGATGATGTAGAAACGCTCGCCAAACAGTCAGTCTTTCAGCAACCGACTTTCTTATACAGCAGCACCATGTTCAATACGAAGATCAAGAATCCCACTCTGCCCCCAGTGAAAGTTACCAGCCCGAAGTACCTGGCTCACCTTTAAATGGCCCCAAGATATCTTTCGTGATCCAGCCCCCGTAAAAGTTGCCTGGCTGCGGTCGGACGAGCTCCCCATCTACGAAGCACTGATCCATAGCCCAGGCATATAGGGCTACATGATTCTTTATATCTTGAAATGTTCGTGTCGGTTTCGGATAGGTCCAACCCGCTTTCTTGGCCACTTTGTCCCCTACAACGACATCAAAATAGCTTGCTTGTCCCTTCCACTCGCACCAAGAACTGCCCTCGGAAGGGGTTAAGTATTCCAATTGTATGTCTTCGGGTGGAATGTAGTAGACGGGCGGGTGGCTTGTCTCTAAAACACGCCAGGCGCGCTGAGTATCGGCCAGTAACTCACCATTGAAGAAAACCTGGATGCGTTTCTTCGTTAACTCTAACTTTGGCGGTCTCGGATAATCCCAAACTGACTCCTGTCCAGGACCCGGCCTATGCCTTTGTAGCTTATTCATATTTTATTAGTTCCAATATCATGTAACCATTGCTAGATTATGGGTTATGGACGAACCATTTCATAGCCGGAGAGACCTTCGAGTGTCCAAGACCTAAACGAAGATAAATGGCAATGAGCGATCCCAACGGGCTAACATGGCCAGTACGGAAATGGGGAAGAACTCATAGTGCCATAAAAATATCCAGGCGATATTGGCCGCAGCTGAAAGAACATATTAATAGCCAACGCCTTGTAATTTGCCATCTTGAGCCTGCGCCGATGGAGCCTGGAAAACATAGTAGACTAACAAAACCAGATAAATCAGTCCCCAGATGGAAAATACGTAACCGGCCGGCACGAAGAACACCTCGAAACGGTCAGATATCTCGCCAGTGGTCTGGCCATTTAGAGATAAAGTGCTGGCAAGACCATTGACACCAATGGTTGCTGCAGTCGCTAAAACAACCACTATTTGCCGAAGAGTATCCTTACTCATTACCGCTCTTGTTGGTATTATGATTGTTCCTTACTTTGTTCAGCAACCAGGTCTGCGAGCCAATCGCCAAGCATGCTGGCCGAATCGCCTAAATGTATTTTAATAGCTTGATAATAAGCCAGCATGTAATTTTGAAGCCACCCATCTGGTAAATGATAACCCTTCAGCAAATGCTCAATCCAAGCAATATCGGTTTTGAGAAGCCCAATGTCGCCTAACTTTAGAGCAGCAATAATTGTCTTAGCTACATTTTCATTGATATCGGTTAAGTGCTCCGTGGACCTATTCGTAGCTATGAAGGTACCCCATACATGGGACTCGATCAGAGAACGCCGTTCGGTGTATTGGGTCAAAGCTTTCGTATAAGCTTCAGTTGCTTCTTGCCATTGGCCAGATGTCGTCCGGTGGGTTATTAACTGGGCAGTCCTATCTACCGCCCCTTCCAGTGTTTGGCCTAAGAAGTGACCCGGCACCAGTTGTCGCAATTCGGGCATCTGGTTGAAGATAAGCCCCCCATATGCAATCATCACATCTTGGTTTTGTAACGACAGAGCGACTTCTTTCAAGGCAGCGGCCGTATACAATAGTTGGGCAGAAATAATGACCAGATTTGGTTGAACCTGGTCGACAGTTTCACTCAATTCATCGGTTGGGACATCAGCGCCTAGATAAATGACATTCCAGCCTTGACGGCGAAGAAGATAGGTAAGCAAAAGTGGACTGAAGATATGATAATCGCCTGGCGCCGTGGCTAAGATGATCCGTTCCTGACGTGTAGGAGGTGGAGCAGCGGCAATCAAAGTCTCTAACCTTTGTATACTGAGCGCAGAGGTGAAATGTTCTTGTTGGATGGTTACTTCGCCCCGATACCAACCCCCGCCTACCTCGGCCAAACCCTTCTGCAATATTTCAATACAAACGACTTCGGGCGAGAATAGGGCGAAAGCTTGGTTCAATATTTGCTCGGCCGTTGTCCCGTCAAAGCTTAGACAAGCGGAAACCCAGGCCTGACGCAACTCCTCAACCTGTTCTCCAATGAAAGGTAGAGCTGGGCGCACCTCCGGTTCAGTTACCACCACCGAATGGCTTTTCAACGGATCTTCCCCTTTCTCAACGTAAGATTGCCAAAACTCTATAGCGTGGCTAATCGACATCCCCTCATCTTGGCGCGCAATTAACCATTTCAGGGTTTCGATATCTTGAAGGGAGTATTGTCGATGACCTCCATCAGTCCGGCGAGGAGCGGGTAGACCGTAGCGACGTTCCCAGGCGCGGATCGTTGCCGGATTTAAGCCGGTATGCTTAACCACCGCCTTTATATTATAGATAGGCATTCCACCTTTATCTATTACATTCTCTGCCTGCATAGCATATTCCTATTCCTTTTCAAGTCGTGCAAGGTTCCACTGAGCTAACGAACTCCAATAATAACTATAACACTTTTTCTATTATTGTCAATAATTTGTATACTTATTGCACGAAAATTGAGGTGTTATTCCGCGGTCAATCAACATTTACCTGCGATAGATCTGCATACTGACTCGTAGAGGTAGAATCTTAATCGCAGTTACGAAACAAGAGGCGCGAATAGATTAGGATAATATTTCTATAATTTCGATACGCAATATATACAAATATTTGACACAATCTTGTAGCAGTGTTTATAATGGCCACTAGATTTTGATCTTGGTGTTTATCCTTTATATTGTCGTTTATCTCTGGTTCATGGGTTCTCATGAACAAGTGATCTTCGTCGGTAGTTAGGTTCGTGCATCTTCAGTTTTGGGGCCTTCATTTTCTCGGGCAGAGGGAACAATGAATGATATATTGTTGTTTGTTTGGGGCTTCATCGCCTTCTTGTTAGCAGTGGGCCCCTTGGCAGTGGCTGCGATTTTAGACAGAAGAGATGGACGTGAATAATCTAGCTGATTATTTAGTGCTGTTCACTCTTTGAAGCGAGCCAAGATAAAATTTGCAGGAATAGACTTATTAAGGAGTTATCAATGCGAACAAAGCATAGGAGTGGTCTGGTTGGTGGGTTGGTCAAAGGTGGAGCTTTCGTAATTGGTGGGTTGGCTACTACTGCCTTTGCCGGTATAGCCTATAGTCGGCTTGCTATCAATCATCAGGTAACTCTTCCGGAAGCTCTAAATGCAGAACGCCTCGTGGTGGACTTTATGGGCGTAGGACGCGTGAGTGCATACGTTGTTGAGGAATCGAAAGGCCGGCCGCTGTTGTTGGTTCACAGCGTCAATGCAGCAGCCAGCGCTCTGGAAATGAAGCCATTATTTGAAATGTATCGTTCAGAGCGACCGGTTTACGCCCTTGATCTGCCCGGCTATGGTTTTTCCGATAGGGGAGTGCAAAAGTATACGCCTGAACTCTTCTCAAAAACCATTAGCCAATTCCTGCAAGAAGTGGTCGGTGAACCGGCCGATGTCATTGCATTATCTCTTAGCAGTGAATTCGCAGCTCGGGCTGCGCGAAAGACACCGGAAATATTTCAATCCCTGACAATGATCTCGCCTAGTGGTTTAACCGGTCGCTCAGCAGGTCGAGCGACAGAACAAGCTGGCCAGCGTGGAGCAGGCGAGCCCATCCACAGCTTGCTAACAAATTCTCTGTGGTCACAAGCGCTGTATGATCTAGTCACCTCGAGAATGAGTCTACGTTTTTATCTCAGCCAAAGCTTTGTAGGGGATATCCCCGAAGAACTGCTGGAATACAGCTATGCTACTTCACACCAACCGGGTGCAATGAATGTTCCTTTTTACTTCCTGAGCGGTCAGCTATTCACTCGAAATGCCCTGCATGAATTATATGTCGACTTGAATGTGCCGACTCTGATCCTTTATGATC
>JAHEJP010000232.1 GCA_024638855.1 Chloroflexota bacterium
TTTTCTCCTATGTAGCTCCGACTATAGCGATAAGGGCGCATTGTATCGATACGACCTGGATAGTGGACAGATCGTTTCTGAGCTGACCGATCGGACACTGCTGTTCATGATCCCGCTAATAGGAGACGATGGTGTATTGCTTCAGTATCGGACGCTTGAATTTTCTCCTCCAGAGGTATTGGTATGGCAGGGCGGGCGCATCCTAGATGTGGCCAGCAAGGTGTCAGATACTGTCTTGTTACCAATTGATTCTTCTAATCCGAACAGGTTGTTATTTTACTCCCATGAAGTAGATCGGGATGGGGCACTCTATAGTCAATTAAATCTAGAAACTTGCAGTACCGGCCGCTGTGGGATCCAATTCCTTCAAGGATTTCCAGTCTGGTCACCAGACGGCCGTCGTACGATTGTGACGACGGACGAAGGGGTGTTATGGTTGGGCGATGCCGAGGGCCGGCAATTATCCCCTATCGGCGACGGATCTCACCCATTCTGGATGGAGGATGATGCCTACGGCTACGTCGACAAGCAACCACAGGAAGCGATCGTGAAAACGTCAATCCGGGATCTTGATGCGCGGGCAGTGTTGCCATTGGAAACGCTGACAGCGGCTGTTTCTTTTGAACTCCCAGATGAACAATTAAGTATTCACGCCATCTCTGTTAGGCATAGGATGAATATGCTTCTTGTCGCCCTTAACGTCATTGATGGCACACAACAGAGCCAAGACAGGGGGCTATTAATTGGCTACGACCTGGCAACTGGCGAGGCGACTGTGTTGCTTCGACTGCAACAGGCATTTACTGTTTATCAGCCGCTGCGATTCTCGCCAGATGACCGGTGGCTGGCCGTCCAGAGCTTGGATCGAACACGCACAAAATGGCAACTACATTTACTCAATCTGCAGACTAATCAAACCCTGGTAGTTAGCTCAAATTATCGGTTTGCCTACCCGGATTACGATTGGTCAACCGATGGCCGGTGGTTGCTCCGCATAGACCGCGAATTCTTGTATTTGCTGGCGCCAGATCATGATTACCAACAGGTATTTTTTCATGGGTTTCCTAATTGTTTTTCAGCGGCCTGGGTCAATGAGGAAGTAAATTTCCAGTGACACAAAAGAGTCGCAATAAAAAGTCAAGTAGTAGATAAGACCGAACCCTAACAATTGGTCACGAATCACGTCGGGACATTGCTCCTTGAGAACGACATAGATACGGTGCAGCAGCTTGCGGCAGACAGCGCCGACAGTAGTACCATGTGCTTTACCTTCAACCCATTTACGCTGATAAAAAGCGCTTTGCTGCGGGTCGTACTGAGCAGACATGAAAGCTGCTTGCCAAAGGGTATGGCCCAAGTGAGCTGAACCGCGCTTACTCATGCGAGTTTGAGTAGCGGCAAACTGACTGGATTGATAGATGGTTGGATCAATGCTGGCAAAGGCGACCAATTTTTCCAGTGTGGCAAAACGAAGGATGTTCCCAGTTTTGGCTAGGTTGATGGCTCCAGTAATCGGGCCAATACTCGAGATGGAGGTCATATGTTGAGGGAATTGGTCCATCAGGTAAGCAAAGGTGTCCTCATCGCGAGCAGAAACGGATAGCAGAAAGTATTCTTGCGGGTAGCTTCTATGAGAAATGGTAGGCGGGCATTTTTTGGAGACGCATCATCAATCATGAAGCCACTCGATCATGGCATGTTTTAGCGCTGGGTTATGGTGGTGCGTAGACCAGGCTTTATAAGATCTACCATGATGAGGCCCATATGAGCGAACCTGGCCAACAGAAGCGCATCCCGAAAGATTTCGCCGCCAAGCTCGAAGCAGCTCGTGCCAGACGCACTATGCAAGGCGAGCGCCGGATCATCACCGCCCTCTTTTGCGACGTGACCGGCTCGACGGCCATGGCCGAGCAGCTCGACCCCGAGGAGTGGGGCGAGATCATGGATGATGCCTTCGACTTTCTTATCGCCCCCATATACCGTTATGAAGGTATCGTCGCCCGCCTTATGGGAGATGCCATCCTGGCCTTTTTCGGCGCACCCATCGCCCACGAGGACGATCCGGAGCGGGCTATGCTGGCCGGGCTAGAAATAGTAGCCGACATTCAGCCTTTCCGAGACCTGATCCAACGTGATTACAATCTGGATTTCAACGTACGGGTGGGCATCAACACCGGCCCGGTGGTGGTGGGCGAGATAGGGTCCGATCTAGCTCTCGAATATACGGCGATGGGCGATGCAGTCAATCTGGCGGCGCGCATGGAACAGGCGGCTGCACCGGGGACGGTGCAGGTATCAGGCCATACATATAAGTTGGTGGCCCCAATTTTCGACTTCGAGCCATTGGGCGAGATTGACGTCAAGGGGAAGAGCGAATCCGTGACTGCATACCGCCTCCTAGGCCGCAAGCAGGAGCCAGGCCGTCTGCGAGGAATCGAAGGCATCAGCGCGCCGCTGATCGGCCGGGGGCAAGAGATTAAAAAACTGCGGAAGGTAGTTTCAGAAGTGCGGCGGGGTAGTGGGCATATTACCTGCCTGATTGGCGAGGCTGGTTTAGGCAAAAGCCGCCTGATTCAGGAGCTGCAGGCTGACTGGTCAGATGAAGCATCATGGACTGAGGTCCACGGCGTCTCCTACGAGGCAAGCCGCCCTTACGGGCTGTTCCTGCAACTGCTGCGTCAGGCATGTTTCATTGACGAATATGATCCCCCTGAGGTCGTTCGCCAAAAACTGGGCGCACTGATGGAGACAGCACTGTCTGAGTGGAACGAAGAGGCCATCTATGCCATCGAGATGCTCATGTCAGTTGCTGAGGCCGAAGACACTACCTCGCGGCCAGATGGAAAAAAGGTTGAGGGTGAGGCGATCAAACGTGAGCTCCATGACGCCTTTCTAAAGCTGTGGCAGCAGGGCGCCTCTAACGGCCCTGTGGTGATGGTGTTGGATGATCTTCATTGGGCCGATGATGCCTCAGTCGAGCTACTTCTGCACTTGTGTCAGACGGCCGAAGACCTGTCGGTTCTGTTTTTGTGTGCCTTTCGCCCTTACCGCGATTCGCCAGCATGGCAGCTCAAACAGACGCTAGCATCGAGGTATACTGATCGATACACCGAAATTGTGCTCAATCCACTATCCGACGAAGATAGTGATGTCCTGGTTGGGCGTCTTCTTGCCATCGCTGATCTACCTAAGCAACTGCGCCTGTTAATATTGCAAAAGACGGAAGGCAATCCTTTTTTCATTGAGGAGGTGGTGCGGATGCTCATAGACAGCGAGGCAGTGACCCGTGACGAAAGTGGCCTGCACTGGCGAGCGGAGACGAAGGTCGATGAGATCGCACTCCCTGACAACGTGCAAGCGTTACTGATTGCGCGCATTGATCGACTGGAAATAGACATACGTCGCACGCTGCAACTGGCGGCTGTCATCGGCCGTTCATTTTATTATCGCGTCCTTAAAACCATATCTGATATGGCGGCCTCGCTCGACAAGCAACTTGACACACTCCAGCGTGTGGAGTTGATTTACGAAGCGACGCGTGTTCCCGAATTGGAGTACATGTTCCGCCATGAGCTGACGCGCGATGCTGCCTATAAGTCGATCTTGCGTCGCAACCGCCGCCAATTTCATCGACATGTAGGCCAGGCGTTGGAGGCACTATTCCCGGAGCGGTTGGAGGAGGAGGCCCCGCGGCTCGCTTATCACTTCTACGAGGCAGGCGACGGTGAGCGGGCGCTAAAATACTATGCAATGGCTGCCGATGCAGCTGCAGGCATATATGCCAATGCCGAGGCCGCTACGCATTACACAAAGGCCCTTGAGGTTGCCAAACGAGTTTCAGTAGCCAACGAGCAGATCATCTATCTGTATATCAGTCGTGGTCGGACTTTAGAAGTATCAGGAAAGTACGACGGTGCATTGGCCAATTATAAGGAATTGGAAGCGCTAGCTCGAGAACGCGTTGACCGCAGTCTTGAATTAGCTGCACTGATAGCGCAGGCCACCATCTACTCAACGGCAACGGTGGAACAAGATCCCGAGCAGGGATGGGCTCTTTCAGAACGCGCCCTGGCCCTGGCGCAGGAGTTAAAAGACCATCGCTCCGAAGCAAAGGTGCTCTGGAACATGATGTTGCTCGAGAGTTCTGCAGGCCGTGACTATCAGCGAAGTGTGGCCTACGGTGAGCGCTCGATCGCTATCGCTCGCCAAAGAAACCTGCGCGAGGAACTGGCCTATGCGCTGCACGATATTGCTTTTCCATACACTGCAGTTGGCCAATTGCCGCGGGCTTTGGCAGCACGGGAGGAGGCCAGAGAATTGTGGCAGGCGCTGGGCAACCTGCCAATGCTAGCTGATAATCTAGATTCGGCGGCCACTGGCTATTTCTTTCTTGGCAACTTCGATAAGGCTCTCTCGCTTTCAAATGAAGCCCTGAAAATTAGCCAATCGATCGATAGTTTGTGGGGCCAAGCCTACAGCCTCTTCACGATGGGTCCCGTCTACCTGGAGCGCGGCCAAATGGAAAGGGGCATCAAGGCCCTAGAAGATGGGCTGTCTTTGGCCGAGCGGGCTAACTTTACGGCCCCACAGACAGTGAACCCTACCCGCCTAGCCTGGATTTATGGCTACCTGGGAGATTTAGAGCGTGGTTTCGAAATGGCCCGCTTCGCACTTGCCAAATCCGATGAATTCGGACTAATTCGGGGTGTTGTGTTAGCTGCGCTTGCCCGACTTCATCTTTATGATGGAAATCTGGCCAAGGCCACCACAGTTCTGGAAGAGGCCCAGTCCGCGCTTGATACAGATGATATTTTCGAGATATTGTTCTCATTTTTCGTCCAATCCGCGGGTGAAATTGCGTTGGCAAGCAAAGAGTATGACCGCGTGCTCGAGTTGACCGAAAAAACCATCGCCTCGATGCATGACTTTGGCATACGCTTGTTCTTATACGATATGCTATATCTCAAAGGCCGGGCTCTATTCGGACTGGGACGAACCGCTGAAGCAAGCCTGGTTTTGGCTGAGGCACAGACTGAAGCTGAAGAGCTTGGTTCACGGCGCAGCTTGTTACATATTCTGCCCACGCGGATTGAAGTCGAAGTGCAGGAAGGCAACATAGATGAGTCTGAGATACTTCGAAAACAGATGCAAGAGATTATTGGGTTTATAGATAACCAGGTCGGCCAACCCCAATTGCGTGCCTTGTTTCGTGAATTGCCTACCGTTCGGTCGATATTGAAGGAGGGGCAGTAGTTGTAGAGCAGGTATCAGTGCCGGAGAAGCACCAGTTGGATGAGTTGGGCAAGGCAGCCGATAGAGAAAATTATTCCTGAATTTGAGCTCTGTTTCCGGCGGCCTTGCCTTTACAGTATCTCTTGTGGGGTATGCTTGGACAGGAATGAAAATTCGCTCATTTCTCTTGTGGGAGATGAGCGATCGGTTAACAGTCGGATCGTTGAATAGTTTCTAGCTGTGCAAGATGGTATTCGCTTAATTCAGTCGCGTTAAGGTGATGACGGGGATGACGCGAGTCGTCTTTTCTTTGTATTCTGCGAAACCGGCGAATTCGTTGACCATCTTTTCGTACAATTCCGTACGCTCTGGTTCTGAAGTTATGGTGGCCTGAGCTTGAAATTGCTCGGTACCATATTCTACACCGACCACGGGATTGGCGACGAGGTTGTAGTACCAATCTGGGTTAGTGGGAGCGCCATTTTTTGAGGCGACGATAACCAGTCTTTCGTCATCTTCAAAAGTTGCGACTGGGTTGAGCCGTTCTTTGCCGCTTTTGGCGCCGGTTGTATGGAGAATGAGCAGAGTCTTGTTGGCGAAATGTCCGCCGACTTTGCCATCGTTGGCCCTAAATTCTTCAATTATTTGTTTGTTCCAATCAGACATTTTTGGTTCCTCATTTAGATTTTTTTGTAAAAGCGACCCAATATTGAGTAAGTTGCAGTTCTTAATTTTGCAAAACTATGGGCCACAGCTTACTTCAGTCGAATTATAAATATCGTAAGAAATCATTAGGACTATACTGTTTAAGCAAAAAATGTTAATCAAGCCCGCGATCAAGCTTTCGTAAAATTGACTGAAACTGGCGCAATTCCTCACGAGACAAAAGGGAAAGAATCTCTCTGACGCGTCGATCATGGATGGGCATCATGCCGGCTACCAAGTCAATACCGGCCTGGGTCAGATGTAAACAGTTGCTCCGGCCTTCTTTCTGGCGGCGGATGAGGTCTCGTTTCTCCAGACGATCGATATGTTGGGTGACATTGCCCTTGGTCACGTTCATCCGCTCGGCGCAAGCCTGCTGGTTGATCCCATCTTCGAAGGCAACTTGCATGAGCAGGTCGAATTGGTAGCGGCTGACATTTAGTTCTTGCATCGGTTCGTCCATGACCGATATAGTCTTGCGCAGCACGCGGATGAAGCGGTACCAGGTCAATAATTCCGCATCACGGCTACGGTCCTGGATTAGGACCGCATTCCGATCCTTTCCGCGGTCTCCGGTAAGGGGGCCTGTGGGGGACCCTGTAGGGGGCTCAGGTTGACTTGTCATATCAATAGTTTAGCGCTAAACTATAAAAAGTCAAATGAGAAATGAATATCCTCTGACATTGAATGACCTCTCATATTCAATAGCAGAGGTCATTTTGGGAGAAAGAATAAAAATCATGACAAACCACTTTGAAATAGGCCTCTACACTTTTGCGGAGCTGACGCCAGATCCGCGCACCGGCGATTTAATCAGCCCAGCTCAGCGGCTCCAACAATTCATTGAAAGGGTCGAGTTGGCCGACCAGGTAGGCCTGGACGTCATCGGCCTTGGCGAACACCATCGGCCGGACTTCGTATCTTCGGCCCCGGAGGTAATTTTGGCGGCCGCGGCGGCGCGCACCCGCTCTATCCGGCTGAGCAGCGCCGTGACCGTGCTCAGTTCCGACGATCCGGTGAGAGTCTTTCAGCGATTTGCAGCACTGGATCTTATCTCCGACGGCCGGGCCGAGATCATGGCCGGCCGGGGTTCGTTCATCGAATCCTTTCCCCTTTTTGGCTACGATCTGCAGGATTACAATGAACTCTTTGTAGAGAAACTCGAACTGCTGCTCAAGATCCGCGCGAATGAACGCGTGACCTGGTCGGGCCAGCACCGGCCGCCGCTTGACGATCGGGGCGTCTATCCCCGACCATTGCAGGAAGAGTTGCCTATCTGGATCGCCGTGGGTGGCACACCGCAATCAGCAGTGCGCGCCGGGACATTGGGGTTGCCTCTGGCAGTGGCGATCATTGGCGGCATGCCGGAACAATTCGGGCCCTTAGTGGCGCTTTACCGGGAAGCGGCTGCGGGGGCCGGTCACGATCCGGCGAAGTTGCCCGTGAGCATCAACTCGCATGGCTTCATCGCTGATGATAGCCAGCAGGCCAGGGACTATGCTTACCCTTATTTCGAGCAGGTAATGAATAAGATCGGTCGCGAGCGGGGTTTTCCGCCTATGACCAGGGATCATTACGATGCCTCATGCGAGCTGCGCGGGGCCAACTTCATCGGCACTCCCGACGACGTCATAGAGAAGATACTATTCCAGCATGAGATCTTTGGCCACCAACGTTTCTTACTGATGATGGGCATCGGTACCATGCCGCATGACAAGGTGATGCACGCGATCGAGCTGCTGGGCACTAAGATCGCGCCGGCCGTGCGTCGTGAGATAGCGCTCCGTATGAAGTAGCATAGATGGGTCCAGTTTCCGAAACTGGACCCATCTATGTTCTTATTCGTAGGCTAGAACTTCCCGAATGGTCAGGCGAGCGGCACTGCGGGCGGGCACCATGCTGGCGACTACCGACAAGGTGACCACGACAGCCAGCCAGATAACGAAGCCAGCCATGGTTATTTGTAGCGGCATTTCGGTACCGAGCATGGCTGTGCTGATGAGGCGCAGCAGGAGGAAGCTAATGGGGAAGGAAAGCAGCCCGGCCACAGCCCAGCTAATCAGGCCGATCATCATCCCTTCGACGACCACCGACTTAATAACTTCTCCATCTACAGCGCCGATGGCGCGCATGACGCCGATTTCACGGGTGCGTTCTAAGACGTTCATGCCCATCGTGCCGGTGAGACCGATGCTGCCGACGACGGCCGTCAATATGGCCATCATCAATAAAAAGATGACCAGGATATTCATCCCCTGGGATTGCTGTTGGCGGGTTACCAGGCCCGCTTCCACATTGCCGATCTTGTAGCCTCTTTCACGAAGGGATCGATCCAAGGCGTTACTGACTTCAGCCTGCCGTTCAATTGTGTCCGCATCGGCGACGACGCGGAAAGAAGTCGCCTTGCCGGGCGAGTTGGTCAGTTGGGCGATGGTGTCATAATTTGTATAGACGAGTAAATCGGCGGCCATGTCGATGAAACGGAAAACACCGACAACCGGCCACTCTTCAATGCCCTGGCCCGGAAAGTCGACCCGGATGGTGTCGCC
>JAHEJP010000233.1:0-1716 GCA_024638855.1 Chloroflexota bacterium
TATGTGGCCGAATCAGCCTTGCACCAGAAAGGGGTGGGCGAGATCAAGGCCAGGACGACGGTGACAGCCGCTGATTTAGCCGCCTTGTCGCCGCCCCAGTCGCAGGGACTTTACCTGACTTTCGCCGCCGATGAGGTGCTGAAGCACGATCCTTCGTTCGCCGAACGTCTGCGTCACGGTGGCCTGGAACTCTTCAGCGTGGACGGCGAATTGACGCCCCAGTTGGTGGTGGACGATGCAGCCGGGATGGCTTTTGCGGCCGGCGACCCCTCGCTGCAACCAGCCAGCGAAGGGGATGAACTCGACCCCATGATTTCCTTTTCAGGGCCCGGGTCGGAACCGGCCGAGGCGAGTTTCGTCCTGACCGATGCTTTGCAGTTGCCCCAACAAGTCCACCAGGCGGCAATGGAGCGCTACGAACCCTATCGCGATTTAACAGCCAAACCGCCCATCTATTACTACAGTTGTCTTTACAATCGGGGTTACCTGGTGATCCAATATTGGTTTTTTTACGCCTATAATGATTGGGGCAGTGGCCATGGTGGCGTCAACGACCATGAAGGTGATTGGGAGATGATCGCCCTCTTTTTGCGGGGCGAAGAACCGGCTTACATCGCCTATTCGGCCCATACGGGATCACCGGAGTGGCATGCGTGGGACGATACGAAAGTTCAAAAGACTGATGGCAGCCACCCGCTGGTCTTTGTTGGCAGTGGATCCCACGCCAATTATTTCGACGACGAAGGCCACGTGCACTTCACCTTCAAGGATTTTTCCAAGGGTGATAGCGAGGTGTCGATTGGGCCAGGGGCGGCTTTTGCCTGGGGCCAGCCGCTCGATCTGGGCCAACAAAAATGGGCCCTAAATTTCGCCGGTGGTTGGGGAGCGTTGGTCAAACGATTCGGCACAGAAACACTGGCCATGGGCACCCAGGCTCCGGTTAGTCCACCCTGGCAATTCGGCCGCTGGGAATCGCCGGTGGCCTGGGCCAAGATACCGCTCTTTGGCACATGAGGGCCGGCCGACATCGAAAATAGACCATCACGTTATGGCTGGAGGTGGCACCGTGAGTGAAGCCTACACCGATTTATTGATCCACATTCGTCGCCGGCAAGACGAGGCTTCGCCTTACCAGGTAGAAGCGTCATTGTCCGATGGCAGTTTTTTCTTCGGCCATTTGCATTTAGACGAAGAAGCCCTGCTGGAGGCCGAACAACGTTTTGACCTGGAAGCTTACGGGGAAATCCTCTTCGAAGCGCTGCTGGCGGGCGCCATCGGCCGGGCCTATGACCTGGCCTCGGGCATCGCCCAGGATAGCAGCGAGGGGCGATTGCGGGTGCGCCTGTGGTTGGACGACCATACGACCAGTCTGCGGGCCATCAATTGGGAGCGGCTGTATCACTATCACCATAACCAATTATTGCCGCTGGCGACCACGGTCCAGACGCCTTTTTCTCGCTACACCGGTCTAGGAATCGCCGAACCGCGAGCCATCAAGGGACGGCCGATACGTTTGCTGGTGGCCATCGCCAATCCCAGCGATCTAAAAAGTGGTTATGGCCTGGAACCCGTCGATATGGCCGGTGAAGTAGAAAGCCTGCGCCAATCTTTCGGCGATTTGTTGCGAGATAAAAAAATTGAAGTCACCATCCTACCAGGCCAGAGCGGTTTGCCGGAAAAGTTAAGCCAGGAACTGTTAGCAGAGGGTTATCATAT
>JAHEJP010000233.1:1816-8477 GCA_024638855.1 Chloroflexota bacterium
GCCTGCGCCAATCTTTCGGCGATTTGTTGCGAGATAAAAAAATTGAAGTCACCATCCTACCAGGCCAGAGCGGTTTGCCGGAAAAGTTAAGCCAGGAACTGTTAGCAGAGGGTTATCATATAGAAAACCGGCGCACAACCGTAGCCAACTTGCTGCGGCGGCTGAGCCATTTTCACATTTACCATTTCATTGGCCATGGAGCCTTCCGGCCCGGTAAGGATGGCGACGAAGGCACGGCCGTCCTGTACATGGAAAAACTCGACGGCACTTGCGAGCTGGTGAAGGATGATAAGTTGGTGGAGAAATTGGCCGTCGCCGGTCAACTGCCTCACCTGTTATTCCTGGTGGCCTGTGAGAGCGCTAAGAGCGAGATTGGGCAGGCGCTGACCGGCCTGGCACCCAAGCTGGTGCAAGCTGGGCTGCCAGCCGTGGTGGCCATGCAAGAAAAAATCTTCATGGACGCGGCCCAACAATTCACAGGCGATTTTTATGCCAACTTGCTGCGCCACGGCGTCGTCGACCGGGCCATCAACGAGGCCAGGCATTTGCTCTACGATGATGCGGCAGGGGACTGGTCCACGCCGGTCTTGTTCATGCGTTTGCGCACGGGCCAGCTATTCGCGGCCGATCCCTACCAGGCCGCTTTGGAAGCGATGAGCCGCTACGAGAAATTCAGTTTTTTCTCAGAGAAGAGCGCCCGCTATGTCCCTTTGCCCATCGAGGTCATTCACCTGACCGGCGACCAGGATTACGGCAATTTGGAGCGGTTGGGCAACCAGGCCTCGGCTTCTATTGAAGTCCTGAAGGCGGTGGTCGATACCATCACCGGCGAGGATGAGCAGAATCACGGCGAGCGGCCGAAATTGGCTGCTCTATTAGGCGGCTTCGGGGCCAACAAGTCGACCCAGCTCAAGCGAATTACCTGGGAGACCATCCATGAAGCGTTGGAAGAGCCCGGGCAGCGCTGCCTGCCGGTCTACGTCGAACTGCAAAATTACCAACCGGTACGCTCGACCCTGGATAACCCCATGGAGGGTCAAGTCCTGGCGGCGCTAGGCCAATTTTGGCCGGAGTTAGAGGCCCGGAGCCTGGGCCAACTGCCGGCAGGTCCCCAGTTGCGGATCTTATTTTACGGCACAGACAGTTTGCCGGATGCTGATCGGGCCGTCGCCGTGGAGCAAATCCTGATCCTGATGAAGGCTTATCCCCATTATGAATATGTCTTAGCCAGCCGGCCGTCGGCTATCGACTGGTCCAAGCTACAGCAGGAGATAGACCTGCATTTACTGGTCATCCAGCCCTTGAGCCCGACCCGGATCCGTCATTTCCTGGAAAATATGGGCCAGGTCGAAGCGTTGGGCCGCTTGAGCGTAGCCGCCCGTAAACAAATCGGCCGGAAATTACTGAAGGAGATTTACCAATCCCAGCTATTCGACCTGGTAGCTACGCCTCGCTTCATGTTTGAAATGTTGCGGCAAGCCCAACGAGGCGTGTACCCATCGTCGCGAACCGATGCTCTGCGCCAATGGGTGGAAGGTTCCCTGACCCTGATCGCTCCCGGACAAGGTATGCGGGCCCATGCGGCCGATACCATCTACTCCCTGGCCTGGCAGATGCAACTGGCCCGTCGCCAGGTCTGGCCGGTGATCGATGCCTTTCGCATCATGGGCAGCGTCCGGGGCAGCCGGGGTTATGACCTGGAGAACCTTTATCGCGATTATCTCGAACACGATTTATTGGACGAGGTCGGCGAGTTGTCCCTGCGCTTCACCTACGCCCCGGTGCAGGCTTATTGCTGCGCCAAGGCGATCATGACCCGAGATGACCGGGAGCGGGTACTGGGCGATATCACCTCGATGTTGGGCACGGCATCCCGGCTGCGTTGGTGGGAAGAGACCCTGGTTTTTATCTGCGGCCTCATGTCAGAAGAAGGTGAACTGGAAGCGCTGAGGGAATTGCTGAGCTGTATCGTCTATAGCCTGAACCTGCTGGAAGATGGGTACGTTTTTTTGGCCGCCCGTTGCCTCTTGGAGTGCCACGGGCACCAACGCGACCTGGCCGATATACGCCAACATGTCATCCAGGCCTTAAGCTGGCGGTCGTTGAGCCGCAACGAACCCCGAGCGACCAACCGGGTGCTGGCTACCCAATTACTGAGCCGGCTGGCCGATCCCGATGTCGTTTTCGATCTGGCCCAGATCGTTTACCAAAAGGCGCGTCTCAACCTGGAGGGGGCGGAGGATTATGAGTACAGCAGCGTGCGCATGGCGGCCGCCATCGGCTTGAAGCGCATGAAATCGCGCAAGAAGGTCGAGGAAACACTGGCGGCCATTCATGAGGACTTGGTGGCTATCTTTAATCATTGGGAGGAAAACGACAGCCAGGCTTTGATCGCACTATTTGATAAACAAAATGATGCCGGCATCAAGGCCATCATCGCTTTGGCTATGGGCGATGTGGCCTCCCAATCGATCTTGAGCCGGGTCCAGACAGGAAAAAAGGATGTACTGGCTTGTTTGAAGTTGGCTTTTTTGGATGAAGCGACCCAATCGTCGGTGCGTTGGGCCGTGACAGATGCCCTGGCCATGATCGATACCACTACTGTCAGCCTGGAGGTCATCCAGCCGGCCTTGGCAGCCCTGGCCGACCGGCCGGCTGGAGAACAAACCGCCTGGTTAAACCAGGATAAATGCCTGGCTTATTTGATTGGCCTTGTTCGGGTACAGGAGCCAGAGGCCCATGCCTTCCTGGTTGGCTATTGTCTGGGCTCGTCTCACGATATGCGCCTGTGGTTGACGGCTATCGATGCCCTGGGCAGCCTGGGCAACCTAGAACACCGGCAGCTATTGGCCGGCGTAGCCCTGGGTTATTTCGGCGATCAAAGCCTGGACAACTATTTCTCGGATGAGGATGAGAGTTACCGCATCCGCCGCAAGGCCATCGAGGTGTTAGCCGAAATCGGCGACGAAATCATCGTCAATTCCCTTCGAGAGGGTGGCCTGGAGCAGGATGAGCGACTGGCTCCAAGCTATTACCAGGCCACCAGCGATATTTTTCAGCGGTTGGAGTAGATGGGACGGGCCCCGTCTCACGGGATCGCTGGCGCGCCCCGTCTCACGAGACAGCTGGTGCGTTCCGTCTTGCGGAACCAGTCCTGTCTAATAGAGCATAGGAGAGATCAGTATGCCCGAAAATGAGACAGAGCAAGAGTTATTGTTCTTTAATGGCATAAACGGCGACAGCGGTTCATATGATATCCCACCCATGAGTGGTGAAGAATTGGCCAGCTTCATCAAAGGCGAAAGCCCGCCAGAAAACTTGAACGAACTACGTTTCCGTCATGATCAGGCCACTAAAAGTTCTTTTGGCGTGGCAGAAGGGGTCGATTCTAAAAGATTGGCCTCGGCCGGTTGGGGGATTATTTTCGCCACGGACGCGGACCCGGCCGTCAAAGAGGCGTTGGGCGATTTGCTCAAGCACAGGGAAGGGCAGGCCGAGGATTTATTCAAAGTGTACGAGGGCGCCGACGGTTTCAGGCCAGAAGATGATAAAAGCAAGTTTTTGGCTCGGCATGGCGCCGGACCCGGCCCGGCCGATCCCCAAAAGGTGCCTTATTATCTGCTGATCGCCGGTAGTCCGGAGCAGATCCCCTACCGGTTCCAAACCCAATTGGATGTTCAGTACGCCACCGGCCGGATTCACTTTGAGACGGTCGAAGAATACGCTCATTATGCCCGCAGCGTGGTGGAGGCTGAGAGTAAGCCGCTCAGGGTGCCGCGCCAGGCCACCTTTTTTGGCGTGGCCAATGCCAACGACCGGGCTACCCAGCTCAGCGCCGAACAGTTGATCGAGCCCATGGCAACCAGCCTCGGATCGGAAGTACCCGATTGGAATTTTGAGAGCATCACCGGGGACGAGGCTACCAAGGTCCAGCTAGCCCGTCTGCTAGGCGGCGATCAGACCCCGGCTTTGCTCTTCAGCGCCAGCCACGGGATGAGCTTTCCTATGAACAGCAAGCGCCAGTTGCCGCACCAGGGAGCCTTGCTTTGCCAGGATTGGCCCGGACCACAGAAGTGGACGGGTGAGATTCCGCAGAAGTTTTACTTCGCCGGGGATGATCTGGATGAGCAGACCGACTTGAAAGGGCTCATCGCCTTCTTCTTTGCCTGTTACGGGGCTGGTACACCCGCCTTTGACGAGTTCGCCAAACAAGCTTTCAAAGACCGCTCGGCCATCGCCCCCCGCGCTTTTTTGGCCCAATTGCCGGCCAAGATGTTGGGCCGGCCGAAAGGAGGCGCCCTGGCCATCATCGGCCATGTGGAACGAGCCTGGGGTTATTCGTTCTTGTGGCCTAAGGCCGGCCGCCAGACCGAGGTTTTTGAAAGCACCCTGAAACGGTTGATGAGCGGTTATCCGGTGGGGGCGGCCGTGGAGTACCTCAACGAACGATATGCCGAGCTATCCACCGTGCTCAGCGACCAGCTGGAGGAAGTCGAATTTGGTAAGTTGGTCGATCCCTATGCATTAGCCGGCCTGTGGACGGCCAATAATGACGCGCGGGGTTACGCTATCATCGGCGACCCGGCCGTGCGTTTGCCGGTGGCCCAGGAAGGACAGGATATGGAAGAGGAGCCGACCGTCACCGTGACGACAACGAGTAGCCTTGAAACGACCACCGGTGATGAAGGGGCCGTACCATTTGAAGCGGAGAATAAAGGCGAAGCGGCGGTCTGGTCGGCCATCCAACCGGTGGCCGAGGCTGAGCTTAAACGGATCACCGTGGTCACCTTCGTGGCGGCCGATATGCAGGCGGTTGACGAGGGCAAGCCGGTCGCCATCAGCGAGCTGGATTTAGACGGCGATTTGGAGACGATCCTGGCTGAGGAGATCCTTAACCAGGAAACTAGTAGCAGCGATCAAGATGTTTTGACTATGCACCAGGCTATGGTCCGTGAGGCTATCCAAGCCCGCCTAGCTTACCTGGAATTGTTGGCTAAGGAGGAAAACGGTTTAGAATAAGAGTTAGCCCATGTGAAGAGGTAGTGATCGATGAGTGACCAATCCATAGGAGGAATCTGATGTCACCAGCACAACAATTACCTGACGATATCGCGCCGGTCGAACCGCCGGTCCAATTTGACGAACCCGTATTTTCATTTTTGCCCGAGGTAGATAACTTCCTATGGGTCAGCCAGGCCCGCAACGCCTTCGGCGTCGACGGCAGCGGGCTGACCGTGGCCGTGTTGGATACGGGTCTGAACACCGGCCACGTGGATTTCGCCGGGCGAGTGGTGGCCCAGCGCAATTTCACGCCCGACAATGGCAGTGATGCCAACAACGCCACCGACGGCAACGGCCATGGCACCAATGTGGGTGGAATCATTGTAGCCAACGGCGATCACGTGGGCATCGCGCCCGGGGCCAATATCATCCCTATCAAGGTGCTGAAAAATCAAGGCGGGGGCAGCTTCGCCTGGATCGCCGAAGCTTTGGGTTGGGTACTGGCCAACCGGGAAACCTTCAATATCAGCGTTGTCTGCATGTCTTTAGGCGATAGCGGAAATTACACCAACGACGATTTTGGCCAGAATGCGGTCCGGGACAAGGTCCGCCAATTACGGCAGGAAAAAGTGGCCGTGGTCATCGCCGCCGGCAACGACTACTTCAAACACAATAGCCAGGAAGGGATGTCTTTCCCGGCCATCATTCGCGAATGCGTCAGTGTTGGGGCGGTCTACGATGCGGCCGAGGGCAGCTTCTCTTACGGCAGCGGGGCTAAGGCCTTCTCTACCCGAGCGGGCCAGATCACGCCCTTTTCCCAGCGGTTGCACCCGACGGTCAACGCCCGGACGCGCACCGACATCTTCGCGCCGGGCGCGCCGGTCACTTCTTCGGGCAAGAATGGCCCCCATGGCGAGTCCACCCAACATGGCACCAGCCAGGCCACGCCGGTCACGGCCGGGCTCATTCTGCTCATGCAGGATTTTTATCAACGGGCCAAGGGCGAATTGCCGGAGGTCGACGATGTGGTGAAGTGGCTGCGCCGGGGTGGGGTGACTATTCGCGATGGCGATGACGAGGATGATAACGTCGAGCATACCGGCAAGAGTTTCATTCGCGCTGATGCCCTGTCAGGTTTAGACGCCGTCCGACGGCACCTGCATCGGGAGTTGCTGCGCGAATCGATGGGGTAGAAGTAGACTCCATCAATCCGGGTAAGGTAATAGAGGACCGGGCTCAGTCCTGACGCACC
Organism: Chloroflexota bacterium; assembly: GCA_024638855.1. Taxonomy (GTDB): domain Bacteria; phylum Chloroflexota; class Anaerolineae; order Promineifilales; family Promineifilaceae; genus UBA11865. The sequence continues at coordinate 8,070 of JAHEJP010000233.1, forward strand.
CGGTTAATTTGTTGTCGTAGATTTTGGGCTGCCTGGCGTGCCGCCCCGGCAAAGTCGGTTTTGGCCGAAGCGTAGAGGACGGAACGGCTGGCATTGATCACCGGGCCGGCAACGGCATCGGGACCATGACGGACTGCGGATACCAGGTCACCACCCTGAGCGCCCACGCCGGGGATGAGGAAGTTGGCATCCGGGGCCATCTGGCGGGCCACGGCTAACTCTTCGGGATAGGTAGCGCCGACAACGTAACCCAGGTGACCTTGAACGGGCCAGGCCTGGCTCTGTTCCAGGACGTTGGCCGATAGGCCAGTCCGGCCGGCCAGGTCGCCCTGAAAATCGGCCGCGCTGGGGTTGGAGGTGCGGGCCAGCAGGTAGACGGCTTTATCCGGCCGGTTGCCGATCATGGGC
>JAHEJP010000234.1 GCA_024638855.1 Chloroflexota bacterium
TGTTTATCGCCTACTTTTCTGGTAACCAGTTTTGAGGCACATCTGGGACAATAAATGATATGTTTCGGCGCACTATTTGGGTTCGAAAGGTCACTCATGGCAGTGAGAAGGCGGTGTCCGGTCGCTTTTAAAGCCTACGCCGAATCAGGAGCGTTGCCGCTGACAACAATAATACTAATATTCCAAGAATCACAACTATCATGGTGAGCCACGGGATCGTAGTGCGAAAACCGTCAACTGTAGCTTCATCGGTTATGCTGGTTTGATCATCTGTAGATCCTACTGAATCTTGAGCCTGGGCCACAGTCGTTGTTGCGCGAGGCACAGTTAGCGGGGTAGGTAAGGCATCGTCCTGGCCAGCCGATGGTTCGGCAGGCAATTCAGAAGAAATCGTGGCCGATAGCGCTTCTTCAGACGGTGCAACGGTTTGTGTATCCACAGGAGTGGTGCCTGCTGGGGCAATTTCCGCCGCCTCTGTTTCTGTCTCGCCGGTTGGCGGGCTAGCACTCCCTCCAGCGGCATCGGCTAATTGTGTTTCTTCCGCCCCGGGTAGGGGTGCAGCCAGGCCAAGACCAGGCGTCGTTTCTGCTGCCGGTACCTCTTCCTGCACCGCACTTTCTTCTTCGGCCATGGCTTTGGCATCACCATCGGCCTGTGTTTCAGCCTCAGCCGCTTCCTCGATAATACTTTCCTCAACCGGGGCCTCCATCACCGGTTCCGCTTCTTCGACTGCCTCCAGATCTAGGGTTCGCTCATTGGGCGAAGGCGCGATTTCGGTCGGCACTTCCATTGCCGCTCCTTCAGATTCGAGGATGACTGTCGCTGCAAAATTGGAAATCGCTTCGTCAGCTTGAGGTCCCATGGCTACCGATTGTTGTCCACTTTGGCCAGGGGTAAGCAGGATGGCAACCACAGCGACGACAAATAGGAGCCCAGCCAAGGCTGTTGCAACTCTTAGAGCGGGATAGAGGCGGCCGGCCGGGTCCGGCTCGGGGCGACCGAAAAGCGCGGGATCGAGTGTAAAGTTACGGGGGGAACGCAAGCGAGGTATTTTAGTAAGTGTTCGCTTGAACTGTTTTTGTTGCTCGACATCATGACGCAGCGCCTGATTGTTGGCCAGCTGCTCTTCAAAAAGCCGTCTTTGTTTAGGCGTGAGGGCGCCGTCCAGGTAAGCCGTAATGGACTCCTGGCGTTTTTCCTCGTCTGACTTGCGCCAGTTTGCTAAATAATCAAGCATCGGATGTTTGAAATCAGAAGTATTGACCTATAAAAATCTGCCTTGTACAGGGATGATCATGACGAAATCACATCCCTTCATTACCTAAACGATATTCAACCGGTAATAGTTCCGCCATACTCTGTAAACAATCGCGTAATTTGGCCCTGGCCCGGCTGATTCGAGACTTCACCGTACCGAGTGATGTTGACATAATATCGGCAATCTCGTTGTAATCGTAACCTTCTACATCACAAAGGACGGCCGCTGTACGTTGATCATCGGGCAGATCGTCAAGGCAATGTTGAATAGCCTCGACCAATTCCCTCTGTTGCCAGTGTTCTTCAGGTCCTGGGCTATTTTCGCTGATGAGTAAGGGTGAAGATTCAAATTCATCGACGATCTCATCAAGGGAGGATTGGGGTCTTCGTTTACGGCGGCGTAGCTCATCATAACAGGCGTTGGTGACGATGCGCATCAACCAGGCTTTAAAGTTACCGCCACGAAACCGCCGAAGAGCCTTGTAAGCAGAAATAAAAGCTTCCTGGGTGGCGTCAGCCGCTGCTGCCGGCTCACCCATCACACGGTATGCAACGTTATAAACCGAGTCTTGGTAGTGCAAGACGAGAGTGTTATAGGCATAGACATCCCCATCTTTAGCCTGTTGGATTAAGTAAGCTTCGTCCATTCGCCTGGCAATTTAATGGAACTAACTAGAATTCGAAATCAATCACAAAGAGTTGTCTGAGCGAAATCCGCAGTGCCTTCTATTCCTCCCTAATTGGTCCTGTGCATTTGCTTCCAGTTCGATTGACAGACATAAGTGCATATCCTATACTTTTGGCACTGGCCGAAGTGGCGGAACTGGCAGACGCGCACGACTCAAAATCGTGTTCCCTCGGGAGTGTGGGTTCGATTCCCACCTTCGGCATTAGCCTAGTCTTACTGTCTGCGATTATAAATCCCGGCAGGAGGCTAGACAAGTAGGTGCCGCTCAAAAGTCCATGAGCGGCCTTTTTTTATGGTTGCCTCCATGATTGCGTATTCTATAATCGGTAGCAATGATATCAGGGTGGCAAAAAGTGGTTCGCATCGTTAGTTGGCTCGGTTTGGGCATCATCCTGGGGATCGCCGTTGGTTTATTGATCGGGTGGGTGGTATGGCCAATCGAGTTCACCGAAGCCGATCCCACAGTTCTCGAGGATAGTTATCAGCACGAATACACGGTGATGATCGCCTCAGCGTACGCGCTGGACCAAGATCCAACTATGGCCCGACAACGTCTCACTAGCCTTGGCAAGGAAGATATGGAGGGCTGGTTGCTTTCTGTGACTGTCAACCATATTTTAGCGGGTGCGGATGAGACTGAAATTGAGCATCTGGTTAAACTATCCACGGACTTTGGTCTTTATTCTCCAGCCATGGACCCATATTTGGTCAATAACGAATCAGGCGAGGGTGAATGAACGATCGCCCGAACGGAAGGAGCCGGCAACGAGAGCGGTGGCTACAATCAAAAGGGCCCAGGATGCCCGCTACCAGCTTGATACTGATCGGATTGATTTTAGGTTTTGCCGGGGCCCTGTACTATGCTTGGATTTATGAACCTGTTGTATTTACCGAGGCGAGCCCGGCTCGTTTCAGTGATCGTTATAAGGCAGAGTATGTTTTGTTGATCAGCAAAAGTTTTGAGGCGGATGGTAATTGGTCGCGGGCAGAAGATCGATTGGCTGTCTTAAATGATTCGGATATTGATCAAACGGTTGGGGCCTTGTTAGAGGAGTTCTTGCGACGCGGAGAATCGGCTGCAGATATGCAGAGCCTGGCCCAACTTGCCCGAAGATTGGGCGTTCAAAATGCAGCAGTGTCGGTATTCGCGCCTCAGGCAACAGCGACCACCGCTATCTTGCAAACAGCGCCCGCGGCAGTAAAGAATACGCCGGAGATTCGAGAGACGGCGTCGGCTACCAGTACCCCGCTGCCAACATTCACGCCATCGCCAGTGCCCTCACCAACTCAGGTGCCGGTCTATCGTCTATTGCGCCAGGAACAACTTTGTAATCCGGATGAGCCAATTCAACGGATAGAAGTCATCGCCGTCGATCCATTTTTAGAACCATTGTCTGGAGCCGAGGTGATCGTCTTATGGGATGGTGGAAGTGATCATTTCTTCACGGGATTCCAACCGGAAAGGGGCCTGGGTTACGGTGATTTTGCGATGAGCCCAGGTATCTCTTATCGAGTGATGATGGCTGACGGCAGCCAGACTGTCACAGGCTTGAGCATTTCAAGTTGTGAACAAGGGGATGGCGGATTGGACGGCGGCTGGAGGCTAACTTTTCAGAACACGGATGTCGTTCAAGACGGATTGTGATCCAAAGTCCGTCAGGCTAAAATCACTTCTGCGCACTTGCGAAGAGGTAATTCTCCTTTTTCCTCCGCCTCATGCATCAAACGGCCGGCGATTTCCTCCATTGGTTCATCGGTTTCTGGATGCTTTAGTCCAGGGGCCACTTCGGCTACAGGAACGGCAACGTGAGGAAACTTGAGCAAGTCGGGGTCTGGAATATGGTGAGTCGAATCCAGGTCGAAGCTATCGTTGTTAAAGAGGGTGATGTCGACATCAATAGTGCGTGGGGCATTCGGGTCTTCGGTCCGCACTCGGCATAGATCTCGCTCAATCTTGGCCAATACCTCGGATTTTAGTTGGGCAGCGGTCCGATTTGTTTTTAGCAGAACGGCGACATTCCAAAAACAGGGTTGTTCTTCACGGCCTACAGGTACGGTCTCGTAAACAGATGAAACTATCTTCACCCGGCATCGTTGGCGCAACATTCGCACGGCCGCAGGCAGATTCTTCTCTTTATCGATATTAGATCCGAGCAAAACAAAGACACGGTTCATCTTCTTAATCTTGATCCTTAAGATTCGGCTTGAACATCCGCCGGCCCAATAACCAGAGCAGGTAAGCGTGGGAGCGCTCTAATACTTCAATCGTAGTCGTTTCTACTGCGATCGATTTCAATGCCAACTGACTTGGCAAATCTCAACGCGCCCGGCTTTTCCAGCCGAACGATTACTCTATCGAGATCATATTCCACGAGAATGATTCGGGCGATGTCGTTCACTAACTTCTCAACTAAAAAATCGGACGAGCCTTCGACATGCCGGATGATACGTTTGGTAATCGTTCGATAATTTATCGCGTCGTTGATATCGTCACTGTTCGCCGCAGCGCGGGTATCGGCATACATGACGATATTGATGAGAATATCTTGTTGATTTACTCGCTCTTCTTCATTGATGCCAATAATGCCTCGCAGCAATAGGTCTTTGATGATGATTTTGTCCATAGCTAAACCCTGGAGCCTCCTGTCAATACTCATTTAAAGGAATTCTGCGCCATCGAGTCGGATGGCAATGCCGGTCAGGAAATCCTGTCTCAATAAATGGAGCACATTATCGGCGACCATTCCAGCATTACCTGCCCTCTGCAGTGGGATTCTTAGTTGAGCCAGGTTTTTTAGGTAAGATTCACCTTTACCAGGTGGCGGCAAGATGGCCCCCAAGGCAACGGCATTTACCCGAATATTTGGAACTAAATCATGGGCCAAGTTTTGTGTCATCGCAAGCAGGCATTAGCAGGTGGCACTTGGGCTGCAAATGCCTGGCAAAGGATAAATGGTGCTCTCAGATTGATGGCAAATTGTGATTCCCATATTTCTATGGTCGTATCAGCCAAACCTCCTTAGAGGAAAACGGCCGCGTTATTAACCAATATATCGACTTTCCCGAAACGATCGATGGCGGCTGGGATGACTGATTGGGTGGGGGTGAAAGCGGAGAGATCGGCCGAGAATATCTCGGCATCTACACGAGCCGCCTCGATTTCTTCTTTTGTTTCCAGAGCCGCCCCGGCCGAACGCCCATAATGTATAAAAACTTGGCAACCTTCTTGTGCCAGGGCTACGCTAATGGCCCGACCGACGCGGACGGCGCCGCCTGTTACTACAGTAACTTTTCCATCGAGATTCATGCTACATGTTACTCATCCGGACTGTCAATCACTTCAGAATAACCTTCGTTTAAGAAAATATATGTTTGAAGGTTACTAACATATGAAGCGATGAATTCCCGGAGATGACTCTTCCAGTTAGTCGATCAGATTGGGGAATTCCTCAATGGCAGTCGTCAGTCGAATGCGAATACGCGGCCAATTATAACGATCGTTGAAGCCATGCCACAGGCCTCCCTCGGTTGTAACCGCGCCCCAGAAATCTAGCTCGGCCACAATTTGCTCTACATCATCGTCGTAACGACCACCAGGGTAGGCAAAGTAACGCGGTCGGTAGCCAATGTGTGATGCTATCGTTTCCGCCGATCCCAACACTTCCCATATGACAAAATCCCGGTCGTGACTTGTCAGATCTGGGTGGGTCTTGCTGTGGGGTTCAATTCGCATACCGGCCCTGGCCATTTCCTCGATCATCAGCCAATCCATATAATTCGAATTTCCTTGGTCAACAAATTCTGTGACGACGAAGAAGGTCGCTTCCAAACCTAATTCTTCTAATATTGGGAATGCATTTTCATAATTGTCGCGGTAACCATCATCCAAAGTGATGATCACTGGTTTTTCTGGTAGGTCAATTTTACCGACAATAGCTAATGATAGGTCGTACAGATCGACAGTTTCATAACCATTGTCTACCAGAAACTGCAGTTGTGACCTGAAGTTCTCAGGAGTCGTAGACAGGTCCAGGCGATATTTGTCTGCATCATCAGGAGGCTGGCTTATATAATGATACATCAAGATCGGTACTTTGAGAGTGAAACTGAGACTTTCATGGGGGGTTGGCAAGGGCGCCGGCCGGGATACTTGATGATTGAGTGGTAGGGATTCTATGTCCAGAGGCACTGGTTCAGTCTCTGTTAAGCCAACCAATGGCGTTGCCGTAGATTGAGGTTCTGATGGACTACGGGCTGTTGGGCCTGGCAAAGTCGCAGAATTACCCTTCGCTGCAGCCGCCGTTTCAAGCCCAGCCAACGATTCCGGAGTTGCAAACTCTGCCAGGCTAGCGAAACGTTCTGCTTGCACAGTTTGGCTTTTAACAGGGGAGCCATCGCCCTTAGCTGAACCAAGGCCTGCACCAACTGCTGCCAGAATCAAAGCCATTAGCAATAAAACCCCGGCACAACTGATGCCATCAGGGAACCGCCGGACCGGGGGTGAAGAGTTATCGTCTTTAATATCCATTAGAAATCGAGAATATCCTAGCTGGTGAGGGCAGTCAAGAACCCAATAGTCAGGCTAATTAGGCTCTGATATACTCCTGCCGCGAAACCAATTGGCTTGCGGCGGGTTATATAAATCGACCGGCCTTTGCGATCTCGCTAACGCATGGTTAAGAACGACATCGACGAAAGTGCTCTGATCGAGCAAGCAAAAATCGATAGTGCAGCATTCGGCGAGCTGTACGAAATCTACGTCGACAGAATTTATAATTATATTTACTATCGGACTGCCGACAGGGATGAAGCTGAGGATTTGACATCACGCGTCTTTTTTAGAGCTATCCAACATATTGGTCGTTACGAAGACAAAGGCGTACCCTTTTCCGCTTGGCTTTATCGGATAGCTCGAAATATGGTTGCGAATTGGTATCGAGATAATAGCAGACGCTCGATGATCCCGATTGAAAAGGCTTCGCAATTGAGCCGGAATGAAGGTCCCGAGATGGTGTTAGAGCGCGATCAGGATCAGGCACTGGTGTTGGCGTCCATCAGAAAACTTCCGGCCGATCGCCAGGATCTTCTCATACTGAAGTTTGTTGATCGCCTTTCAAATGTGGAAATTGGTCAGATTATGGGGCGAAGCGAAGGGGCGATTAAATCCTTGTATCATCGAACCTTAACTTCGTTGAAGGCAGAAGTTGCCCAGCAAGCTGTCCAAGATAATGAATCTACTCGTTCAGGATTGAGTGATAAAGGAAAAAGAAGGCGCTGGCTGCGTTTGAATTCAAATAGGCTGGACAACCAATCAAAATAGGGTCCGTCAGGCAGCGGAGATGGAAATATGAAGAACAGGGTGTTGAATTGAAAATCGTCATCGATGACGCTGGAGATGTTCCGGATGAGATGGTGAAGGAACTCGACATCGTCGTTGTTCCAATAAATATTACCTTTGGGACTGAGGAGTACCTGACTGGGATCAATCTGGATCATGCCGGTTTTTACGCCAAGGTTAAGGAAGTGGGCGATCATAACTTTCCAAAATCCTCCCAGCCAACTCCGTTTCAGTTCGCAGAATACTACCGTGAAATCTTGGCCTCAGGTGAGAAGGAGATCCTTACTATCACCGTCGGAGAGAAGCTGAGCGGGACCTACGAATCGGCCGAGGTCGCTGCAAATGAACTAGCCAATCAAGGCACATTTCATCTATTCGATTCGGCAGGGGGATCAGCAGCACAAGGCTATATGGCGATCGAAGCGGCACGCATGGCTCAGGCAGGAAACAATATTGACGAGATAATGATTCGATTAGAAGAGATGCGCACAAATCAATGCGTCGTCTTCCTGGTAGATAGTCTTGAATATGCAGTAAAGGGCGGGAGGGTTGGATCATTACAATCAACGATGGCTTCTCTGCTCAGGATAAAACCAATTATGCAGTTGGATGATGGGCTTATCGTCGAAGCCGGCAAGGTACGAACTTATAGTAAAGCGTTGGATTACATCGTTGATTTTGTTCTTGAACAGGTGGGTGAGCAGCCAATAAAATTGGCGGTGATCCACGCCGGCTCACCAGATGGCGCGGTGACGCTTCAGGAAATGGCAAAATCTCAGCTGAATTACACTGAGGAATTCAGCGCCGATATGGGCATTTCTGTAGCCATCAATCTCGGCCCGGGGGCATTGGGCATCGTGGCAATTCCGGAGTAAATGATGAAAAGACGAGAATTAACAGATGTATTAAACGGACACGCCGAGATCCTTATCGCTGAAGGTCGTGACCAAGCTGGGGAAGCGACCAATATATTGTTGGCACGTTATCCTGAATCGACTGCTGAATTGGCTCCGCTATTCAAATTGGCATCAGATTTAAGTACTGCCTTAACACTAGTTGAAGTGCCGGCTTTTCGGTCCCAAT
>JAHEJP010000235.1 GCA_024638855.1 Chloroflexota bacterium
CCAATTCCCTCCACGACCAGGATGGGTACGGCCAGAAAAGTGGCCAGGTTCCAACCAAGACCGATCAGCGAAGCGACTATCCGACCAACTATACCCCGCCGGGCCAGCCAACGTAAGATGACACCGACCGTGGCCGAGATGAGCGCATACCCCAGTATCGAACCGATATGCTGAAAGGCGATACGGAAGCCATCACTCACTGTCGGATCGCCGCCTTTGAGGCGGATCATGGCTGCCCCTACCAGGGCCGAATTGGCAAAGATGATGACAAAATTGAGGACCAGGTAAAAGGCGAAAGTCAGCCCATAGCCGACCAGGCGCGCGGCGCCATATTCTTCGCTAAACATGGCTTCGAACAAGCCGCCCAACAACATTGGCACAGCAAAGGTAGCTAGGACGATAAGGACGCCAATGGCCGATATGATTGGAAAGATGATCAGTTCTTTGTCCGCCCGCAAGACGGCCGCGCTGGCTTTGAACAACTCCCAACTATTAGTTAGTCGCCTGAACATTTGAAATCCTCCGCTATTATGAGCATTCCCGATGATGCTGCCTATGATGCTTTACGAACAGTGTAGCGAAAAGTTACAGCCAGATCAACGGACTGGAAATGAGTACTTTGGGGTTGGCCATCGGGCATTAGCGTCGTCAGAACGAGATTGACCGGCCCAGCCGATAAATCTCGATGCGATTCCGGAATAGTTACTGCCATTTCTCTCATATCCTTTTCTTTAAGCCGCTGAACATCGAATAGGTAAAAAGTGCATAATAATCAGGCTGATTCAGTAGGTAGTCGGGTGATTCAGGCAGGCAAAGGCGCTGATACTCCCCCCAATCCTCCTGGGTCAGCTCTTCCTTCACTCCCGGCCAACGCATCTGAAAGAGCGCCTCTAGTGCGCGGTACTGATTATCAGACAAGGGCGCTTGAGCGTCGCTAACAAAGGTCTGGGCCGTTGGTTCCTCTAGGCGGGCTTCGCGGAACCAACCCAGCGCCCGTAAAAAGTGGGACTCCGGCTTCGTTCCCTTGACGAATGGAGCGATGCCCCCAGATGTGGCATTTAGGCGGGCTTCTAGCAGCGGGTGACCAGGCAGGAGTGTCTCGGATGACCAGGCCAGCAGAGCCACGCGGCCGCCAGGCTTCACCACCCGTGTTAGTTCCGACAGCAATGGCAGCGGATCCTGGGGAAGATAGCCCACGCAGTCCATGCTCCAGGCCCAATCGAAAGAATCATCATCAAAGGGGAGTTTACTCACGTCTCCTTCTCGGAAGGAAACCCTTTCTGTCATTCCAGCCCTCTTCACAACGTCCTCTGCCTGAACCAGGATTTCGGGGGACAAATCCAGGCCGGTGACATGTCCGGCCGGTCCGACGGCCTCGGCTAGCTGCATGGCTTGCAGGCCGAGGCTACAGCCTGCATCTAGCCCGCGGCTCCCGGTGGGAAAATTCAGCGCCTCGATAGCGGAACGAATGATGTCCTGCCTAAAATGACTGAATATGAAGGCTATCTCCACAAAGTAGTCTGTGTCAGACATTGCCCATCACCTCAACTAAAAAACTTGCCAGGCTGAGTCGATCTATACAGCCTGTGATGTCAGAATCAGGTAATCTGATCCCGGGCAGATTGGCAAATCAAGTCAAGGCGTTGGCAAACGACATGAAGTCGTCGTTCGGTTCAGGACCGCGATATTTGAATTGGCCTACCACTTGCGCGCCTTTCCCCTCCAGCGCCTGGGCCATTTTGGATAGCGTCGATCCCGCGGCCAACTTATAGGTGCAGAATACCAGGGCTTTCTTACCCGTTAGATTTCCCAGCCGTTCAATGAATTCCATCGTGCGTTCGGTGGGGTGCTGCATGATGATGAATAGACCCTGGACCCAGCTGCCGACGCAAAGAAGATCGGCTTCTGATACCTCGGCCGGGATGGCTTGTCCGATATACAAGACCTGGCACTGGTGACCCAGCTCTTCCATTGTTTTGCCCATGGCCTCGGCCGCTCTGGCGGTGGTGCCTGTCCTGGTGTCATAGACTATGGCGATATTCATTGGGGTTTCTCCTTGAATGGCGTGGTTATTCGTGTGGCAATGTCCTGTGAAAGCGAAGATTATCACTGCGCATAATTGTCTGCAGCAGCGTTTCAGATACAAAGATATTATATATGGTAAATACGTGCTGGCACTGTGATGTCGAGCGTATCATTGGGTGAATGGGGCTCCTTTGTGTACAATCGTCTGCCGAGCACAGACAGCGATCGAGGAGGCACAAAGTGGACATTTTCATCAGCCATAATTGGAAAAATAAGACCCTGGCCGATACGCTGGCCTACGACCTGGCCGAGGTGGGTGAGGTGTGGATCGACGATCAACAGACGAAGTCGGGCGGCGTACTCAGCGCCGAACTTATTAAAGGGATCGAACGAGCCGAGGCTTTCATTCTGATCTGGTCTCGCCATGCTAAGAAGTCCCAGCGGGTGAAGACGGAGATCAGCCTGGCGATGGGCCTGGATATTCCCGTGATACCCTGTCTCGCCGACGATAAAAAATTGCCCAAAAAGCTCAGGAATACGCCGGCTATCCCCTTTCTTGATTACGACCAAGGCCTGGGCCGCCTTAACCTGGCCCTTTTCAAAATACAATCGGCCGAATTGGGCCTGGACCTGGGCGGCATACCGGACGATTCGGACTGGGACGGCGTCATCGCTTATCTTAGAGGTTATCGCGATGAAATCGAGGCCTCAGGCGAGGAGGCTTTCTGGATCGAACGGGTATTGGATTCAGCCCCTGCTTTCCAGGCCAGGGGTGATTATCCAGAACAGTCCGAAGAGAGCGCCGCTTATGCCCAGTCGTTGATGGAACGAATCGAAGCAGTGGGTGAGGATCCAGAGAAATTGCGCCAGATTTTACTTGAAGTGAGCCGCAATGAGGACAATGCGCCGAAGATGTTGGGAAAGATAAGGGTCATGCTGGAGCAAATGCTGGACATGTTGGCCGGCGAACCTGACGCTTCGGCGAGCAGTGAACCGGCTGAAACAGCACCTCAGACGGTGTCTCACACAGCGCCTAATTTCCGGGGACAAGAGCAGACCGTCGCGGCCGATGATCCCCGGGAACAGCTGCGCCAGCATCTCCTGGGCCGGGTGCCTGATAATGATCTAGAGGCCATCATCGAGTATCTCTTCTATTATAATGAGGCCGCGGCGCCTTCGTTGGACGCGCTGGCTAATGTTTCCCAGGCCAGGGGCTCGGCCGCGGGCGTCACCGTGGTGCAGCACTTGCTGCAATACTTGGGCAATCCAGATGATCTGCTGCCCGAATCCAGCTACGGTTATTTCGGCTATATCGACGATGCCTGGCTCATCCACAATACGGCTTATCGGCTGGTGGAGGCCGGGATTCTGCCCCTGGCGACATTTGGCGTGGAATGGCAGAATATCACGCTGGCCGATGGCCTGGTTCGCCAGCTTTTGCCGCCGCCGGCGCTCAATCAACTAGAGAATATGCTCATGCAGTTCTTGCAGATCATCGCCGCCGAAATCCAGAATTACCAGCCGCAGTTCATGGGCGGTACGGACGGGTACCATCCTTATATGGGCGATAAGAGCACGGATGATCGCTGGATGGATGTGATGACGGATAGCCTTAATTATCTTGGGTAGGATTAGTCGGCCGCTACGGCCGAGTTTGGCGCGGTAGGTGCAGAAGCCATCAAATGGTGAAGCGACACGAAAAGATAAGAAAGAAACGCGGTCAATTGGTTGTGTTTAGGAATCGGTGATCATCGCCGTAGTCGAGCAAGATCACATCAACTATGGCCCTGATGATAAACATCTACCCAGTTTTCGGCTCTTGAGCTTATTTTGTTGAAAGCGGCTCGGGTTGATTCAGGCCAGAATAGCTCCTGCCGCCTTCGGGTTATAATGCTTTGGCCATTTTGTGGTTTCGTCGTAGATTGCCTCGGAGATAGTCGTCCAGCTGAGGCTCACGCCGGCGAAGTTCACGCCGCTGAGATCTGCCCCACTGAGATTCGCTTTATCGAGCTTGGCGCTGGTGAGGTTGGCATTGCTTAGGTTGGCATTGCTGAGGTTGGCCTTTTGAAGATTGGCCCAACTGAGGTCTGCCCCACTGAGGTTCGCCCCGCTCAAGTCTAAGCCATATTCGCCACTTTTGGCCTTTTTTACAGCTGATTCATCTGCCATATTTCACTCCCCTTTTAACGGTTAGTTAGGACTACTTACACAGATATCATACCATAAAAATCACTTGCCAATCTGCTCATCATGCTCGACTGGGTCTATGAACAAACTGTCAGTCAATGCTATGCCCACCCCCACCTTCGGGAGGATAAACTTCGGTGGGCATCCATGTGTTTGGATTCCAGCCTTCGCTGGAATGACAATTTGTTCGCACATCCTGCTCAACTTGGAAGGTCGTAAGACTGCCGGATTAATGAGAAAATGGAACGGTTGGGACAGCAGTGTTGGTGACAGGCGTCCGTCCTCGTTCTGCACATCATTCCTAGACCTCGAACTAGATTAGTTTCTCTCGATCAGCTGCTTGATGTTTCGGGCGCTTCGTTCCATCATGCTGGTAAGAAAACTTTTGTCCATGGTGGACTCATCCATACCGGGAAGCTCAACGCTCGTCGTGATGGCGGTTTGGTCGTCACTTAGGGCCTCAAATGTTATCCGTCCACGCATTTCGACAGGTCCATCATGGATTACTGTTCCCATGGCTCGATTGGGTTCAAACTCCACCACCTCCATTGTCCCCTCGACGGGAGTGCCGCCCCGGCTATTGCGCCTTTTAATGATTGTACCGACGCCGATTGGGCCATCTGATATCATCTCGAGTTCCATGTCCGGATCCCAACGAGGGTGGTTGCGGACGTGCTCGTAAGCGATGAAGTGGAACACCTCGGCCACCGGCCGGTCGATCACTTGTGAAACCTGAATTTGCATTGGCATAGTTCCTTCCTTTTCTGAGACCTATTGACTACCTGAAGAAGCCTGCAGACTGGCTCCGGCCGCCTGGCGAATCTGCTCCCCTGTAACTTCAGCTTCACTTATTACTTCCCCGCTGCGCGTTCGGTAATCATCCTCGATCCGCTGAGCGAAGGCCTCAAAATGACCCATTGTGATTCGCCTGAATAACAGTGGAAACAGCAAGCGTAATAGCGTGCGGCCGAAGAAAGGACCTGTCGGTTTGCTGTATTTCGTGGTCAGCCGGGTGCCTCCTTCAATTGAGTCCAGACGATATTCGGCGATCCAGCTAACAACATGGTACATGGGGAAAAGCTCTTTGGTGATCATACTCTCGAAGGGTTGCCACTCTAAGATGGTTTGGGGAACCAACATATCACCGTGGTAGCATTGATAGATGCTGCCCGGCGCTATGCGGCCGTCGCTACGGTTAGTGACCTCCATTCCGTCCGTGCCGATCAAGGTGTTACGAAATTCGGGCTGAATCAAATAATCCCAGACCTGCTCGGGTGGCATGCTAATATCAACCTCCTTTTGCCACCAAATATTGTTTGTAGGAAAAATGACAGCTACACCGCTTCGCCTTTTTTCCCATACCGGCTGCATATCCTGCACCCATACCGTCACTTCACCCAGGTGCTCGTATGTCTCCGCATGGGCTGTCATCTCCTCGACAAGCTCTTCGACGCCCAACTGCCGGATCGCTGCTTCTGTGAAAAGCGAATAGGCTTGAATACCAGTTTCCTGCGTCACGCTGTTCTTGAGTAAACGGTGAATCAAGTTGACGTCGCTGCCTACCAACTCATCGTGATCGGAAATGCGCTGGATGCCAAAAGTTCCGAAGTGGATGAAGAACTTCAAATCGAGGTTGGATATGTTGGCGCAGGCGTTGCAGCGGCAGGTGTTATTGAGCACCAGGCGCTCAATGGTTTTGCGGAAAGCGACGTAGGTGACTTCGATCTTTTCGATGAGGGTCTGCCCTTGAAAGAAATTCTCTCGTAGACCGTAACTGATGACTGCGTCTCCTGCTAAGCGCGAAATGACCAGCGGCGGACCGGTGTTTTCCACCAATAGTTGCAAGAGGGCAGTCAGCGTATCCTGGGCGTGTTCCAGCTCGGATTCGCTCAGGTATCGCGTATAGCCGGTTATGTCGGCGATCAGAAAAAAACCTTCCAGTGTCTTAGACATAGGAACGAGTCACCTCATACTCCTCAGGGAAAGCCCGCAGACCTGCAGGTGGGATGAATGAGCCAAAGCGTATCAGCTATGGCGGTGATGATAGCAGTAGCAAGGGAATCAGGTAGAAATGTAGTCTAAGGAGTTAATTAGTGGCTGTCAAAATTGTTACTAAATGCACAAACGGGCTTGGCGTTGAAATTTGTCTTAGATCGACCAACTGCCCGATAGCGATCATACCAACTTATCACGCATTTTTGCGACCTAAATTCTATTTAGGGATATTATATGCGTTATGGATAAAGTGCCTGGAGTGGCTTTTTATCATCTAATAATATCGTTTTCCGTGAATAATCACCCAAAGAAGGTTATCTATACGATGAGTGTCGCGCTAAACACACCGTTAGCCGCCTTCGAGGTGAAGATAAACTACACTGTGAAATATCAAAAGGAGTTTGAGCATGGACGATACATCACCACAGCTCAATCCTGACTTAGTGTATGATCTCTTTTGGGGAATTTTCAAGCCCCAACTGATTCGGCTTGCTTTGCAGCTCGATGTGTTCACCTCGCTTGCGACCGGCCAAACTACTGCAGAGCAGATTGCGCAATCCTGCCACTGTGACACCTTTGGAATGAAGAGTTTGTTAGACTACCTTTGTAGTCTGCAAGTGCTTGAATGTCACGGTAGTATTTATACTCTCACCCCCACAGCCGCCACTTTCTTGGTCAAGGGTCGACAAGCGTATGTTGGCGATATGATATTGCACTACACAGACAAGGCGCTGTTCGACAAGATCCAGCGGTCTCTCCGCAGTGGCCAACCTTTTTCTTTGGGGGAAGATTTCGTCCAAGATGCGTGGCTTGAAAGCCATCTACCTTGGCGCATTCCGAAAAGCCTGGAGATGTGGCAAGTCGCGGGCATGAAGACCGGGCAGCAGCAACGTTTGCAAATACTCGACGTCGCCTGTGGCTGTGCCATCAAAAGTCTGGCGCTTGCTCAGGCTTCGCCAAACGTGCAGGTTACTTGTCTGGATAGTGCCGACGTACTTGTGGTTGCGCGTGACTTGGCGGAGCGAATGGGGGTAGAGTCTCAGGTCGTTTTGAAGCCAGCGAATCTATTGGATGCCGACTTCGGCAAGAACCAATTTGATGCTGTTCTTTCAGGACAAATCACGCACTACCTTACGAAAGCACAGAACGCCAGCCTTTTCCACCGCATCTATTCTGCTTTGTCACCAAACGGCATATTGGTCATCGACTGTCCCATGGCAACGGACGAGCCTTCTGAGACAATCAGTTTCCTGACTCTGGTTGTGTGGGCCAACAGCGGCGGAGCTGCTTATTCTTTTGAGATGTACCGGGGTTGGTTAAGAGACAGTGGCTTCCGCCAGATAAGGCAATTGAGCGAGCGTTGGGTGGTGGCAATCAAATGAGCTTGCGGCTAACAATGGCTTGGGCTCGACGCCACTTCGCTACACTTCATGGGGCTATCACTCCGGTCAGGAACAGTTTCGCCAACAAATCATTTTAGCCAGGCCTATGGAACCGTCGCAAAGAAGTATCAAATCTGAATTCACAACTGATCCAGGTCCCAAGATTTGGTTGAGTTGGAGTTCGGGCAAGGATAGCTACGCCGCTTTGCAGTTTCTATGGGCCGAGAACCGTTATCATGTTGAAGCTATTTTCTCTGTGGTCGATCCCGTTAAAAACCGGGTTCCAATGCATGCTGTAAGCGTCGAGCTAGTGCAGCAGCAAGCAGATGCCCTGGGTCTTCAACTCCATCTCAGCCAACTTGACGGAAATGTCCCTGACGGTAGCATACAATCTTTGCTAAAGAAGGCCAGGCAGAACGGTATTCGTTTCTTCGCCTTTGGCGACTTGTTTCTGGAAGAGATCAGACAGTATCGTGAACAAAACATGGCCGGCACAGGGATCGGAACCATATTTCCTCTGTGGCAGCAACCGACCGGCGAGCTGATAAGAAATCTCATTGGCGACGGCATGCGGGCGATCATTACATCTGTTGATCTTAAGGCGCTGCCGGTCTCATTCCTCGGCCGGGAATTAACGATCGAAGTGGTGGAACAAATCATTGCCCTGGGAAGCGATCCATGCGGTGAAAATGGCGAGTATCATAGCTTCGTGTTTGACGGCCCGCTATTTGACCAGCCCATCACTTTTATGACCGAAGAA
>JAHEJP010000236.1 GCA_024638855.1 Chloroflexota bacterium
TGTTTCCGGCGATTAACTCACCATTGCTCCGATATAAGCTAACCGCCATATTTGTTGCCAGGGCGAAAAAGGCGCCGTCTGGCGAGAATGTGTAGGTCCCACCTTGATGATGATCCATTAATTGGATCAACGAACCTGAGTCGGCGTCGAGCACCCTGAGCTCTTGAAAGACATCAGGAGGAGCATCCTCGGCCGTTGTGGTCCGGGTGCTGAAGGCCAACCGGTGGGACCCTGGAATCCATCTCAGGTTGTAGGGATCTACGGCCAAGTCCTTGTTTTCCGAAAGGTTCATGGCCAGCAACGCCTCTGGGGATAGCAATTCTTTGGCGGCTTTACCCTGGCTATCCATCACCCACACCGAGTCCTGGCGATCCGCGTTGCGCCGGGTGAAAGCGATGCGTTGGTGATCGTCGCTGAAGGCCAGGCTGGTAATATCGCCCGCTTCGAAGAGCAACTCGGAACTATCCGATATTTCGTCCCACAACCGGATGCCGTCTTCGGCGATGAAGATCACGCGAACAGGCGCGGCCAAAGATGAACTGTTGTCGACGATGGCCGAAGGCGCAAACGAACAATCATTGGCTGGGGAGGACTGACCTGTATAGATGGGTGGTTTCTCCACCTGGTCCTGATAAGGAGCGCAATCTCCCTCCAAGCCGCCGCGCATATCAAGAACCCAGCCAATGTTCCGTGCATCCAGCTGGATCTGATAATATTGACCGCTACTCCCGGTTTCCTCGATGTGCCATTCTCCTTGCCGGTCCAGAACGGGGTATTTTTCGCCCCAGGCGATGTTTGTCGCGATAGGGCTATTGATATCGGGCGAATGATAAACCGGAACTTCCCCGCCAATGCCATAAGGCGAAAAGAGACAACCTGGAAGCAACGAAGTTGCTGTTGGGACGATCGTTGGCGGAGGTGAGGTGGCGGATGGTGTAGCTGTTCCAAACCCAGATCCGTTAAGCGTAGCTGTGATTTGGGGTGTTTGTTCGATTGAAACGCTGGTAGGAGCCTGCTCTGGCGGAGTGGACCCACCGCAGGCGGTCAGCAGAATAGTGCACAGGACCAGACTATTTAATAGCCAGGGCCAGAGACTGTATCGGTTAGCCAGTGATAATCGTACTAAGTTTGATTTAGTTTTCATTTTAGTCAATCCGCGTGTCGCCCACCGGCAAGATGTACGTCGTGGGCACGATGTAGAGCACGCCTTGGTCCAGAAAGTAAAGCTGATCCGTGTGGGGATCGTGCCCAACCAAGCGGGCGTCCTGAATCGGTTCCCGGTCATAGCTGACGAGTGCCAGGGCATCTCTGTCGCTCGTACGAGAGACCCGGATTAGCTTGTCCACATCGTTGTCGGGCTTGTATTCCCAGTAAGCCTCGTAAAACAACCCTCGGGACCAATCAACGACATTGCCGGCCAAAGAGATGCTGTTGCCGCCGCCGCTTTCTTCATACCAGGTTTGGGTTCGGCCCCGAGCCCAGAAGGCGTGCATGCTTAGCCTGGTCAAGTGAGACAGACCATACAGGTTGGCAGCGAAAGGCACCGCCTGGTAGTGACTGGGCGTGCTGTACTCACCCCACTTGTGCCACGAGGCCGCGTCGTAAATGTGAATGGTATCCGAGAGGAAACCGGTGCATACCCAGGTGTTGAAGGAGATATAGAGGGTGTTGGATAGCAGATCGTAGTAGGAGCGGGTAATGGGCGCCGCGCCTTGGAGATCGCCGCATACCAACAGAGGGACAAATAGAGTCCGAGCTCCTGTGATCGCTTGATCTTGCAGATCGAGCGTGTAGACCTTATGGTGGCGAAAAGCGTAACCGACACTCCGACTCGGATCTACTTGGGGCTCGGCCAGCGGCGGACCGGCATCAGGCACGTCGATCAGACCCAAGTAATGACCGCTAAGAGAATCCACCATCACAACACCAGTGTCTCCCTGGTCAATCAATAACCAATGATGATCACGATCCAGGGCCAGGCGGCCGGTATAGGGATAGCCGTTCAGATAGCGCCCGTCGGCCGTCGCCAGGACTACTGTTTGCAGCTTGCCATCCACTCTGGCTATGGTGTAGATGCGCCCTTCTTCGCCGTCGATCAGCAGCGGCTCGCGAATGCCTGCAACCAGGGGAACCGGTTTGGCGATGACCGGCAGGTGGAGGACGTGGTCGGCGGCCCTTGCCTGACCAGTAGCACTACCCTTGATGGCCGTGATCGTCAGCAGCAGGAGTAGGAACAGGCTAGCAACAGGACAACTCACGACGTCTTTCATGATGAATTGCTCCTCCAGCCGCAAGCCTTGCTATTGGACAGCGAAGGTAACTTCGATCCAAGTCGAAAATTCAAGCTCGCCGGGGACGACGCCTCCTCCGCCTATACTGCGCTCATCGGCCAATATCGACACCGGCATGCCGCCGACGACCTCGCTGACGGAAATCACTTCGCCCAGCTCAACATCTGCCAGTTCTGCCAACTCTTGGGCGCGGCTCTTGGCATCGGCCACAGCCAAAGCCCGGGCCTGGCTTTGCCAGGTCGATCTGTCCAAGACGGAGTAAGTCACGCCATGTAGCTGGTTGGCCCCAGCTCGGACGACGGCGTCCAGCACCTCGCCGGCTTTCTCCACGTAGCGAATGGTGACCCGAACCATGTTGGTAACATGAAACTCTTCCGCTAGCTCCGGAGTGAAGCCTTCGGGCATCACCGGCCCGCGGTCGCGGATGCAGTGAATGCCATAATGCAAAGTCTGGATATCTTTCTCGGCGAATCCTAGCTGCTCCAGCTCCACGACGATGGCTACAAAATGGGCCTCAACTTCTGTCTTGGCCTCGGACACAGTGCTTGCGCTAGCCTCCGCGCCGACGTTGAGCGTGACCATATCAGGTTCCAGGCTGACGCGTCCCTCACCGACCACGGTGATGGTGCGCGGTCCGGCCGGGGACTCGGCCTGTGTATTCAGCGCCTGCAGCGGTCGAAAGTTGGGCGCGACGGCCGGCTTGGACATGGTGCAAGCTGCTATCATCACGACTGAGAAGGAGATTAACAAGAGTAAGACGATTCTCTTTGGCATTTCTGGGCTCCTTGTGGTGCACTATATAGAGCACTTCGATATCTTGGTCAGCGGCACAGCAGGAACAGTCGTCTGAACGGCATCATCCCTCATCCTCCCCGGAAAAAACCTCTAACTGCTCAACCAGCAACAGGGACATCCCCATATCACGGATCTTGCCCAGCAGGCCATGCAGTGCCGCCTGATCACGTACCGGGCCCGACAGAACTGTTTCGCCATCGGCCCGCGACGTGATAGTCATTCCATCGAACCACTCTGACCAACACGGATCAAGGTGACCTTTTACTCTGATACTGTAAGTCGTTTGCTTGCTCTGGTTATATCTACGGTTCATCTACCAGGAAGTCACTGGGCGAGTGGTAGGCCACTTTTCGGGAAGGGCCATCCGATCGGCTACGCCATGGAGACATTACCATGGCCAATGATTCTTGGTTCTAGACTACAGTTAATGGGACCGACTGTAATCCACCAAAGGGTGGATCGAAGGGGTGGATTAGGCCTGAACGAGCACCCAGGCCTGGATTGGTGTTCAGGTCTGAATGGACAACAAGCCTAACGATTGGGCCTTGGCTATCGCCTGGGTGCGGCTCTTGACCCCAAGCTTGCCATAGATATGGTTGATATGGGACTTGACTGTGCTCACGGCGATGACCAGCTCTTGAGCGATCTCCTGGTTTGATAGACCGGCCGCGATCAGGCGCAACACTTCAAGTTCTCGTTCGCTTAGCGGCTCGACCAGCGCGTAGTCCCCGGTGACTGAAGGCTCGGTTGGCTCAGGAAAACATGCCAGCAACTTGCCGATATAGTCTGGGTTAACGCCTTCGCTAAGGGCCAGCCGAAGCAGCCTGGCCATGGGTTCGCCTTCATCCACGAACATCCGTATATACCCTTCAGATTGGGTAAGGTCGAGGGCGCGTTTCAGCGCGCTTAAGGCCTGGGGAGTGTCGTTCAGAGCCTGATGAGCGAGAGCCCGCAGAACAAGCGTCTGGATCAAGCTCCTGGTTCGACCGGCAGCTTCAACATGCTCTTGCAACCGTATCAATAATCGGAGAGCCTCCTCATATTTACCGGTTGCCAGGTAGACCCGTGCCCGGTTTCGATATTGCGACGTTCGAAATGAAGAGATTTCATCCTCGGTGGATAACCCGCTGTCCTGTACCAACTGGACGGCGGCTTCCATATCGCCCAGCTTAAGCCAATAGCGGGCCTGCTGGGCCTTCACCCAGTTGATTAGACCTGGCGACACCGCGTGAGACTGGATGACTTCTTCCCCTTTCTCGAACGCATCGTTGGCGCCCGTTAAGTCTCTTTTGGCAATCTTTATTTGGGACAATAGTAGGAACATATGAGTCAGCTCGATGGGTTCCCCCCATTTGGGGCCGAGGTCTACTGCCAACTGGGTGTATTCTTCGGCGGCCTCCAGATCGTTCCACTCATAATGAATGAGGCCCAATCCTTTGAGCGCCCAACTTGTCGACGGCAGCAGTTGTCCACTGGGCAGCGTGGACAACTGCAGCGCCTCCTGGGCAAATCCGCACGACTGATGCAGTTGGCCTTGATAGTAGGCTATAGCGGAAAGCGTGGTCAGCGCGTATAGTTCCAGGTAGTGGTTTCCAGCTTCCCGGGCTTTCTGCCGAGTCGCCTCCAGCGCTTCTAACGCCTGGGTGTATTCCCCGACAAAGCGCAGTGAACTTCCGATCGTAGAAGCAACGATGCTGCGAACAATTTGCTCATCTTCAGGGAGATACTCAAGGGCTCTCTGGGCGGCCGTATCCGTCTTGCCCCGGTACGAGTCGCAGTAAAACTGGACGGCCGCGATATGGCCCAGCATGCGTTGGCTCGGTTTCATTTTGCTCGCCGCGATGACGGCCTCGGCTTTTTGGCGCCAGCGATCAGCCTGGTCCAGCTGCCCAGATAGGGCCAGGGCCCAGGACTTGTAGATGCATAGCCAGGGGCGCACGTCGGCGTGGGATTCGAGTAGTTCGATTAAGTCCAGGAGGGTAAAGAGTTCTCCGCGCCCCAACATAGCGTTGGCATTGGTTTCAACAAGCGTTGCTGCCGTTTCAAGCAAATTGCCGGCCGCCGCATGGCGAATGGCATATTCAATGAATCCCTGCTTTTCAAACCAGGCTGCCGCTCGTTGGTGCAGCTCCTTTATCAAATCTGCGTCTGATGCTCTGAGGCGGCTTTGCAGGGCATCGGCAAAGAGTTGATGGTAGCGATACCATTGGCGTTCTTCATCTAAGGGGACAATGAACAGGTTGGCCGCTTCTAACGATTCCAGGGTCCATTGACTATCGTCTCGTAAAGTGACAGCATCACACAGCGAACCGGTGAGGCGATTGAGAATGGCGGTTTGCTTCAGGAAGGTTTGTATATCCTCGGTTTGCCGGCCAAGCACCTCCTCGGTCAGATAATCGATAATGTAGCGGTGACTACCGGTAAAGGCCTGGATGAAATCAGAAGCATCACCGCGTCCTTGAATAGAGAGAGCGGCCATTTGCAAGCCGGCGATCCATCCTTCGGTTCGTCTCTGCAACGCAGTGACTTGCTCGGGTGAAAGACTCAAGCCCATAGACTCGTTGAGAAAGGTTGCCACCTCGTCGGGGGCGAAGGCCAGATCGATGGCGTGCATCTCAATCAACTGCCCTTGACCGCGAAGAAGTGCAACTGGCACAAGCGGGTCGGTGCGGCTAGCGATGACCAGGTGCATTTGTGCTGACTGGTGCTCGAGCAGGAAAGAGACTGCAGCATGGATAGTCGGCGCTTCGATCAAATGGTAGTCGTCGAGAACGAGCAGGAAATTTTCTGCGAGATCAGTTACGTCGTTTAGCAAGATGGTTAGAATCGATTCTATTTGGAATGACCTGCTGCCAGAGACAACGCCGGGCGTTTGCATCTCGTCCAGCACATCGGCTCCAATGCCTGGTTCTATCGATTGCAAAGCGGCCGCCAGATAGCTCAAGAAGCGCAGGGGATCGTTATCGGCCTTGTCGAGTGACAGCCAGGCGCAGGCGAGATCGTTGTTGGCAGCCCATTCGCTCAGTAGCGTGGTCTTGCCAGACCCGGCCGGCGCGGAAACAAGGATCAAGCAACAACCCATATCCAGAGCCCGGTCAAGCTGATTGGTTAGTCGCGGCCGGGATATGTGGTTCGGCCGCAGTGGCGGGATGAACAGCTTTGTGCGCAACAATTTCTGTGGCATACGCACATTATATGTGAAATTCTTGAGTTGCGGGGGGACTTGATAGCAGGATTTTGTGAAACAAGCGGCAAAGAGAAACCGCTGTCTACACATTCCTGCTTGGACCACGGTTCACATCCATTGGGACATGAACCGAGAGGGCGTGCAACAACTATCCCCCCGCTCTCCTCTGGGAGGGATGTTTCATACTCCAGCTGATTTGCACCAAAAAGGGGGAAAAGTGGTCGCGATTGGACTCGAACCAACGACCTCACGGATGTGAACCCCGAAAACCAGGATCGCGCCCGTAATGCCATTCTACTCGAGGTAGAACCCTTTAACAATTAGCGATTATGTTAATATCCGTGGGGTCTCATTTGCAATGTTATTGTAAATCAGCTTTCCATGATTCTATTGATGTATTTGGCGGTTATTCTATAGGCAGCAAATCAAGATTCAAAATCCACCTATGCCCACAGACTTGCCTGCCGCCACTGCAATTAACAGAGCTTGTTCGCGTTTGAAACCCGCACACCGGGTTAGTAGGTTATTAGATCATGTCCATAGACCAGTTTGACTTCTGGATGGCGTTCTTTGAAGAGAATTATGCGCTCCAATGCCTCCTGGCCACCTTCAAGGTCGCTGGAGTAATATCCTGGACCGATCCCAGTCTCAAATTGGTAATGATCGTTGCAGGCATCACCAGTGAAAAGAACCTGTTCATCGATGCCGTTGATCAGGAAGATCACATGCCCTGCGCTGTGCCCACTTGACGAGATCGCCCAGAGCGAACCATCCCCAATAACATCAATGCCCTTGCCTAGTGGCGGTAAATCAATGGCCTCGGCAAAGTCGATTTCCTGCAGTTCATCGATACCCGCCAAATGATCACTTTGCATGAAGAACCTGTAATTGACATACCGTTCATTCTTCCCCGCGACATAAGGAATGTCCTTGGGCAAATCGACAATCCCAGCCGTATGATCCTGATGCAAGTGGGTGAGGAAAACGCCTTCTAGTCGAATGCTTTCCTGGTCCAGAATCGCAGCAACATGCGTGTTGGGTTCCTGGCTACCTTTCCCCAGATAACTCTCGACCATAAGACCTCTGATCGTGCCATGTTGGTTGTGAACATAGGCTTTATCTAGACCCGCATCAATCAGATACGCACCAAACTCCTGATGTTGGATGATACCCACGTTGACCGGTATCTCAATACTTGCATCCTCGATATCTTGAGCCTCTTCATGCTCCAGATTCATAATGGCGGATAGGGTTGTCTGCATAATGCCGGTAGAATAGGTGCGGATAGTGATCGGCTGAGGGTTTGAGAGAATCTCTTTCCAACTGTGAAATGCTGGCTCAGGCGCTGGGTACGGGACCCTCCGAATCATTGAAGGCTGCCAGACAACGAAAGTAAATATGGATGTGGCTAATAAGATTACGGTTATTGCGAGTAGTATTCTTTTGGATTTTCGCATTTTCTTTCTCCTCGTATGATATGTATCGACGGGAATGATCCCGTTAACCACCGATTAAGCCCCTGAAATGTTGTCCACAATGGCTCAAGAGTAAGGGCTTTCTCTGAAACAAGCTACTTGGCTGCATACCAATACTGCAGCTCTGCTCCTGAGTCGGGCTGGTAGCTATAGTTCAATGCCGTAAAATCGTGTCCGCCATTGAATTGGTTTTGCGGACCGCTGTGAGTTGGCAGTTGATAGAGCTTGTAGGGCCAAAGACATGACACTCAGAATCTCGAATTTGGTGGTCTCAATTTACGAGCAGTAACTGCACTGACCGTCACGCTGTTTAGAGTGGATTGAGCAACCATAATTCGCTCTTGAGAAACCTCCCAGGTCAAATCACGAGCCCCTTCAGTCCTACCCGGCAGTCGCAAAGCGATGAACACTAACAGCGCGGTAGACAGGATCAATGCCGCAGAGATCAGAAAAATGCTTTGCGGCGGAACATAACGAACGATGACCACCACCAGCGCCGGCGCCAATAAACTGCCCAACGAACCGACGGCCCCCTTGATGCCCATTACCCGCGAACGGTGTTCTTCCGGGGTGATGTCCAGGTAAGCGGCGCTCAATG
>JAHEJP010000237.1:0-2156 GCA_024638855.1 Chloroflexota bacterium
CCGGCCGGTCGTTGGCGAATAAAACAACTTGGTGCTGGACCAGGTCTATCTTGAGCCAGAAATCGCCGCCATCTGGTAGGGGCATTCGCTCGGTCACCAGGCCATCAGGCTCGACTTTGAGGCTAATATGCCACCATTTAGGATGAAATTCGGCGTGAGCCCGGGGAATAATGGCTACCGCCCGGCTGTACAGTTGCAGGGTTTGCCGGGTCGGTTC
The DNA here is from genome assembly GCA_024638855.1 of Chloroflexota bacterium. Taxonomy (GTDB): domain Bacteria; phylum Chloroflexota; class Anaerolineae; order Promineifilales; family Promineifilaceae; genus UBA11865. The sequence continues at coordinate 218 of JAHEJP010000237.1, forward strand.
CCAATCGGTTAGGGTCGGGAATAAGGTTTCGTCTGCCATGATTTCCTCTCTTTTGTGAATAGTTTTTGATAAAAACTATGATGATTTTGTTGGCCGGTCGTTGGCGGCCGTTCATTCCGGCCGGTGTCAAACCGCTTAGTGATTATAGCTCACAGGGCAGGAAGCATTGCAGTGTCCTTTCTTACGTTTGTCAGGAGACGTCTGGGGGTTATTACGATTCAACCTTGATACAATGGCGACCATTGGGTAGCATATCTATAAAAGGGGAAACAAAGGCCATGAAAGAAAAAATACAAGAACTGAAAGCACGTTTAGGGGAGATTAATGACCTGAATTCGGCCATTAATCTCCTGTATTGGGACCAGACGACCTATATGCCACCTGCGGGCGGCGCGGCCCGAGGCCGACAGATGGCTACCCTGGGCCGCTTGGCCCAGGAGAAACTCAGCGATCCGGCCGTCGGCGAACTATTAGCAGGGCTGGAAGAGTTTGAACAGACGCTAACTTATGAAGATGATGAGGCGGCGCTTTTCCGGGTAGCCCGGCGGGATTACGAACGGGCAACGCGCGTTCCGGCCCAGTTCGTGGCCGATTTTTACGCCCACACATCGGAAAGTTACGAAGTTTGGGCTAAAGCGCGGCCGGATAATGATTTCGCAGCCGTCGCGCCCTACCTGGAGAAGACGCTGGATTTCAGCCGCCGTTATGCCGATTTTTTCCCAGGTTACGAGCATATCGCCGACCCATTGATCGACCTGTCGGATTATGGCATGAAAGCGGAAACGGTACGGCGGTTGTTTGCCGAATTGCGGGAACGGCTGGTGCCCATCGCTCAAGCTATCAGTGAACAACCGGAAATTGACGATGGTTGCCTGGCATTCTTTTATCCCGAGGAAGCGCAGCTGGCTTTTGGCCGGGAAGTGATCGAAGCGATTGGTTATGATTTTAGGCGCGGCCGGCAGGATAAAACGGCCCATCCATATATGACCAAATTTTCGCTCAATGATGTACGCATCACGACCCGGGTGAAGCAAAACAGGTTGGATGAAGCGCTGTTCGGTAGCCTGCACGAAACCGGGCACGCTCTGTACGAGCTGGGCATCAACCAGGCTTACGAAGGCACGCCGCTGGCCAAGGGCATTTCTTCAGGCGTACACGAGAGCCAATCGCGGCTATGGGAGAACCAGGTTGGGCGCAGCCGGGTTTTTTGGAATCATTATTATCACAAGTTGCAGGGCGTATTCCCCGAACAATTAGGGAGCGTGACGGCCGGTGAATTTTACAGAGCGATTAACAAGGTGCAGCGTTCGTTGATCCGGACTGACGCCGACGAGGTGACTTATAACCTGCACGTCATGATTCGTTTTGACCTGGAGCTGGCGCTGTTGGAAGGCAAGCTGACGATCAAGGATTTGCCTGACGCCTGGCAGGCGCGCTATGAGTCCGATCTGGGCTGCCGGGCGCCGGATGACCGGGATGGCGTCTTGCAGGATATGCATTGGTATGATGGCTTCATCGGCGGGGCTTTTCAGGGTTATACGCTGGGCAATATCATGAGCGCCATGTTTTTCAAGGCGGCCATCCAGGCCCGGCCGCAGATTCTGGATGATATCAGCCAGGGCGAATTCAGGGCGCTGCATGAGTGGCTGAAAGAGAATATTTACCGGCACGGCCGTAAGTTCACGGCCGAGGAGATTGTGCAACGGGTGACGGGTGAGCCGTTAACCATCGAGCCCTATATCCATTATCTGCAGAAAAAATTTGGCGAGTTGTACCAACTATAGATGTAGGCGCGCTCACTTACCGGCTTCGCCCTTTGGGTGCAGAATATCATTGGACCCATTAATTAGCTCCTGGGAGAGTAAGGCATGGCTCGAATTCAAATCCTGATATTGATAGCCTTGGCGGCCGTTGGACTGGTTGCCTGTTCGGCACCGGA
>JAHEJP010000237.1:2256-8292 GCA_024638855.1 Chloroflexota bacterium
ACCGGATGCCGGTAGGCCCGAAACCGGTGCGTCAGAAGAATCGGCGCCGGATAGTGCCGGATCAGACCCATTATTAGAAGCGTACACCTTTCGCTCTATCGACGAGATCGTCGATACGGAACTATTGGTCACCAACTTTGCTAATGACGGTACGGCTAGCCTGCCTATCGAGACCAGTGTGCCGGTGGCCTGCACTATCGTCTACGGCACTACGCCGGCATTTGGATCGTTGAGCACCGACCTGGATATGGATGGCGGCACTCATTCGAACCATAATCCGTTATTGAGCAGTCTGGAACCGGAGACGGCGTATTTCTTCCGGGTTCAAGGAGTAGATGATCAAGGTCTGCTTTACTTATCAGAAGTGATGAGCTTTACCACGCCGGCCTTCGAGACACAGACGACGGAGAACCTGGCTTCACCCGCCCTAGGGGCACAGATCGTTGGCTTCAGCAGCGCCTTTGGCGACGCCGGTTTGGATGATCGTTGGGGAGCGGGCAGCGCCTTTGACGATAATCCCAATACCGAGTGGTCTAGCGCCGGAGACGGCGACAGCGCCTGGGTGGAAGTGGGGCTATCGCAAAGGGCTCGAATAGAGAGCGTTGAATTCCAGAGCCGGTCGATGAGCGATGGCAGCGCCATCGCCCTGGCTTTCACAGTCACGACGGATAGCGGTGAAACTTTTGGTCCCTTTGAATTGCCAGATGCTAACGAACGCTATGATTTTGGCGTCGACATCGAAGCGGAGTCATTGCGCTTTGACTTGGTGGAGACGACCGGCGGCAATACGGGCGTAGTCGACATCGCTATCTATGGTTCCTTCCTCGGCGAATGAGCGTCTCGCCCCTCGTGCTGAGAAAAACAAGGGCAAGGCAGTTTATTTATTACCGCCTTGCCCAATATAAGCCCTCGGCTATTTGGCCTCGGACTCGCCCAGGATGACCTCTAGACTTTTGCCCTCTCCGTTACGCAGTAAATTTATTGTGATTTCATCGCCCGGTTCGTAATCGCTTAGGGCGTCCGCTAACTCTTGGGGATTTGTAACCGGGACGCCGTCGATGGCAGTGACAATATCGCCGCCAATCATCACCTCAGCACCCTCGACCGAAAGCGGCTCCTGGCCTCCTAACAGTCCGGCATCAGCGGCCGGGCTGTCTGGTTCCACTTGTTGGATGATGACACCTTCCTGGCCCTCAGGTAAATTCATGGCCTCAGCCATGCCGGGCGTGAGCGACGCAACCAGGACGCCGAGCCGGACGCCAGCGCTTTTTGCGCTATCATCAGCGCCTTCGTCGGCCGGGGTTTCCTGGGAGATTAGGGGTTCAACCGGTCGTTGGGGACGAGGCACCAGTTTCAGGGAGATATTTTCTTGCCGGCCGTCACGCAGCAGGGTCAGTTCAACATTCTGACCGGCGCGGGTGCTACTCTCTAAATAGGCGATCAGATCGTCCATGGCTGCCAAGGGTTGGCCCTCAATGGCGATGATGACGTCGCCGCCAATGCCGACCGGGAAGCCATCGATCTCTACCTCGTCGTCATTGCCCAGCAAACCGGCCTGATCGGCTGGACTGTCGGGAACGACATCGGCCACGAGCACGCCTCGTTGGCCTTCAGGTAAATCCATGGCCTCGGCGATTTCAGCGCTGAGCGAGCCGCCACTGATGCCCATGAATGGGTGGGCGTATTCGCCATCACTAATGAGAGCGGGGACGACCTGTTGGACGATGGCGGCCGGTACGGCAAAGCCGATGCCCGAAGAGGCGCGAACGGCCGAAATGATGGCTGTGGTCACGCCGATGACCTCGCCTCGGTCGTTTAATAAGACCCCGCCGGAGTTGCCGGGGTTGATGGCGGCATCGGTCTGAATGATGTCGGGAATGTTGTAGCGCGGGGCGAAAAAGCCGCTTTCACCAACTGGCAACAGCCGGCCCAAGGCACTGATGATGCCTACGGTCATAGTGCCTTCCTGGCCGAAAGGGTTGCCGATGGCGATGGCTAACTCGCCGACCTGGAGGGTCGTCGAATCGCCCAGGCGCACCGGTTCTAATTGTGCGGCCGGTACGTCAACCAATAGCACCGCTAAATCACTGTCGCGGTCGGCGCCCACCAATTCGGCCGCTACCGACGTATCGTCGGCAAGGACGACCGTGATCTTTTCCGCGCCCTCTATCACGTGGTTATTGGTGACGATGTGGCCCTTCTTGTCCCACACGAAGCCAGAACCCTCGCCGAAAGCCTGAGGCGGCTCTCCGGGGATGGGTACATCGGGCGTTTCCGGTAGATTGGGCGCCTCTGGCACCTCGGGGTGGCTGAAAGGCAGGGCCGTCTCATTCTTCACGACCTGGATATGCACCACCGAGGGGTTGACTTCCTGGTAGATTTGGGCCAGGGTGCCATTGGCGGCGGCAATCAGGCGCGGCGGCGTAGCCGGGGCTAAACCGGGAACGGCCTGGTTACCGGTAACCTGATCGGCGACCCCGTCTAGCGCTCCCAGCAAGGAGGCGACGGGCTCAGCCTGCGATGTGGCCGAACAACCTACCAGTATTAATAGGAAGATCAGCGAAAAGGAAATTAAGGATAGGGACTTCTTTGATCCTTGCATTCGAATCTCCTTAATGATTTTCAATAGGAATAGCTCGCCCCTGCGAGAGGAGCGAGCTAATTGGCCCAATTGACGATGCATCATTTGCGTGTCCAGGGTTTCCGCACCGCCAATTGACACAAAAACGGGGACAAGCTCAATCATCTCGAACTAACTCCGGTCTTGCAAAACAAGTTTAGCCAATGGCAGGCAGAAAAACTTTAAGCGGCGCCTATGGTTGGATTAAGGGCAGCTTATGGGAGTAACGGCTTATCCCTCGGCTTCGCATTATTACTCGATGAATTCTGCGCACCCCCTCATTTGATATAATGTGGACAGATAAATGACGGTTTTATACAAGGAAGGAACCCATGTCCAGCCAACGAAACGAAGAACTAAAGAACACGAATTACGAGATCTTTATCCTGGCTTTGTCTCTGCTGTCCCTTGCAAACTGGGTCCTTTATTTTGTCCTAAATGACCAGAATGTAATACGGGTTATCTATATTGTGGATCTGCTACTGAGCGTGATATTTCTGGCCGATTTTTTATATCGTCTATTCACCGCAGAATCCAAAAGCCGCTATTTTTTCCGGCAATTGGGCTGGCTTGACCTCTTAGGCAGCTTGCCCTTTCCACAAGTCAAGATCGCCCGTTTGGGCCGTGTCATCCGGGCGTTCTTCTTATTGCGCGAGCTGGGATTTAGACAGGTGCTACGAGAATTCATACATAATCGTGCCGAGTCGGCCGTCTACATAGTCGCTTTTTTGATCATCCTGGTCCTGGAATTCGGTTCTGCATGCATCTTAGCCGCCGAACAAGACGCTTCCGGCTCTAACATCGAAACCGCTGGCGATGCCATTTGGTGGTCTATAGTAACGATGTCGACGGTAGGTTATGGGGACTACTCGCCGGTCACACAACGAGGACGAATCATCGGCATATTCGTCATTATCGTCGGCGTGGCCCTCTTTGGCGTCGTAACCGGCTTCCTGGCCAACAAATTTGTGGGTTCTGATGAAGAGGTACCTGCGGCTGCAGAAACAAAGTCAAGCCCTGCAGGTTTGGCAGCGCTCTTGGATGAGATGAGAGCGCTGCGGGCGGAACAAGAACGTTCCTATGCCGATTTGGAGAGTAAACTTGAGGGTATGAAGTTGTTGTTACAGGAGGACACTCGCCAAGATTGAAACGCCAAGCTTGGACAGCTCATGTTTCCTTTTGCCAAGGCCAGCGCCCTTCGATTTCTACCACCAGGGACCAGCTCAAAAAGGTACGGATCAGGACCAGCAAACCGAGTATGGCAATGCTTTCGAAGGTGGCCTCAATAGCAACGGTGGTAACAATATCGGCCGCCACCAAGATCTCTAGACCCAGGAGCAGAGTTTTGCCGATAATAACCTTGTATTCTCCATAATGGACGTCCTTTGAAGGCTCAGTTGCTCTGTAGTATAGGTAGCGTCCCGTCGAATAGATGATGGATCCCACGATGATGGCCACGGCAAGAACTTCCAGGGCAAGAGCCGCCACCTCAATCCATTGCGTCACTTTTTCAGAAAACTCAATAATGCGCATATCACTTCATTCTATACATTCTTCAGTTAACGCCAACAGCATCTTTCAATAAGCACTGGCTGGCCACAATGACGACCAGTCCGATGATGATCGGGATAACGGGCTGAATGAAAAAGCCACCAGTAAAAACCGCCATCACTGCCCCGACGATCAGCTGACCGGATGAGCTGGCGACGTTGTTTTCCACCGTTAGTCGAATAGCTGGGATGAACATGAGCCCGATAAAACCGGTGATCACCACACCCAGGCCGATTTACAACTATGTATCGCGCCGGTTCTGCGCTCGCCAATACGCCAGCGCAAAGAGTGTTATGGCGCCAAGGGTTGTCAACGGCCACAGCCAGGGTAAGATCTTAGCCGCCTGCCTGAGCTTAGGTAGTTCACCTGATCCGAGCAACTTGACCGACGCACTCTCGCGCAAATTCTCAAGACCGTCGGCAAGTTCGGGATCAATCGTTGTCTGCAGGGCTGCCAGATACTCAGCCTCTTGAGCCATAACACCTTCAGGTTCGACACAGAGCTTTCGGGTTACAGCCGGCCAAACCGCTCACGACACCCTCCATGTAGGCTTCAGTTCATTGATCGTCGAGTCTACTTCCGCAATAAACTGGAAAAAAACAGCGCCATTGTGATAAGGAAAATGGGACTGATGGCCGAACTAATAGGTGGTGGGCCCTCGTATTAAGATGTCCACAAACGCCATCGCACCCATTAGTCCCTTCGTCGTGTCCGGCCGGACCACACGTGGGCGCAACCCGGCAACTTTATCAGGCTTACCTAGTCCTCAAGCTCAGTAGCCTCAGTTGCGGCTTTGGCAACCGTCTCGTCCTCAAGCGCCTTGCGGAGCTTCTCTTCATCCTCGTCGGAGAGCGAAGTCGAGTATAGCGTGCCGCCAAACTGTTTTAGGTCCGCAATAACCTTGTCCTGAACAGCCTCTATGACCAGCATGAACACCGCCGAGTCACCAGGCTCGAGGGCATCGCTGACCTCCTTGATGAACGTGTTGTCGATGCCCAGGTCCACGCCTCGGGCGAAGAAACGGGCCATCAGGCCAGTAAACAAGGCCCAGAATATCGGGCCGCCGAAGATCAGGCCGATGAGCAAACCCCAGAAACCACCCCAAATTGTTGCGGAGCCTTTCTGCATTTTCTCCAGCGTCTGGGTCACCTTGACCTTGCCTTTCTGATCCTTCACGGCAACGGCCGCATCTTCCAGTTTAATTAGATTCTGCTTCTGCAGGTTGCCGAGTTCGGTTAGAACTTCCATTGCCTTTGATTCACTCTTATAGGTCATAACAAACAAATTGCTCATGATATGTCTCCTTTCTTTTAGTATTACTTAGTTGGAATCACGCGTTGCCAGTCATACGCGCCAGTCGATATTATTTTGTCACTCTCTTTCTGAGATCTGTGCATAGCTTAAAATAGATCGCGATAGTACAGTCAATATGCCGATATCGCGGCGTCGTCAAAAGCTATAGTTTCCTGGCCATTATAACCTCTCAGAAAAAAAGGCCAAGACCAAGAAAATAATGGCCTGGACTATCCAGATTATTAGGGTCCGGACGGTCGGGTGGCGGGCACGCGTCGTTTTATGTTTTTTCACCGACTTCATTCACTATGAGATCAATTGGCCTTCTGATTTTGTTCTTTCGCGGAGCCTTGACCGAGTAGACCAAGCCCGTGAGTGATGGAATAGGCCACGATCACCGGTATGAAAACGGGTATTGCCTCGGTAGCTGAGATTCCCGTGATCAACAGAACGATCGCTGCCAGTGCCAGGGGAACCGGCAACAAAGATCCGGGCACCGCGGCCATCAAGCAGGCCAGAGCCAGCGCCAATGGTATCTCTGGAAAGAGGAGGTTGACGGCCGTGCCGGCCGT
>JAHEJP010000238.1 GCA_024638855.1 Chloroflexota bacterium
TCGACGATCGACTGGTTCACGCTGACCGTGGAATGACGGCCCTGGTGACATTGCATACAACGTGATTCATCACCCAGACCTGTTACTTCTATTCCCGAGGGGAAGACAACGCTGTCAAGAGTGAGAGTCGTTTCATTGTGGCACGCTTGGCACTCGACAGTTGTCCCGAGTGGGGCTGCCGCATCAACCACACCGAATTCGCTACCATCCTCGCCAAGAAAATCCAGGTAACCTGGCGTGCTATGGCATTTGGCGCATGAAGCTGACACTTCGGCCGGATCGTCCTCGTTCCAATGATTGAAGGCTTCACCGTCCACGTCATTATGGCCAGAACCCAGCCACTGCTCGACGAAGGCTATCTCTGAAGCAACCTGCGCTCCGCGATCCATCTCCGCCGGGACATCGACCTCGACAGGTACTTCTACCTCGACGGGTACTTCGACCTCAACAGTTTCTCCTGGAACTTCAACCTCGACAACGCGGGTCACCTCAACGGTTTCAGGTTCCTGCTGGCAGGCTGCCAGCGCCAAAGCAAACAATAGCAAGAACCCAAAGACGATGATGAGACGTTTATTTGGGTATACCATAAGTTGTCCTCCTTTTTGGCACACAGTAATTTATTAACAGAATCAGCACCTTTACCCTTGCCTCAATAGAGGCAGACTTTGCCAACCTCAGTATGCCAAACTATGGCATCTTTCAGTAGTGACAAATAGCAGTCGAATACATGCAATATGTCATATTGTGAAATATTTCACGATAATAATTCTAGACAAATCTATACAGTGGTAAAAGGTTAGATTGGAAACACTACCTGCCGGTAACTTTTTTATGGTACTTGTGTCGCTAGGGGCACGAAAGCTTCTTGAGTCACTCTTGGCACGGTTGTGATCGCCGTTTCCTCGAAAGTGAACATCCATATTGTCAAAGCCAGGAGTAGGCTACCGACTAGGACGCTGGCGACTATGAACTTGCGTTGCCTTCTTATGAGATTGGGCGCGTCGACATGAGGCCAGGGATCGCCACCGCCATCGATTCGTTCTAATTCCAAGGCGTGCTCTTCCTCCATTTGTTCTCGGGGCAGTTTGCCTGTCCACATACTGGGATTAAACTGTTTGACCAACACATTGTACAGATGCCAAAGGATGATGGCCGTCGTTGCCAAGAGCGCTTCCCAACCATGGGCCGCCAGCGCGGCCGGAATGATCTCGCCCGGTAAAATCGAAGTAGTGGCCACCGGATTCAACAGCATGAAGCCTGTGATGGCCATCATGGCTGTTCCCCAGACAACAGCCCAATATTCAAACTTCTCGCCGAAGTTGAATTTGCGCATTTTTGGATGTTCTTTGCGGATACCGATATTATGCAGCACGAAATCTCGCACATCGAAAGCATCCTTCTTATCGGGCAAGATCCGCATCCGCTCGCGTTTGACATAAAATCGATATGCTCCTGTGATCAAATGGTAAATCGACCCGGCGATCAAGATAAAAGCCGACCAGCGATGAATGATTCGCACCGTCTCAATGCCTCCCATAGCGTTGATCATCCATTCGCCGACATTCGTGGCGGCATATTTTTGGGGCAAACCAGTAATGGCCAGGACTGTAAAACTAACCAGCAAAATGATATGCTCGATTTGTGCACCGACTCGAAATCGCGGGATTTGTTGCTGCTTTTGGCTCACATTCAACTCCAGATTATCGCTTAATTCTTATCCTTATCCTGCGAAAGATATCTGTAGCTATAAGAAATCCCAGACCACCAAGGGTCAGGGGAATCACAAGCGCGTAGAAAGTATCCACCAGGTAAACAAGAGGGCTATGTTGCAGGGATGGGACATAGTGGCTGGTCCAGGCGTCGGAGAAATTCGCCGTGGCATTGGGGTGGCATTGTTGGCAGGTTTCTAACAGATTAGCCTTAATGCCATTTTCTGGATCATCCACGGCCCGGATGTCATGTACGCCATGACAATCGAAACAAACCGCCTCATTCGGGATCGCTTCGGGGTGATCGCTATCGAAAAGTGTCACGGTCTTGCCGTGAAAGTCGGCCACATAGGTCTCGAAAACATCGGTCGAGATATCATACTTGGCCATGAGCGCTTCGTCGGCGTGGCACTTGGCGCAGAGTTGGGGCGAATTGAGCCGGGCTAAATCCGTCGTCGGATCGCCAATATTATGTACCCCATGGCAATCGATACAAGTGGCCACGTCGGGATTGCTATCAGCCAGCAACGCTTCGCCATGAACGCTCTCAGCGTACCGGTCAAAGATGGTACTGTGGCACTTTTCACAAGTATGAGAAATGCGTTCCCTCGGTTCATCAGGCGGCTGTGTGTCATGGGCTCCGTGACAGTCTGTGCAGACCGCGGCTTCAATATTGCCCTCGGCCAGCGCCGCGCCATGTACGCTGTCCAGGTTCTTCTCAGAATTTTGTTCGTGGCACTTTTCGCACACCTGGTTGCTGGTTAAGGTATATTCGCGAGCGCTTGTCGCTCCCACGGCCGGATGCGGGTAAGTGTAACGGCCGTGACAATCGGAGCAAGCCAGTTCTTGCCAGGAATTATCCGCACCGTGGACCGAATTGTGGAATGCATCTCTGTCGACGGTAATTGAGATTTCATCACCATTTTCGAAACTAAGCGTCCGACCTGGTTGGCTATGACAGGCTAGGCAATAATCATTGTCTACTTTTTGGCTAAATAAACCATCCCGAATGATTTGGGATAAAGCCACTGGATCAGCGAGTTCAACGCCAACATTTGCATGACAATCGACGCAAGCTGTTGTCCCTTCACCGGTAAGCAGTTGCTCGGCCGTTAATACATCATGAGACCCGTGACAATCCGTGCAGACTACCGGCGTTTCCGATTCAGGTCCTGGATGGCTGGTTAAATGCGGTTCCTGGTGGCATCGTTCGCAGTTAGCCGACCTAGCGATCTGAAATTCTCGCAAATCCTCCGCCTCCACCGGACTATGTGGAATCTGGTAGTCGGATGGCGAATGGCAAGCGGTACAACTCAGCGGCTGGTCGGATCCTTGACCATGGGCCGACATCTCCAAAGTTTCTAAATCCACTAAGACCGGAAGATTTTCACCCGATGGAAACTGGATCACACTCGTGCTGTCAGCGTGGCAAAGGCGACAGGCCTGGTCACTGGGTGGGTGAGCTGGTTCGCCTTCTTGTAACAGAGGTGCGACATAGTCAACCTTTAGCCCGGCATATGAGCTTGTTCGTTCGTTCTGGATTACGGTGGCGCCGACTGAGCCAGGCGACCATAAAAGCAGGGCCATAGCAACGATAACCAAGACCGCTACGATGACAAGTCCTATTACTCTTTCATATTGTTGAATTCGACGCTGCAAATCAACCTCTTCCAAATCCTATGCATGCCACGGGATCGTTAAATAAGCACCCGCGATTGTTGTCATCGGGCTTTTCTATACCATTTTTAGGAAATTGTAAATGTTGTCGTTGCTTGACCCTCATTTACGTCTACTGTGTATTCCCCAGCTTCAAGTCCTTCAGTTTCAAGCAAAACCTCTTCCGTGAACGGGGTCAGTATTTGAGCGCAAACGAGATCAGTTGGTTTCACCACATTAATAGTCAAACCAAAAGTGATTTCATCAACCAACTGATCCACAGATTCAATTGTAGAGCAGGAATCAGGCAAGTTGCCTTCGATGATGGCATAATAGTCGCCGTCACGCTCTTCCACAGTCACACTATCGACAAAAGCTTGTGAGGACTCGGTCGCCGGACTAGTTGGTTCGTGGATGCCATTAGCAGCGTCTATAAGCTCTTGGTCGCTCTTGGGCGATGCCTGACCGCCTTCTACGTGACAGTGCCGGCAAGCGAAGTTCAAGCCCAACTGGGACAAAGATAGTGATCCATCCTCGTTGAATTGCTCAATCATGTTCGGATCGATAGCCATCAGGTGTGTGCGGATATCACCCGTGAATTTTTCGGGATCGCCCACAGCGCTCTTGGTTACCCTGGGCATATGGCATTCAATGCACTCACTGGTGTGGAATTCAAGATTGAAGTTCTGTTCTTGCTTGAAATGGCAATTTTCGCATTGGGTCCGTGTCGTCTGGGGCGCATTTGTATTGCGTAAATGGATCACGCCAGTATGGGGATCATGGCATTGGACGCAATCAATCGCAGCGTGTTTGCCTTGGAACAACTCTTCGTACTGTTCGTGGTGCTTGATGAGACCGCCTTCAGCGTCGACCTCTTCGACGACGCCACGGAAGTGGCAATCTCCGCAAGCGGCCGAATCGCGGTCCACTTTCATTTCAAAGGACATGGGGTGCTGGGCATGGTTGCTACCGGGACCGTGACACTCCTCACATTGCACGCCGGCCTCAGCCCAGGTGCCGATTAAGCCAGGCAATCCATCCTGGTTCCCCTCGGGACTATACCCAGTCGTATGGCAAGAACCACAATCATACGGCTTTTCCTCGCCCGCATGATAAGCAACCCACTCATCGCCCAACTCGACGTCGGGATTGTAGAAATTGTATTGGGTTGTTGCATTTTCGTCACCAGTGATGATAAAGCCTTCTTGATCGATGAAGCGAGCTTTCCAGTTGTAACCCCCGATCACGTAGCTAATATCGTCCCACGTATAACCATCAGGCGGGCCGGGTAGATCGGTATATGGGTATTCCGGAGGTTGTCCATCAACAACCTTATTTAGTTTCCATGGATGACCGCTTTGCATGAAAACAACCGCTAATTCCTCATGACATTCTGCACAGGCTCCTGTGCCGATGTAGCTCGGGGGGATAAAACTAGCGCCGTCCTGACCTGGGGCGCCAGATGGCCCCGGTTCACCTGGGGCACCCTCAGGTCCGGGCAGGCCTTGAGGGCCTTCAGGTCCGGGCGGAGCCTGGTTTTCTTCTTGGGTTTGACAGGCAGCAAGCAAGAGGACAACGATCATTGCCAGCAAGCCGCATGCCCATACTGCTTTCCTCATCTTATCCTCCTCTCCAAATCCTTCAATGCCCATCTTAGTGAACGATAAGAACGTTTATCTATATCATACAATACAGAGTTTTCTGCCCGGAATAGGCAGCGGAAAGAGTGGGCAAGCTGGAGGGACAATTTTACTCGAATCACACAACATTGTCACTTGGATATCACTCAAATCCATATAAATATTACAATAAACCAAAATTACTGGCGCGAGTCTAACCTAGAAGAAGCTAACGCATAAGTGACGTCCGTCATGCATCTTATATGACGGTGTTCACTTGATGAAGTCAGAACAACGATTGGACGATCAAATAGCCGGTCACAGATTTTCGTTCGACTGGATTCGAAACGTTCGAGCATATTCGGCAATTGGCGGAGGGGATTCGATATGTTAAAATCCGGCTTCGAATACCTGTCACTTTTAGGAGGCGATCACTTGAAACGAAGTGGATCTTGGCAAACTTGGCTTGTAGTAGCCGCTTTAGTGATTTTCGCTGGGGTAGCTTCGGCCGTAGCCCCGTTTCTATTCGATCAATTTGGCGGCGGAGCCGAGACTGAAACTCTGCGCGAATCTCAACCGGCCGTTACCTCCATCGATGTCAGCCAATTACCCTTCATAGGTGAAGTCCTGGTCGAAATCCCCATCCTTGCCGAAAACATTCAAGGGCAGCCCATAACCTTGATTCAAGCTCTTGGCATTGCTTTGGGCGTCGTTTTGATTTCTGTGGGCGCTTTGGGCATCCTGATTACCGTGATCACCCTCCTCTTTAGCAAGTCGTTGACAAACGTTTATACAGACGATTCCTATCAGGAATCCACGGCGAAACTAGAACAACAACAGAAAGAAACCATCAAAAGACTGGAAACAGACCGACCCATAGTAGGACCTGTTGAGCCCGAGAGGCGAGCCCGTGGTTCCATACTTGTTTTTGCTTTCATTGTTATTGTGCTGGTCTGGATCACCAGCATCCTGGTTGGTTTTGGAATGTTTCAAGGCGAGACCATCGCCATCGCCAATGTTGAAATTGGCGCCGTTGGTTTGATTAGCCTTTTAACTGTTCTGATTACAATTGTCGTGCTCTACTTCTTGCTACGAAACCGGGACCCCGTTGAGCTCGAATCGCCGGAATCAGATAATTATCCGGTTAATTGGGGCGCCATTTGGGTGATTGTGACCGGCATGTTAATCGTCGGTATCGGCACCGGCCTGGCTGTTGCCCTGACGTCGATCGGGTAAGAGGCTTATTGGTCATAGATCATCGGACAAGAACGTCTTATAGGCGACTGGATGGAGTCATTCTGTCCAGTCGTTTTTGTTGCCCATTGAAAGGTTTTTAGTCGTGCATCGTGATGAAATCCTAGAACAATTGGATATCAGCCGGGTTCGCCTTCTAGAACTAATCGAGTTGCTTCCAGATGAGGCCCTGCTGGAACCTGGTGCCTCTGGCATGTGGTCCATTGCCGATGTTCTAGCCCACTTGACGGCCTGGGAATCGGAATTGGTAACTGCCTTGTTGCGAATTGATCAGGGGAAAAAACCGGACCGTTTTTTGGCGGCGATAGCTGACGTCGAGACTTATAATGCCCGGCGATATCGTGATTACCAGGGGCGAGAGCTTGACCAGATATTTGATGATTTTCAGGCGGTCCGCTTTCAACTCGAACAATGGCTTGAGGAATTCTCAGCTCAGGATCTGACGGAGCCAAAACGTTATTCATGGGCCGAGGGAAAGCCCCTATGGTCGTTCATCAAAGACAACAGTTTTGGTCATGAATCTGAGCATATGCCCGATATCGAGGCCTTTGTATCCCGCCGGAAACAAGTTACTTAAGATAATTCTGAGGTTTTGCAGATGAAGCAAAAACTGCTTTCGTTAGAAGAAACTTACCATTTAGCTCACAATTCGGCGGTTGTTTTCGATCGTAGCCAGCTAGGGATGTTGAAATTCACCGGCAAATCCCGCCTGGATCTGATCAACCGTATGTCCACCCAAAAGGTCATCAATCTTAAGAGTGGGCAAGGGGCGGCGACGATCTTAACCACTGATATCGGCCGAATCATAGACCGGCTCATCCTATATGCTGCCAGCGATTCTGTTTATTGCCTGACCAGCGACAGCAATGGTGAAAATATAGCTAATTACCTCAAGCGATTCGTTTTTTACATGGACGATTTTAAGGTTGAGGATTTGAGCGTATCTACGGCCGTTTTCGCCATCTACGGCTCAAAAGCCGTGGCAATACTTTCAGGCATATTCGCTGATGATTTGGATTTGCCCTTGCACCACTGGAAGAGTTTTGAAATCTCTGGTAGTAGCTTTTACGTCCACCGGACCGACCCGGTTGCCGGCGATGGCTTTTTCGTGACCTGTCAAATCGAAGACAAAGAGTTACTGACCCAATATTTGGCAAATGGTGACCTCCAGCTTGCCAATAATCAGGCGTTCGAATATTTGAGAATCGAAAGTTCTCTACCCCTATTTGGGCATGAAATGACCACGGATTACATTCCATTAGAAGCTAATCTATGGTCTGACGTTTCTTTTAACAAGGGTTGTTACACCGGGCAGGAGATCATCGCCCGGATGGAAAGTCGCGGCCGTTTAGCCAAAAGAATGCTCTTGCTGAAATCGAACGAACCCGTGCCCGTCGGTAGCGAATTAACTCACAACGGGAAAAAAGCCGGGACCATCACCTCGGCTGCTGGCGGACCAGCCGGATTTCTGCTCTTGGGCTTCGTTAAAAGCTCAATGTTGGAGGAAAAGGAATCGTCGGCAACTATCCCCTCATTTTCAATCGGTCAGGCTAAGATCGAGGTGAGCCAACCCGTCTGAGACAAATTCTTAGCCTGAAGAATTTAGCCCAACAATATCACCTTCTCAAACTCGTTGAAATAACCATCATCCTGTATAATTACACAGGTGAAAGCCGCCCCCATAAGGTGGCCTTTTTTGATTATATGGTCTGATAAAAACGATATGATGGGCAACATTTGACTAAAAGACTTGACGACATTGACTTTAAGAGAATCGATCTTGAAATGTTCAAGATTATGTCAAGTTTTGTTTGCCTGATTATGGATGACTCTAGCTAGCCATTTCATTCTCTAACTTAATCCCCTTTCCTACCTGGGAGGCTCCATTGGACATTGGTACAGTCAGCGCAGTTGATATCAACCAGGAAATGCGCAATTCCTATTT
>JAHEJP010000239.1 GCA_024638855.1 Chloroflexota bacterium
CGATCCGGCCGGGCCATGTAGCCCATTTGGCCATGATAGGCTTTCGCCAGCCATTGTTTGTATGCGGCCAGGTGGCTGCCCGGCCGGGCTTCGACGACACCCACCAGGTTGAATCCCAGCTCTCGGGCTTGTTTCCTCAACATCGAGGCCAAATCTTGAGACATTCGAATCAATATTAGCCTAAGATTGTCATGGTTGAAAATTGAACAAAGCAAACCACTACTCCCTGGCTTATTGTTCCTGTTCCTTCCTGTGGTATAATGCCGCCACCCGAGAGAATCCGCTTCAAAATTATCTCAGCGTATTTGATATTTTCGAGAACATTCAGTTGGTTTCCGATCAAAGGTATAACGACCTATCCAGGCCAGCGTTGTTTTTTGTTATGGCCTGGATTCGTCTGATTAACAGGAGGCAGACAATATGGTAGAAATCAATACAGAGCAATTTAAGCGCGCTGATTTGATCGAGTTAATAGGCCGAATCGATAGCGGCAATGCTTCGGAGCTTGAAGAGACTTTTCAGGGACTGGCCAATGATGGACGGTACAATCTTGTTCTTGAGCTATCTGGCGTCGATTATATGAGTAGCGCCGGGCTTCGTGCCATGGTCGCAGCTTTGCGAGAATGCAAGAAACACCGGGGCGATTTACGCTTGGCCAGCCCCTCCGAGAGGATGCAGGAAGTCCTGGATCTGGCCGGTCTCGATACCGTCTTCTCGATCTATGATGAGGCCACGGCGGCCGTGGGCAGCTTCTAGGTTAAAACTAAGAGTCTCAAATACGTAGGCCAATGATCGACTCAGTATTGGCTTGAGGCTTGTCGTGTTTGAATCTCTGTTATGTCAATATGACTCACGAGTTTTCCATACCTAGCCATTACGACCGGATCATCGAAGTATGTCAATTTGTAGTTGCCGGAGCCGAACAGGTCGGCTTCTCAACTGACGAATTGTTCAAGATCGAACTTGCCTGTGATGAAGCCTGTACCAATGTGATTGAACACGCTTATGGTGGCGAAGAGATCGGCCAGATTCGGGTGAAGTGGCAATTCGCCGGCAATGCTTTTACGATCACCATCACCGATGATGGGCAGCCATTTAATCCACAGGATGTTCCGCAGCCGAATTTGACAGCCAGCCCAGAAGATGTCGATGATTTGAAGGTCGGTGGTTTAGGCATACACTTTATGCGAAACTTGATGGATGAAGTTCACTTTTTCTTTGAGGGAAACCAGGGGAATCGCCTGGTCATGGTGAAGTACATGACCGCTCGCGCGAAATTATGAACATCTCCGATCAGAAGATAACCAAGGATTTGTGGCTCGTAACTGTCAGTGGACGTCTGGATCAACAAGAAACAGCAACATTTGAAACATACCTGAACGATCTATTAAATCAAGGTCACAACCGGCTTCTAATCGACTTATCGGGCGTGACCTATGTCAACAGCGGTGGGCTACGCTGCCTGGTAACCGTGTGGCGACAGGCTCAGGTACGAGGGGGCGACGTGGCTTTATGCAGCCTGAATGAACGTATCGCCCAACTATTTGCTGTGGTCGGTTTCAGCAAGGTTTTTAACATTTACTCATCGCAGGATAGCGCAATACAAGATCTGTCTGGCAAGAAACATCCTTAAGCCAAAACTCTCACATGCCATTGATCGTTTTCCAACAGATGGACGGCCTCGAATGGCCGTCCTTTTCGATTCCATTACTGCTGATCACGCTGGTTCTAAGCGCGTTCATACTTTATCGTCGATACCGTTCACGCCGGATGCTGGTCGATCGCCTCGCCGAGCTAGAAAATTTGAGCGATGTCGGTCGGGCGATTGCCGCGGCTCAATTGGATTTATCGGCTTTATGCGAGTTGATCGCCGAGCAGATTGGACATGTCATCGATATATCCACTTTTCAAATTGGAATTTTCGGAGGAGCCACCTATAGAATCTATTACTGGACCATCGATGGTGAACGGCAAGAAACACCCCAATCCTTCGATTTAAGTGATAATGGGGGACTGATCGGTTGGGTGCGAGACAGTCTTCAACCGCTGCGCGTGCGCGACTTCAAAAAAGAAATGTCCAAGTTGCCAGCCAAGCCCAGGTACGTAAGCCAGAAACCACCACGGTCAGCCATCTTTATACCCCTGGTCAGCGGCCGATCGGCTATTGGTATTTTAGCAGCCCAGAGTGCCAGACCAAATGCCTATACGCAAAGAGATTTCAGCCGATTGATGATCGTGGCTAACCAGGCAACAACTGCGATCGCCAATGCCCAGATATATGAGCAAGAGCGAAAACGTGCTTCACACCTGGAGTTGGTCGGAAATATCGCCCGCCAGGTCAACGCCATTAATGATTTAGATGATTTGCTGCCCCAGGTCGTCCAGTTGACGAAAAAAACTTTTGATTTTGGCTCCGTAAACGTTTTTCTTGTCGATTCGGTAGACGGGGTGGCCACAATTCAAGCGAGCACCATCGCGGCTCTTAAAGCGGGCAGCCTATGTTTTCCGCCTGATCAAGGGCTAGTCGGTACTGCCGTGGCGACGCACGCCACCACCTTGTCAAACAACACGAAATACGATGATCGATTCTATTCGAACACACACTCGGCCGAAACCTGTTCTGAAATTTGCATTCCCTTGATCGTCGATGAAGATTTACTCGGTGTCTTAGATGTTCAGAGCCCCAAAATTGGCGCCTTTGACCTGCAGGAAAGGGGTGTCCTAGAGGCTTTGGCAGCCCAAGTTGCCGTGGCGATACACAGGGCCCGGCAAATATCTCGCCAACGCAAACAGAGTTGGTTAGCCACTGCGACCCTACAGGTGGCCGAAGCCATAAGCCGGAGCCCCGATCTCGATTCATTGGCCGAGACCGTGGTCCGTTTAACGGCTCTCCTTGTAGGTGTTGATCATAGCGCGATTTTATTATGGGACGACGTGACAGATTCTTATCAGCCTGTAACCGCGTATGGCTATCCAGAATCAGTCGATATCGTTTTCCAAGAAACGATTATAGAAATTGGCGCCTGGAAAGCTCTAGACGCAGTACATGTAGGCGGAATCCCCTTGACTACTAAACAAGCCCCGCCCTGGCTTAATAGAGCTGAATCCAGGGACAGCACACATGATGGTCGATTGTTCACGCTTCTACCTCTGTTCTCTAAGGATAGCATCATCGGCATCATGGTCATCGACGATTCGATGCTAACCTTGGAAACATTGGTAGAAAGTAGGCGGGATTTACTTCGGAATATTTTGAACCAGACCGCTCAAGGTGTTGATAGCATGCAGTTGCAGACTGCTCAGCAAGAAGAAGCCTGGGTGAATACGGCGCTCTTGCAGGTGGCCGAGGCGGTTAACAAATTAACCGATCTGAATGAAATCCTGCATACGATTGTTCGTTTGGTGCCCATGCTGGTCGGCGTCAAAGCCAGCATTATCTTAATCCACGATGAAGAAAATCACACCTATCGGGCCGGTCCGAGCCACGGCCTCACAGAGATGGGACAAGGATTGCTAGAAAGCTTTGAAATCGATTTAGCTGAGTTTCCGCTATTGGAAACCCAGGATGTTGACCGCCTGGGACCTGACGCCGAATTTTATACTTTTAAGTTACCGGACTGGATGGATACTGTAATGGGATCGGATACGGCCGATATTTTCCCTCTGAGAGCCAGAGGGAAGCTGGTCGGTCTACTGGTCGTGGGTCCATCCCAAAACGGCCGGCCTTTAAGTGGTCGCCGGCTCCACATCGTCACCGGTATCGCCCAGCAGGCAGCTATCGCCGTCGTAAATGACCAACTATATAAAGAATCGGCCGAAAGCAGTCGCATTGAGCAGGAATTGAATGTCGCCTACACGATTCAGGCCAGCTTAATTCCCGACGGCGCGCCTGATATACCCGGCTGCACAGTTGCTAGTTATTGGCAGGCGGCGCGCCAGGTTAGTGGAGACTTTTATGATTTTATGGAGCTGGCTGATGGACGTTGGGCCATTGCCATCGCCGATGTTGCCGACAAAGGTATTCCGGCCGCGCTGTTTATGGCCTTGAGCCGGACGATCTTAAGGACAATTGCCTTCAATCGCCGCGAACCGGCAAAGGTCTTGGAAAGATCAAACCGACTGATATATGGTGATACGACTTCGGACCTATTTGTAACGGTCTTTTACGCGATCTGGAATCCTGCTACTCAGATCATGACTTACTCGAGCGGTGGCCACAACCCACCGATTTTGGTCAACCGTAAAGGTAATATTTCGATGCTATCGACTGATGGAATTGCTCTTGGCGTCCTGGAAGATGTAAAGATCGGCCAAAAACAAGTCAAGCTTTCTCAGGGTGATACAGTCGTCTTTTATACTGATGGCATCTCTGAAGCCATGAATGAAGACTATGATGAGTTTGGCCTGGAAAGGTTGTGCACAGTAATCAAAGACGCTCGTCAAGAGACGGCGGCCGAGATTGTGCAGGCGATAACCCGGGCCATCGACGACCACGCAGGTGAAACCCCCCAATTTGACGATATCACCATGGTGGTTCTAAAGAGGTGAAGGCTCGAGATTGATTAACGATTCCTAAACGAAATATTATTCAGTGGAGGAATCACGTATCCTCGTTGGTACAGGTTTTGCCTGTCATCAATTCAGCCTAGGATATCCGGCTCTACCAAACCTTCATGTCAAAATACTCAACAACCCTGACTGCTTTAAGTCAAAAGATTATTTGGCTTCTTTTGCTCGGCAGCCTGGCAGGCGCGACCAGTTGTAATCAACGAAGCATCCAGCCGGCTGTCGCCATCACGCCCCTTTCTACAGAGTCCAAACTATTGACGCCTGCGCTCACGCCACCGTTGGCCCAATCTATTGTCACGCCCAGGTCACAGACGGCTGAGGCTCAAAAGGCTGAGGAGAAAGCATCCGCCTCGGAAATAGCCGCTGCCCAAGCTCAGCCCACCATACAAACCTTGGCCCCAGGATTAGATCCATGTGGTCTGCACCTGGCTTTAGTGGCGGAGAAAAATCAGCCACGCCAGCGACTTCATCCTACGACTATTCCAGTTGATTTTGCGCCGGAAGCTACCTTGCCTGCTCTCGAACGTTTATTCCAGGCGCCAAGCACGGTTGGTCTGGCTGCATTTGAAGTCGGGAAAGAAGATCAGGGCGTATATCTGAATGCCGATGTCCAGATGCCCTTGGCTTCAGTGGTCAAAATTGTAAACCTGATCGCTTATGCCAATGCCGTTGCCAATAGCCAACTTGATCCTGGTTCCTGGATACCGGTAGAAGAGCTTGATCGTTATTATTTGCCGGGCATGGATTTAGGCGCTCATCGCCAGGCTTTGAACGATCTCGAAGAAAAGTCTCTAATCGCTCGAGATCCACCTTCTGTACCTCTGGAGGAAGTGCCGGTGATGATGATCCAGCACAGCTCTAATGCCGCGGCCGACTACCTACACATGGCAATTGGACAGGATAGGTTAGAACTAACCGCCCAAGAATTGGGTCTGGAAAGTCAAACCGCCCTTTGTCCGTGGATCGGCCAATTCCTGGCGATGAGTAATCACGAGCCCCAGGGCAACGATTGGTTGACCGTCAATGAATATATTAAAAACCCGGCAATTTATGGCCAGGAAGTTATGCGCCTAAGCGATGCCTACATTAACGATTCAGAATTTAGGAACGATATATTGAACTCCCGCGGGAGACGTGCCCGGGTAAATGTTCAAGCACTGTTTTCAGAAAACTTGAATGCTCAGGCAACGCCGCGAGATTACGCTGAACTTATGACCAAGATCATAAAAAATGAATTAAAGACCTCTTTTTCAAACATTCTAGTCAGGCGCGTGATGGAATGGCCGATGATTTTCCCGGCCAATCAAGAGTTGTTCTCAACCATCGGCTTTAAAAATGGATCGTTGCCCGGTATCTTAACCGTTAGCTACTATGCTCAGCGTTTGGAAGACGGCGCGCAAATCGTTGTCGTTCTATTCTTTCGGGACTTACCGATGCAAACATATCGAAATTGGCGACAATCCTTGACTCATGATGAGCTAGCCCGGTGGCTGCTAGCCGATCCCGAGGCCATACCTGAGTTAAAATCATTGCTTGACCAAGCAATACAGTAACCCTCCTGCAAACTCCTGGTTTCTAGCAAGGTGTGAATTAGGAGGCGACTGGTCCAATGTCGAACAGCCCAATCAAAGACTGGGTTCAAACAACCTTATCGATGATCGGTGCCATATACAGCTTTGTAAGAGTTTTCATGGTCCAGATTCAACATCGAGCTGGCATTCGCGATTTAAATATAATTTAAAGGTTGTCTACCGCATCGATGAATAGTAAAATCCGCCACTCCAGAAGCCTGTCTAGTGGAAGATAGTTGAAGGAATGAATATGGAATCAAGCTTTGCGATTCATGCTGCAAGCGATACCCATCCGGGCCAAATAAGGTCCATTAACCAGGATTCGGTTCTCACCTTTGTTCGCGATCGCGAGCTTGGATCGGCCCTCGGACTTTTTATCGTTGCCGATGGCATGGGGGGCCATAAGGCAGGTGATATTGCGAGTCGCTTAGCCGTCGACACCATTAAAGAAGAATTATCCTGGATGCTTGACCAAGGTGACGACGGCGCAACCATTGTTTCCCCATCAATTAACTCTTCGAATAAGAATACGGATGAGCTTGGCCAAATGGAAATGCGTCTTAAAAGAGCGGTGGAGGATGCCAATCGAGCGATTTTCGAGTATTCCCAGAAAAATCCAGAAGATGCTGGCAACATGGGTTCTACCGTGACTTGTGCCCTGGCATTCGAGAAAAAGTTGATAATTGCCAACGTTGGCGACAGCCGAGCCTATCGCTTGCGAAATGGCGAGCTGAAACAGCTGACCAGCGATCACTCCTATGTATGGCAATTGGTATGCGATGGTTATATCGAGGAAGAAGAGATCTACGATCACCCACAACGCAATGTGATCACCAGGGCTTTGGGTAACCAGAAGAGCGTTGAAGTAGACATTCGCCATTTCGATTTAAATCTAGCTGACCGTCTGATGCTGTGCAGCGACGGTGTATGGGAGATGATTCGGAACTTAAAGGAAATGGCTTCCCTCGTAGGAGCAAACCCTCTCGAGTCGGCCGTTAGTAATCTGATTGACGCGGCCAACCGATACGGTGGCTACGACAATATTGGTGTGGTTGTAGCTGAGCTTTCAGCCATCGACTAGGCTATTGATTATCACAGACGATTGCCTTGCTCATAACTTCATTCGCCACACGATATCACCCCCCTATCATAAACTCTCAAATTATTGAATCTATCTTGTTTCTGTGTTGGCGACAGGCTAACATATCCATTGACATTCGTTTAACGGATATTGCGGTCGTTTATTGCCGGCGAGCGACCAGATGTAAGAGGATTTTTGATGACCAAAAATAGGACGCGTGTCGTCGTCACAGGATTAGGTGCAATTACTGCTCTGGGAAAATCGGTTGAAGAAACTTGGCAAAACCTGACCTCTGGTCGATCTGGCGTTCGGCTGGGCCAATCATTCGATGCTGCTGATTATCCAATTAAGATAGCCTCGGAGGTTGACGGGTTTCAAGCAGAAAAATATATGAATTTTAAGGAAAGCCGGCGCATGGCTCGCTTTAGCCAGTTTGCCGTTGCTGCCGCCCGGGAGGCGCTGACGCGATCCGGCCTGATTAAGGATGGCGAATTAGAGGAGAATTTTGTAACATCGGCTGACGCGTCAAGGGTGGGCGTCATCACAGGCACGGCCGTGGGCGGTTTTGTCGAGGTTCGAAATTCGACCAAAACCTTGCTCGAAAGAAGTTACCGGCGCGTAAGCCCATTGTTCATACCCAGGATGATGCATAATGCGGCCGCGGCTAATATCAGCCACCAATTTGGCTTGAAAGGTTTTAATTCGACAACCACGACGGCTTGTGCTGCTGGAGCGCAAGCATTGGGCTTGGCCACAGAAATCATCCGCAGCGACCGGGCTGATGTGATGGTGAGTGGGGGGACGGAAGCCCCAATTTGTGATATCGGACTCTCAGGCTTTTGGGCTACCAGGGCGATGACCACCTCCCATGGCGATTCACCAGAAAAGGCGAGCCGGCCGTTTGATCTCAACCGGGATGGCCTCGTAATCGGCGAAGGTGCGGCTTTCTTAGTGCTAG
>JAHEJP010000240.1:0-1969 GCA_024638855.1 Chloroflexota bacterium
AGGGAACGTATTTTAACTTTTTTCGAATACGAATATATGATCCGAACCCAGTATATCCTTCGCGAAGGTGGTTCTATTTGGCGCTGGCAAGTCAGTATTTTCCCCATGGCCAATTAGCTCGCTTTGTTTAAATCACCCTCGCGAGTATTGTCCTGAGCGTCGTCGCCGGAATGGTGATCGTGGCCAATAGGCGACGGTGAAAGTCCAGGAGTTAGGATGGGGCTGATTACTTTATTACATTCGAAATGAACAGTTTTATCTCTGAATCATCCCCAGGAAACCTAACCATTTTCTTGAACATAAAACCCAGTTTTTGCAGCAGAGCGATCGATCGGTCATTATCCTGTGCGGTAATGGCCGCGACGCGTCTTAACCCAAGGATATCTCTTGCATAGACCAAAACGGCCGAGGCTGATTCAAAGGCATAGCCCTTAAACCAAAATCTCTGCAGAAAGGCAAAACCGATATCGACATCATCCAAGAATTCTCGTTTAACAAGACCACAAATCCCGACCGGCGTTTCATCTTCTTTCAGACCAGTCCAATACAATCCGAAGCCGTACCGATCGTAGCTGTCAACCGGACCGTTCAGGATATAGTCTCGGGCATCGGCCAAGGTCCTTACTTCCCTATCGCCGATGAAGCGCAAATAGGCAGGTTCATTTACCAGTTCAAGAATAAATGGGGCGTCGCCAATTGTGAGCTGGCGTAGGAATAACCGATCTGTTTCAAGGATGTACAACGAACCGGGCACCTTATCTTCTAGCATTCAATAACTACCTCAGATTCATCGACCGAATGGGATTCTGAACTATATCAAAGAAAAATCTCAAGACGACATTGGCAGCATCTTAAAGCCAGCAATCGGCCAATGATTGGACAAGGAGGCGCCCCATTAATCAGTGCCCGTACGGGGTAGGTGAAACGTGTTATAATCACCTCTGCGACTGAACAGAATCAACGGTAAACTCTGCGCTTCGAAACCACACAGCAGTTTGCCCATACAAAATTACCGCTACCCCGCCCCAAAAAGGATACACCATGGCCGAGAAGAAAATGCCCCAGAAGCAATCCGGGAAGCGAGCGGCCCGCCAGCGGCCGAAAGTACGTAACGTATCCACAGAGATCGGGCCCGACCAAGCGCTTAGCCAATTGTCTGACCTGCCGGATCATCCAAGCGCCCAGGCTACTCGCATGGCGGCCATTCTGCAGCTCCAGCGCCAGCTAGGCAACGCCTTTGTACAGCGCCAGCTAGAAGTTCAAGCTGAAGAGCAGGAAGAAGGGCAAGAAGAGGTTGTCGAGCTGCCCGATCCCAAAAGTATAAACTTTGAATTGGAACTGGACGGCCACCCCTTTGGCCAGACATTGCAAAGAGAAGATGGCTCTGGCGAAGAAGCGGCCAAGACGCCAACGGCCGTGATTGACCTGGAGCTCAAAGATCCCAAGATCAATCGAATATCTGAGAAGAAGGTGCAGCAAAAACATGGCAAGGAAAATATCGCCGGTTACACAAAACCCAAAATTAAGGTCAGTGCATCCAATATCAAGAAGCACGAGATAAATCTGACGGTCAAACTGACCTTCGTGATGGATCTTGCCAGCGAATACACCGGGGGTCGTCTGCAAGTCTTACGCGATCATGAAAATGCTCATATCCTGATAGCCGAGAAGGTCGCCAAGGAATATGTGGTGGACCCTCTCAAGGAAAAGCTTGAGGCGATGCCGGACTTCAGCAAAGCCAACAAACCGCAAATAACGTCCAAGATCCAGAGTGCAATGGCGGATTTCAAACAAAATGAGGGAGATGAGTCACAGGCTTTCGACGACATTGACTATCCGCGGATGGCTGATGCTTACTTTGGCGTGGCTACGTCGCTGGCCGATCTGTCTTCCGGATCGGCCGAGGTCAAGAATATGGTAACGGCCATGGATGCCTTCAAAAACAACGCGAAAACCGCCGCCGGGGATG
>JAHEJP010000240.1:2069-8168 GCA_024638855.1 Chloroflexota bacterium
GAGGCCGGCCGATTGAGCAGCGCCTCAATCATGAGTAACATGCCCTGGTCGGCCGATGCCCTGGCTTATGCTCGAAACGCTGAAAATCTGCAGGCCGGCGCCCACCTGAATCTGACCACTGGCCGGCCGCTCCTGCCGGTAGAAGAGGTGCCTTCGCTGGTAAACGAAAATGGTGAATTCTTGAAGTTGGCCGTCTTGCTGCGACGCTTATTGGCCGGCCGTATCTCCCGGGACGAAATACGCCTTGAACTTCAAGCGCAGATAGAAGCTTGTCTGGACAGTAGTCTAGCGATTCACCATCTGGACAGTCATATGCACTTCCACGCGATGCCGCCACTGGGTCGCCTGGTAGCCGATCTGGCCTTACAGTATGAGGTGGGGATAGTGCGCAATCCAGACTTTTCGGCTTTTGTCATGCCGCCCCCCAGCGAAATTGGTCCGGTACGCACGGCTCTGCAGAAAGCAGGGGCTAAGGTCTTGATATCAACCCAAAGGGCTTTGATTGGCAGAAATATTGTCCTCAACGATCCTTTGCCTACAGCACGGCAGCTCATATATCTACGCTGGTGCCTGGAACCGGGAGACGATCCGGCCGAGACCTTTCGACGCTGTCTCTGCGATTGGCAGGTTGACAACTTGGAGATCATTGCCCATCCGGCGGTAGTCGATGACGTTTTGCCCTCGCTAAGCGCTTACGTACAGGGCAGAGAACTAGAACTCGAATTCCTGGCAGGTGATGAGTTTCGCCAGCTATTGGAGGAATTATGAAGCGCAAATTGCGGGGGTTTAAGCGCAGCGCCGTCGAGCTCGACTACAATCTTTACCGGGCTGATGTATCCATCCCTGGCCTTGCCGGTGATGAGCTGAGCGTCATCGACATCCGGCCGGAGGGCGTTGAGCGGACCATCGTCCTTGTTCATGGATATGCCGGCTGCGCCGAGACTTGGGAACACCAAATTAATCACTTTAGCAAGAGTTATCGTGTCGTCGCCCCAGATCTGCGCGGCCACGGGCAAAGCGACGCCCCATTTACTCGCTACACCATGGGCGAATTGGTAGCTGACTTATATCGTATTACCCAGTATCTCGAGTTGCCTGAGCAGTTCCTCTTGGTCGGCCACTCCTTCGGCGGCTCCATCGCCGTCGAATACGCCAGCGCCCATCCGGAACAGATCTCGCACCTGGTGCTAATCGCCACAGCCGTCGAATGGCCGCTGCCCCGTCCGGCTCGATTTTTGCTTCGTTTACCGGCGGCCTTCTACCGCGTCTGGTGGCCCTACCGGGGTCGCTGGAACTGCGAGGTGGTTGCCTTCAAGCGCATAGCTCTCAACAACCTGGAAAAGTTCAACGGCCGTAAAAAAATGGAACGGCTATCCATGCCTACTCTGGTCATCACCGGTCAACGGGATAATTACTTCCCCCGCCGGATATATGACGATGTAGGTCAGACGATTCCCGGCGCTGATGTGATCGACATCGGCGCCTCGAAGCACAAGGTCCAACTTGAGCGCCACCAGGCAGTCAACCGGGCCATCGAGCGATTTGTCAGCGTTAGCAAGAAAAGTGGGAGTTGGCGGTCAGAGATCGAAAACGACGACTTGAGCGAGCAGCGGCGCTGGTTGGACTTCTATAGTCCGGGTACGCCAAAAACGGTGCCGATTCCGCGACGTCCACTGCATGATTTCCTCTATAGTTCGGCCGAATGGCTGCCCAAGCGACCGGCCACCATCTTTTTTGGTAAGAAACTGAGTTACAGTCGGCTGGCCAGGTCGGTTAACCAACTTGGCCACACCCTGCACGGGCTGGGCGTGAAGCCGGGCGATCGGGTGATGGTCGTCTTGCCCAATATTCCAGAGTTTCTCATCGCCTATTATGGTACGCTGGTGATCGGCGGCGTTGCAGTCCTCTCCAATCCCGATGCTGATGTGGACCAGATCATACGCCAACTAGAGCAAACCGAGGCTAAGGTGGTGATCACCCTGAAAGGTTTCGACCGCCTGGCCGAGGAAGCCTATCGTCGCGGCGGCGTGCGAGAAGTGTTGCTGGTCGAGTTAGACAAGCAAATTGCGGCCCATGTTATGCCCCGACTTATGGCCGGCTGGCGCATCGCCGGTGCGGAGGTGGGGCGAGAAAGCGAGGGCGAGGATCAGGCCGGGACACTGATGAGCGAACTAATGGTTGATGCTCCTTACGAGCCGCCCGAGGTTCCGGTTTCCTCCGAAGACATGGCGGCTATCCTATTTACCAGCGGCACGACGGATGATCCAAAGGGGGTATGCCTTAGCCACCGCAATCTGGTAGCCAATGCCATCCAAACCCGCCACTGGATGCCCGATCTGGAGTATGGTAAGGAAGTCTTCCTGTCGGTGGTGCCCCTATTGCACAGTTATGGCATGACCACGACCATGAATCTACCGATCGCTGCCGGTGGAACGATCATCTTGTTACCTTTCTTTGAGCCGAAAGAAGTTCTAGAACACGTTCGGACCTACCGGCCCACGGTTTTTCCAGCGGCGCCATCAATGTACGCGGCCTTGGCCCAGTTGCCCGGGGCCCGGAATTATGGTCTGGAATCGATCCGGGCATGCATCAGCGGCTCATCCCCTTTGCCGGTTGAGGTCCAGGAATCATTCGAAAAGCTGACCCACGGCCGGTTGGTCGAAGGTTATGGTCTGACCGAGGCTTCGCCGGTGACCCATGCCAACCCTTTTGATGGGCGAGAGCGAATCGGCTCTATCGGCTTGCCGCTGCCCAATACCGATGCCAAAATCATTGACCTTGCTAGCGGGAAAGACTTGCCGCCGGGTCAGATCGGCCAGCTGCTGGTAAAGGGGCCGCAAGTGATGCAGGGTTATTGGCAACAAAATGCCGAAGAACAGGCCTTGTTGCAGGATGGCTGGCTGGACACCGGCGATGTGGCCGTGATGGATGCTGACGGCTATTTTCACATCATCGGCCGGACCCGAGATCTCATCCGTGCCGGCGAAAACACCGTCTATCCACGGGACGTGGAAGAGCTATTGTACGAAAACAATAAAGTTCGAGAGGTGGCCGTGGTCGGCGTGCCCAAAGCAGCGCCAGACCAAAAGATCAAGGCCTTTGTTGTGCTTCGCGAGGGGGCTGACATGTCAGAAGATGAGCTAATGGCCTATTGTCGCCGCCGGTTGGAAGCGTACGCCGTGCCCTGGGAAATAGAATTCCGTAAGGAGCTACCCAAGTCCTTCACCGGCAAAGTAATTCGGCGTTTGTTGGTGGACTGAAGAGCTGCTAACTCTTTAGCGTAAGCCTCTAGCCTTTTAAAGAGGTAAATCCAATGTCGTCTCAAAGACCTGTCATTCTGTTCCTTATCGGATTTTTGTTGCTTACAGCGCTGGCTTGCGGTCCTTCGCTTGGCGATCCGGCTGAGATCGTCGCCCCCGCTGTAGAGACCGCTGAAGGAGCTGTTCAAGGAGCTGCGAACGCTGCCCAGACCGCGGCCGCCCAGGCAGGCGATCTCTCAGGAACAGCGGCGGCCGTGGCGACAACCGAGGGCAGTGAACTCATAGCTACGGCCAAGGCCGTGGTCACGCCTCACGTCGACACCCTGAAAGAGAAAGTGGCCAACATCGAACCCGACGCCGATGGTAACTATCGGGCGACGCTCGGCGAAGACGAGGTGAACATCGTGTTGAGGCTGAGACAACTACTCACCGGTGATGTGATGGGTGCAGCTATCCAGAGCCAGGAGGTAAGTTTTAAAGACGGCAGCATTACCTTGACCGGCACTATCATTGAGCCGCTTCCGGGCGAGTTATTGGTCAGGATGCACCCAAGTGTAGAAGCCGGACGGCTTCAACTCGACATCCAGGAGTCTTCCGTCGGAGGCCAGCAGGCGCCTGATCCGGCGCTTGAGGCGGCCGAAGCGGCGATCAACGGCACGCTTGGCGAAGCTCTAGACAATTTGCCTGCCGGTGTTCGCTTACAGGAGATCACCGTCGCTAATGGCGAGTTAACCATTGTCGGGAGCAAAAGCGAAGGTGAATAGCGGCAATTAAATATACTAATTACGGCAACAAACAAGCCAAATCTTGATTGTCGTCGATTAAGATACAATTCCTGGTTAGTTGTCGACGGAATAACAGACGATAAACATTTAGCTCTTTTTTGATCGAAGAAACCTAGTCAACGGAGAAATTATCGAATGAAGAGTAGCGCACGTAACAATCTAAAAGGCCGAGTCGTTAAAGTGAATCATGGCGCTGTCAATTCAGAGGTAACGATTGAATTACCTGACGGGCAGCAGATAGTCTCCATTATCACCAAGTATTCGGCGGAAAACCTTGGCCTGGCCAAGGGTAAGGATGTCTATGCGGTGATAAAGGCATCCAACGTCATGGTTGCCGCTGACTAAACTTTATTAGCAGCCGGCTGCTGAGGAGCTTAGCGCTGACCAAGATGCTGGCTTCAAGGCAGATTCTTCAAAGTTGAGACAGATTTAGCGGTACCGATCATACTCCTCGTTTGTTATCCGCGCTTCGACGAGGACCGGATGGGGCAGCATAAAAGCTTCGGTCAATGTATCCCCAGCGACCTCCGGGCCATCTATCAAGCGGTAATCGAGGCCGAATGCAGCCGCCAAAATACTGTAATCAGTACGGCCGAATTCAGTACCGTAAACAGAAACCTCCTGGCGCAGTTGCTTCAGCCTGATAAGGGATAAGGCTTCGTCCACTACCACTAAGATGACCAGCGGCGCATCGATACGGCCGACTGTCGCCAATTCACCGGCATACATCAACAAGGCACCATCGCCGGCAATGGCTAAGACGGGCCTGTTTGGTTGGGCAAGCCGGATGCCCAATGCGCCCGGGATGGCATAGCCCATGGCCGATAGACCATTGGCAACGAATAGACTCTTTGGGGAATCTGTCCGCCAGCCTTGCAGAAAAACGAGCTTGTAGGCTCCGACATCGACGGTGACGGCAATGTCTGATGGCAAGGCATCCTGCAAGGCTTCATTGAGTTCTTGTAAACGAATTGTATTAGCAGATCTGGATAGTATTGGCTCGTACAACTGGTGGGCGATGGCCTGGCGCAGAGCGGCCGCTTGCTCAAGACTACCCGATCGTAGTCTATAGTATGCATCTCCGGCAACCAAGCGCTGTAACATGTCTCGAAGGTCGCCATCGATGGCCATGGAAGGTCTTAAAGCCGGATCGTCCGCCCCGGCCGAATTCAAATTGATCACCGGCGTATCGACATCCCAGGTAGAGGTGACGAAATCGACGCTATCAAGCCCAACGCCGAGTATCAGGCTAGTCTCGGCCAGGGCCTGGCGCAAGAGAGCATCACCATAAGCAGTAAAACAGCCGGCAAATAAGGGATGGCTCTCTGGAAAAAAGCCCTTGGCCTTGGGGGTGACGGCAACGGGAACTTGCCAACGCTCGGCCAGGTCCAAAAGTTCAGAATGAGCCATGGCCGCTTCGACGCCGAGTCCGGCAATGATCAAAAGATTGTCGGCCTGTTGAAAATAGGGAGCCAATTGTGACAAAGACTTTTCACTCACAACCGGCCGGGGACGGATGGTTAGTCGCCGAGGTTTGCCTTTGACAGGAAGTTGAGCCAGATCAGGAGATAAGGATAGGTGTACGGCACCTGCCGGTGGCGACAGCGCTAGCTGCCAGGCGCTAGCCAACTTCGCCTCGACTGATTCTGCATCAAGCTGGAAGCTTCCTTTGGTGATTGATTCGAAGAGTACAGGAAGATCCAGCCTCATGTGGGTTACCCGACCGCGCCAGGTGGAATCGATGTCGGCCGTGATAGCCAGCATGGGTGACCGCTCTAATGTAGCCGCAGCGGCGGCGGCCGTTAAATTAGCCGCCCCGGGTCCGACGGTTGAAAGGCACACGCCAGGTCTATTTGTTAGCTGTCCGGTGACGAGGGCCGCGTAACCGGCCGACGCCTCATGGCTAAACAGAACGAATTCGATGCCAGTTAAACGCAAGGCCTCAACGAAGGCTACATTTTCGCCGCCGGGTAAACCAAAAACGTGAGCGATACCTTGTGCTTTGAGGAATTGGGCGAAATATTCAACTAATGTCATTGGAAGCTTGCCATAGA
>JAHEJP010000241.1 GCA_024638855.1 Chloroflexota bacterium
ATGAACAATTGGAACCTGATTCGATCCTGATTTTTAATGATTCCTCTCTCATTTCTACAGGTGATCTGTTGGGTACACCCCTTCGCTTCTTGTTCGGCCATGATGTATTCACCCTTCGCCAAGCAGAGCTGTTGGACGAGGTCGCTTTTCGCAATACGATAGAAGGCTGGCTGGCCAATGGCCGCCCGGTATACTGGATCGGCGATACTGACCTATTAGCAACCTACGGCCTTAATTCGGGAGCAACTATCCAGGCCAGAATCAGCGCTTATCATTTGGAGACCAGTTATGATAAGCAACCCAAGGAGCTGGTACACCCAGCTTGGTTACTTGACATAACAATTCTTCGATGATGCTTTTTTTGTCTTATAGCAACTGGCGCCGCCGGTAATTTACCGTAGGCACTTGTCATACAGATAAATTGAACTTGATGATGACAATAGGTCCGAGCCAGCCTGAGAGAAGATAACAATGAAAAAACAGACAGTGAATGAAACAGAAGAGATACTCAATGTCGAAGAAATAATGGAAGCCATCCGCCTAAAAATCGCAGATGGTGAAAGTAAAGTGGATGAGAGCCGGCAACAATTGGCCACAGGTCATCTGCCGGCCGAATTATATGAACACCTGGAAGAAGCCAGACTGAGCTATGACAAGATCCAGCCAATACCCCACATCATACCCCCTTCAGTTCCGGTCATAGGTGGAATTCTGGCTTCCATACAACAACAATTGCACGAATTGGTGCTTTATTATGTCAACCAGTTGGCCGCTAACCAGATTCGCGTAAATGCCCACCTGCTTCGCTCCGTGGAGATTCTGGTCGATGAGACCGAGAGAGCCTTGGAAATGAACGAGAAGAATCAAGATCTCGGCGAAGAATAGCCGGGAAAATCCAACAAGATGATGAGCAAACTAATATTTATTACCCCCTGGTATGGACAAAAAGTGCCTGGCGGCGCCGAACAAGCGACGCGAGGGTTGGTCGAACATCTAAACCAGGCGGGCCTTGCCGTGGAGGTTTGGACAACTTGTATCAAGGATTTTTATGCTGATTGGAGCCAAAATCATTACAAACCTGGTACTAGCAAAGTGAATGGCATCACCGTCCGTCGCTTTCCGGTTGGGGACCGAGATCGAACGAACTTTAACCAGCTTAATTGGCGTCTGATGAACGGCTTCAGCATCAAATCCAACGAGGAACGTACCTTCATCGAGGAGATGATCCGAGCGCCTTCTTTATACGAGCATATCGATCAACACCGGGAAGAGCATTATTTTTTCTTCGTGCCTTACATGTTTTCAACGACTTATTTTGGGTGCCAGATAGCGCCGTCACGTTCGGCCGTCATTCCCACCCTTCATAACGAAGCCTACGCTTACCTGGAAATCTACCAAAAACCACTGGCACAGGTCAGAGCGCTCGTATTCTTGACTTATGCAGAAAAAGATTTGGCCGTAAAGATTTTCGGTAATAACGATAAACAGATTAGAAGGGTCATTGGCTATGGACTTGACCCAGAAGTAACAGCTGATCCGAATCGATTTAGAAAAAAGTTCGACATTAAAGGACCATTCGTCCTTTACATGGGCCGTCGAGAATTAGGCAAAAATACGCCGCTGCTTATTGATTATTGGAGACGATTTTCACAGCAGCTAGGACGAAACGAAAAACTCGTCCTTATAGGGCCCGGAGAAGTCGCTTTATCAGCTGCTGACCGGCAAACGATCCTTGATCTTGGATTTCTTTCCGAAGGGGATAAACGTGACGCCTATGCGGCGGCGGATATTTTCTGCCATCCCTCTGTAAATGAAAGTTTTTCCATCGTATTAATGGAAAGTTGGCTGGCGGCTACTCCGGCATTGGTGCATGGTCATTGCCCGGTAAACCGGGAACACTGTTTGATGTCTAATGGCGGGCTTTACTTCACTGACTATGAAGAATTTGTAGCCACCCTTGACTATTTGCTATGCCATCCGGAAGAAGCTTCTATTCTCGGCCGGCAAGGCCAACGTTACGTTCTCGATAATTACAGCTGGCAGACCATTATCAATCGCTTTCAGGAATTGATAGAAGAGCTGAAAGGCCATGAGTGATCTCACCCTCACGATTAATATGATGACGGCCAATTTGACACCCGGTGATGCCATCGGTAATTACCTGTTAACCAGCGCCAGGCTCTGGCAATCTTGGGGGGCCAGGGTCCATATTTATGCGGACAATATCGCCCCGGTCTACGGCGGCTTAGCCCGTCCTTCAACCTGGTATGAGCCAAACGGGCATTCTCTTCTTTGGTACCATTATTCGATATTCACACCCAATATTGAACTAGCCCTCAATAGCCATTGTTATAAGGTCTTCGACTTTCATGGCGTGGCGCCAGCTAGCCTTTTCGCGGGTCAAAATCCCCACCTGCAAACCTTGTGCGAAAAAGGCCAGACAATTTTGCCATCCCTGCGAGATCAATTCGACCTCTGCGTGGTCCATTCCGAGTACAGCCGTTCGGAATTAATCAACAATGGCTTCGAGTGGAACATAATCCATAAATTGCCCCTAATAGTTGATACAAGCCGCCTGGTCGATAAAGGTGACGAACCTTTGGCAATACTGTTGTCCCGGCTGGAGTACATCTTATTTGTGGGTCGAATCATTCCTCAAAAAGATATTTTGGCGATGTTAGATATCTTCTCTTACATTCATGAGGAACGTCCTGATGTTGTCCTCATTTTGGCAGGCACGCGACATTTGGCCAAGAACTACCAACGACAAATTGATCGCGCTATCACTCAAAAAGAGCTTGATCATCGAGTTTTAATGACTGGACAGGTAAATGACCCGACATCGTTGGCATCATTGTTCGCCAATGCAGCGATGCTGCTTGTAACTTCGGAATGGGAATCTTTTTGCGTACCTGTTATCGAAGCCATGTATTTTGGCACGCCTGTGGCCGTTCACGATATTCCACCTCTTCCGGAGGTGGCGAGCGATGGTGGGATCGTCATCGAAAAACACCAACCACATGATGCCGCAAAGGCCATTCTCAGTCTATGGCGAGATCAAGATCTCTACCAGAAGATTAGCCTTTCGGCCCGAAAACGTTCGGACAGCTTCACTGATGGCACGTTAGCCGCCGAATTGCTCAAGCTGCTTCGCGATGAATTTCTTCCCCACTAAATTTCAAATACCGCTTGCACCACAACTTATTTCTAAGAAACCACTAATCTTTTGGACGTGTCTCGAGTAATAACGTTACTATTTAAGGCAGCTCCCGACAATTTACTTGGACAGTGATGAGCTAATGTTGGTATGATAAGGGTTGTAGCTTTTTTTGGAAGAGGAAAGGCACGCAATTTTTGATTATCTGCTCCAGCGTGTGCCTGTATAAATGAAGGAGAGTGAAACATCATGTAGTAGTTAAGGTACGAGCGTACCTGTTCTGTAGCCCGATGTTGTCAGCTTTGAGCACCTGCCGTTTGCTGGGAAACCCATACTCACTATTGGATTGTGACGTATTTCCCAATACACATTTCCCATTGTTCGCAAAGGCATTCGTAAATACACTTTTAGCAAGCTGATATGTGACTCACATTGGACAGCTACCTGCCATAAGACAGTCAGAAGTTCCCGACTCCATCTTTTCGGCAATTTAGGCAAGCAGGCGCTGCGAAGGGACTCGCGGCACTTGCGCTTATTTTGAGGAGAAGTTAGCGGAATAGAGAACTTCAATTTAGAAACCTGGCAGGTTTAAGGACTAGCAGGACAAAGCTACGCATGAGGGGTTTAATAAAAGATATTTTCCCGTTCCTACTGGCCTCATCTCACAAGTTGGGGCTGCTCATATGGTTGGTAATAGCCTTGCCAACGCTGATCTTCGTGCGAGCCGATCAGCCGGTCTTAGCCACGACAAGTGGTTTTGTGCCTACAGCTTGGAGCCACAACCTACCGGCCGACACTTGCTACGAGCAGAGTAGTACAGACTGTCACGTGGGTTCTCCTACTTTAGCTGACATCAATGGAGATGGTTTCCTAGACATCATTGCTGTAACCAACAATGGACATGTGGTCGTCCGCAAGCATAATGGTTCATTGTTGTGGGATAAGGATATCGCTCCGGCATTCGGCATGTCCCCTGGTAAACACGAAATCCATTCATCCCCGGCCGTGGCTGACATTGATCAAGATGGTTACCTTGAAATCGCTGTCGGCGCCGGGACCACCCATCCAAATGTTTGCACCCAGGGAGGGTTGATATTACTCGATCACAATGGCAATGTTGAACCGGGTTGGCCAGCCTTGGCTGCTGACGGTTCAGTATTGCCTTCTGGATGCCGGGATTCAATATTTGCCACACCCGCTCTCGGTGATCTGGATAATGATGGCGACCTGGAAGTTGTGGCAGCGGGGTTCGATAAACGCGTTTACGCCTGGCACCATGACGGCACCCTATTGCCAGGATTCCCGCCTTCTAGCCACCATCGAAGCAGATTTCCTACGTGGACCGACTTAAGAGATCGTCTGGCTGATAACACCTGGGGCTCCCCGGCATTAGCCGACTTAGATGGCGATGGATATCTAGATATCGTATTGGCCACGGCCGAAGGGAATTTTGACGCCAGCTTTGGCGGAGATGCTGGTGGTTGGACTTGCCCTTATGATGCACCAGCCGGTGGCATTAATGGTTACTGTGGTGGTTCTGTCTACGTCTTCGATCGGCAGGCAAATGTTTTGCCGGGCTTTCCTCGCTATTTCCTGGAAGCAATGGGTTCTACACCTGCGGTGGCCGATGTCAATAATGATGGCAGGGCCGAGATATTCGTTGGGGCGGGTGACTATTACTACAAGTTCAGCCCTGATCACCCGACCTACGGGCTACGCATGTATGGCCTCGATTTCCAAGGCAATGATCTGCCGGGCTGGTCCGGTGGCAAAAGCGTAGGCGCTGGGGTCCAATCTTCAGCTTCAATTGGCGACATAGCCGGTGATTCCCAACCTGAGATCGTTGTTGGCGGCATGAACAGAAGGCTCTATGCCTGGAATGTAGATGGCTCGGCTGTCTCTGGTTTCCCTATGAAGCCATTAGACCACCAAGGTAATGCGAATCTCGGTTACATGCACGGCGCTAGTTTTCCGCTTGCCGATTACGATGGGGATGACAAAATGGAAATTTTCGTCAACCAGTCTTGGGGCGTCATCATTGTTGACGGAAATGGGCAACAATTCACAAGTTCAAACTATCCGGCCGACAACAAACCGATTTATTATACGGGAGGTACCCTGTTCAATACGCCTGCTGTTGGCGACATCGATAACGATGGGAAGCTGGAGTTAATAGCGACCCACAGTCGTATGCATCTCTGGAACTTGGACGATTCTTCAGATGCGGTCGATTGGGGAATGTTTAAGTATGATGCTTCCCGCCTGAGTTTCGATTCCAAAGCCCGATTAGCTGCTTTTCCAAAAGAGTTTATAATCTTCCACCAGGTCGGAAATACAAGTAATGCTCAAGAACTATTGCCAATCCACAATGTGGGTCAGGGAGTATTCAATTGGCAAGCCTCTACTCCATCTGGAATCTGGATGTCACCTGATAACGGCCTCCTTCAACCGGGCGAATCGGCCATGGCAACGGTGAATATCGATACACAGGGTTTGGGAAAGGGAGTTTATCCTCTAGGCAATATAACCATCTCGGCTACAATGGAGGATGGGGTTGTATTAAACAGCCCTTCAGAACACACTGTTACCTTGATCGTTGGCGATATCAATCAATTCTATTTGCCCCTGATATCTAAGTAGCTGATAGCATTGCATATCCTTTTTTTAACGCCTGCATATCCGCCTTTTCCTGGGGGCGGCGAGCGATATACCAGCGCGCTAGCACAAGAGTTAGCCGCACGAGGTCACACGATCACCGTGCTGACCAGCCAAGCCTTGATTGAAAGTGACTTCTGGAAAGGCAAGAACGCTTCCCAACCTCAAGCCAGATCAAGTGAAGAAGTTCATGTCATTCGCTGTCCAATAGGGAGGATGCCTGGGGGCAGAACCGGTTTGTTGGCCTGGCGTAAGAGTATGGTTGTCGTCTCAACCTTGCCCGGAGATCAGAGCAGTATTTTGGCCATAATGGCTCGCTACGTCCCGCCCATCACCGAAATGAAGAAGACTTTGGAAAAGCTAACCGGCGCCTATGATCTGGTCCATGCCTTCAACGTTTCTTGGGAATTCCCCGCTCTTTTGGCCTGGCGCTATGCCAGACGAAATAAGTTGCCCTTTGTTCTCACACCCTTTGCCCATTTTGGCACATCTTCCAAGGA
The DNA here is from genome assembly GCA_024638855.1 of Chloroflexota bacterium. Classification (GTDB taxonomy): domain Bacteria; phylum Chloroflexota; class Anaerolineae; order Promineifilales; family Promineifilaceae; genus UBA11865. Next base: position 6,313 of record JAHEJP010000241.1, read on the forward strand.
TCGGGTTGCTCGCAATACGACGATGGATCACCAACTCCAGATAATGCGTGATGCACAAGCCCTGAATGTGTTGACAAAGTTCGAAGGAGAGGGCTTGAGCCGACTCGGTATTAGAGGTAATCAAATAGTTATAGTAGGCAGTGGCGCAGAACCACTTCCTCAATTCCCAGAGGCAGCCCAAGTTAAAAAGCATTATTCTATGAGCCAACCATACGCGATGTTCATCGGCCGGGCTAGCCGCGACAAAGGGGCTATTGACGCTATAAAGGCGATCATTCGCCTAAGACAGGCGGGGATCAATTTAAGACTCTGTTTGGTCGGACAGCAATCACCGGAATTCATTCGTTATCACGAGCAATTGACGGCAGATCAGAAGCAAAATTTTCATATCCTGGGCATCATTGAAGATGAAGAAAAACACGCCTTGCTCAGCGCCGCCCAAATGCTTATCTTGCCCTCTCGCACAGATTCATTTGGTATCGTTTTTTTGGAAGCGTGGCAACACGCCAAACCAGTCATCGGAGCCCGAGCGGGTGGCATCCCAGGCGTCATCCACGATGGCTACAATGGGCTACTGGTTGAATTTGGAGATGCGGTAGGTCTCGCAGATGCGATGACCCGATTAGCAACCAACCCAACCCTCAATGAACGCCTGGGAAAAAATGGCTTGGCAACGGTCAAGCATGATTATTCGTGGGAGCAGGTGTGCGATCGAGTGATAAACAGTTACCATATCGCTCTGTAAAATCAAGGGCGGTTGATTGTGGTGGATCCCGCAGCCATGCTATCTTGAGGCCAAACACACGAAATAGAAAGACGGTTACTATTGCGCATTCTACACATTCTACACCAGTATTTGCCCGATCACGTTGGGGGCACAGAGTTGTACACTCAAGTTCTGGCCCACTTCCAGGTGGAACAGGGTGATTCTGTCGCCATATTTGTACCCTCCCTAGTCAGCAGCGAATGGCCTGAACCGGCTTCCGAAGAGGGTGTTCACGTCTATCGATTTCCAACCGGACATCGCGAACCAAGAAAGATTTTCTTCGATCTTTTTGGCCAGTCGGCCATCGACCAAGCATTTGCTGCCGTTCTGAGCAGAGAAAGGCCAGAGTTAGTTCATATCCAGCATCTGATGGGTTTACCCTTCAGCATTGTGCGGCAACTCGTTCATGTCCGCATACCTTATGTGATAACCTTACATGACTACTGGTACTCATGCGCAAATGCCCAGCTGCTAACAAATTATGACCAAACAATATGCGACGGACCGAAGTGGGGTCTGAACTGTGGGCGTTGCGCCCTTGTGCGAGCTGGCAAAAAAAATGCCCGGCTTCTGGCGCCTGCTGTCGCCCCTATTTTGGCCTTCCGAAACAGCCAAACGGCCTTTGTTCTAATGAACGCTACTGCGTTAATCGCCCCGACAAATTTCGTCCGCCAAACCTACGTGGGCTTGGGAACTGCCAAGGAGAAAATCCACGTCATTCCCCATGGGATACGTCTACCGGACATGATGCCACCCAAACTAAAACGGGAGGATAACTTCTTGGACGTAATCTATGTTGGCGGAATCTCCTGGCAAAAAGGCCTACATATTCTTGTTCAGGCGTTTAATCAATTGCCGGCCGATAATTTCCGACTAACGATTTACGGCGACGAATCAACCTTTCCAGATTATTCAGCTCAGCTCCGGCGCCTGGTGAGGCAACCAGAAATAAACTTCGCCGGAAGATTGCCGCACCAAGAATTGTGGACAGCATTGTCATCGAGTGATGTTTTGGTCGTCCCCTCTCTGTGGTATGAAACCGCCTCGCTCATCATC
>JAHEJP010000242.1 GCA_024638855.1 Chloroflexota bacterium
ACTTCCCAGTCCAAAACGATGGCATAGGCTAGATCGTAAACCCCCAACCAAGTCGTCAGACTCCAATCGAATGGCTGCCGGTCAATGATATAGATAGGCCGATCCTTAATCCGTGGAACCAGTATGTTGGTGTCGCCGGCATCGCCATGAATGAGCGTAAAGCCATGACTATCCTGGGTTCGCTTGATGATGGCCTGCGGGTGTTTGGCGTATAGCTCACGCATTAGGTCTGGCCAATGGGGTTCTAGCTCAGCAGAAAATTGATCGATGATGTGCCTGGTGCCGGGTTCGGCGATCTCAACAAAACGTTTAATGTGCGGTACGCTGTGAATAGGTGCTGCTTCCTCAAGTCGTTTCGCGCCCCACCAATGGGCATGCAGTATCGCCAAACCCTCGGCCAGAGCCAAGCCATGTTCAAGGGTTGGTGTTTTTTTCGATGCCTCGATGTGGGTTTCCGATAAGTCATCCAACAATAGATGATAGCGCAACTGTTCCTCTGAGTATGCCGCGTCGTAGCAGCGGATGAGCGGTGCATCTTTGACGCCCACATAATCACTCGTGTAGTAGGTCACCTCCGAGGGGCCGAAAAATTCATCGTCTAAATCCGCATCCACCATTTTCAAAAATACGCGTTTTGGCATTGTCCCTTGGGATCCTTCCACGTAGACCAAATTGAGAATGGCATTCGTCGACCAATTACCGCCACCCGTGTCCAAGCCAAACGATGCCACAGCTCCCATAGTCAAAGCATCACAGTCTGTAAGAGCGGAATTTAGCCACTCAATCGTAACTTGATCTATGCTGGAAATCACTTCCTTCATCAAATATTCTGTCTCCTGTCTTAATTCCAACGAAGTAAGGTTTTGGCCGATTAACTGGCGGCTAAAAAATCAAGAATTAGCCGGTTAAACTCGGCCGGTTTTTCCATATTTGGCAAATGTGTCGTTCCCGGCAAAACAACTGTCTGAGCTCCGCGTATTTCATTCTGTAACAATTCAGCTATGCTGAACATTTCGGGAACGTCAAGTTCGCCGATGATGACCAGAGTTGGTAGATTCAATTCATGGAGCCTGGTTACGGCCGGGGGTTCTAGAGGTTGCCTTTCGCCTGCTCCATCGGGTATTTCAAAGGTATGGCGCATCAAAGCCAGAGCTCGGGCGCGGAAATTCGGATCGACATCGCCTGGTTGGCGATAGGAACCATCCACCCAAATCTGGACACCTAGTTCAGCCGCCCGCGCCTTGTCGCCACGTTCATACGCTTCGTCCAGCTCTCTGTCCTTCTCTAATAAATCGCCAGACCAGTCGTCTGGGGATTCATAACCATTTAGTGCCGAACCGACCAAGATGAGAGAAGAGACCCTATCAGGATAAGCAAGGGCGAAGTCGATGGCGAGACCTCCGCCAAAAGAAACGCCCACTAGCGAAGCTCGATCCACTCGCAAGTGATCCAGCAAAGCACGAAGATCCTCATAATCGCTGTACGGGCCAGGGGGAAACGTGCTTTTTCCCCAGCCGCGTATGTCATAACGGATGACCTGATGAACTTCGGCGAAAACGCCTATTTGATCATCCCACATAGACAGGTTGGCGATTCCAGCGTGGATCAACACGAGGGGCTGACCCTGACCACGAACTTCGTATCTGAAGGTGGCGCCGTTTATTTCTGAATACTGCAGGTTCATCATTGTTTTCTCCCTTACACTTTGTTTGATACTTGGATAGTATCCCGATCTTGGCTAGCGATAAGTATTTTCGCCCGGCCGTATAACAATACGGCCGGCACCAACATCAAACCAACGCCGATCATCGCCGCTCGAAGGCCAAGCGTAACCGCTACCAGACCAATGACGGGTCCCCCGATAATTTGGCCGATGGCGTCCAGCTGACCGCGCATGGACAGCACGGTTGCCCGGATTTCCGAGGGCAGGCCCTTATTGAGCCAGGCGGCGTAAAGCGGGGCGCTCGTGCGCCGGAGGACCAGGACGGTAGATATAAAGGCTACAGCCATCACGAAGCCTTGTGCCAGGCCAAATAAGACAAGCCCGCCGGCAATGATGGCGTTGAGAATCAACAAGGCACTTAAGGCGCTTTGTTGGTTTTCAACATTCAGGCGGCGGCGAATAAGCTCGGTGGCAACGATCACCAAAAGCAACTGAAGGACATTGATGAAACCAAACCAGACGACAGGTTCAAATTGGCCAATGGATGGAAAGTTGAAATTGGCCAGGATATGAGCTTCCCACAACCTGTCCAAGCCTTCACTGGATAGGCCGTAGATAAAGGCGATGGCCATCATTACCATGAGAACCGGGCGGCCGCGCACGGTCCTGGCTCCTGCAAGAAATGTCCGGCCAAATTTCTGCCAGGTGTCCCGTTCTGCGGCCGGCGTTTTATTAAAACCCGTTTCCGGCATGAATAGTGCCAGGAAAATCGCCAAACCGACGATGCAAACCCCGCCCAGAAAGATGGGCAGATTGAGAGAGAAGCGGCCGAAGACAACACTAAGCACGATGCCGATCAATGTGCCAAATTGGGCAAATTGGGAGCCCCGTAAATAGAGGTGGGCCAACTTTTCCTCGCCAACCTCATCGGCGAGCCAGGCTTCTTCGGCACCGCTGGTAAAAGTGGCACCAATGCCCCAAATGACCTGGGCTAGCAATATGGTGCCGAAAAAGGGAACAGCCCCCTCGACCATGAAGCCCAGGCCGATCATGAAGTAGCCGATAACGGTCGATAATCTGCGACTATACACGTCAGCAACAATGCCGGTCGGGACTTCAAACACGAAGACCGTGATTTCCAACACCGTTCCGACCAAGATGAGTTGCAGTGGATTTAGCCCAGCACTTTGAACCCGGTAGATAGCGCTCAAAGTGGCCATCATGGCAAAAAACAACCAGAAACAGGTTTGGGTAATGAAATAGGTATTCCTGGCTGGAAATTTTTTCAATTTCATGAAGTTGTCAACGAGCTTACCCGGTTCACAATTCGCTGGACTGGTATTCTTGCCAAAGTTCGGTACTCAAGCTGACCGGATCAGCCTCAACTCCATTTCGAGCGAAGTATTCGCAGACGCGTCTTATATCCCGTTCCAGTAGCATCATGGCGTTGTTGTTAGTGCGAGCATCGACTAGCTGTGGGAAGTCGATGATGGTGATTTGGCCATTCCAATACAAGATATTGTAAGGCGACAAATCGCCGTGGACATAATGCCGGGACAACATCAGCCTAATGTTCTTCATGATACGATTAAAGAGTGATTGGGCCTCATCGGATTCTAGGGCTACTTCGTTTAGAGTAGGCGCAGGAGCCCACTCATCACCGATAAAGTCCATTAAGATAGTATTACCACGACGGGCGATGGGGTTGGGAACGTCGGCGCCGGCCCCGAACAATTCGTTGTGTACCTGAAATTCATGCATAATCCAGTTGGTGAAATCCAGGTTCTGGCCAAATCTTGTCTTCTTGCGGATGGCCCTGGCCTCACGGTCGCCCTTCGCCTCTTTGCCATCGTGGTTGAGCAGCAGGCGTCCCTCCTTGTAGATGGCATCATTCCTGAGGTGGCGAAGCGTGCGCGGCCGGTAGAGTTTGGCTGCGATCAAATCAACACCGGTCGCCGGCGTCGCCAGGCAACAGTAAACGTTGGCTTCTTTGCCGCCCTTGACAATGCGGGTTACGTCAGTGATGATATTATCCCGGTAGAAACTACCGACAGACTCGATCAACCAGCGCCTTTCATAATGCAAGGGATCCAGACTGGCCGCGTAACTGGGCACGAAGTCCTCAACATTGTCGTTGAAATCGGTGAATTGGCTGCGCCCAGCCATCTGGTCTTGCGGCCGGACGTAACGTTGTTGCTGTCGCCGGCGGTAACGTCGATCCTGATTGTTAATCAACATTTCAATATATTCGTACTCGTCAGAGTTATAAATTCTCATCGTTCCTTTGTCTCGTTCCTGGACAGATTGCATATATGTCAATAGGCGAAATATTCGCCTCGATGCGTGGGATGTTGGCAGCCTTCAAGGTTTGGGCGGCACCATTGCCACGGCGGCGCGCCGGAACCGGATCGTCAAAGAATGTAAGCAGAAGATTTGGAAACAAAAACGACCACGGCACCGTACACCCGTGGTCGTCTGAGGCTTAAAGGGGATAAATCAGGCGGATAGCACAGGTGCACTCCATTGGCGCAGAGCATCAGCGGTATATGAGCAGCTAACTTGTCGCATAAAGTACACCTCCTTTTTAAAAGCTGGCGACAGTCTACACTAAATTCTCCTGATTTGTCAAGGATTGATATGAGCCAAAATCGATAATTCGTACAAAACGCCGATTCCTTTGGCTGACTATCTAAAGAAAACTTCCATCTCAACTATCGTTAAAATAAAATCAGGAATATCTCTCCAATTGATTGGATTGGGGTATCCAACCAGTCGTCATTCGGAAGGATCGAATATCTCCTCAATCGAAAGCCCAAAGACGGCCGCGATCTTAAAAGCCAGAGGAAGACTGGGATCGTATTTTCCGCGTTCGATGGCGTTGACCGTTTGGCGGGAAACGCCAAGCTTCTGGGCCAATACTTCTTGGGACCAGTCTTTTTCTGCACGGAGGACCTTGAGTCGGTTTCTCATGGATATAAATGAGTCCGTTGCTAGGCGTAACGGCAGGAAATAAAAAAGTCGGTTATACACCAGAAAATGATCATGAATGGGGCGATGATCGTCAACCGTTATATCTTGGCGCCTTTAAAGAAGCGCTCTATTTTTCGCCCGTGGTTTTAGGCCTTGTTCGACCGGTTTTGTTTGCCGGCGCCGATAGCCAACCCAGTGGCCAAACCAAAGGGGATGGCCCAATTCCAAGCAGATCGATCGCCGGTGATAGCGCCCACTGCCAGGGCGACCATTGCCCCAATCAGGATGCCTGCTACCATACCCGTACCCGCATTCCAATCAAATCCAGCTAGTTTCTTCCTGTTCACAACACGCTCCTTGACGATGTCTTATCTGCTTGACTTTTTGTCAAGTTTACTTTACACACGTATTGTAAAGGGTAATAGACATTTTGTCAAGTGAGCTTTACATGAAGACATGACAGGGGCCGTCGTGTTTTTATAGAGCAACGGCGGAAAGGACTGGTCCAGTTTCGCCACACTATTAACAGTCAATCATGCTGGAATAAAACTGGACCAGTCTGGCTTGACGATATCCATCATCGAGACAAACATATTTACATGACGGATACCCGATCGGTTAAGCGGGGACTACAATGCTAATATTGGTTGTAGAAGGGTAATATTTTTTTACGATAAGAGACTATTAATTGTATTTCATCAGCTGCGATTCCAGAACGATCCTTTTCGCTTGTTTGAAGATGCGGTTCGCTCCCCTTCAAGTTGGGCTAATTTAGCTTCGGCCGTGGAGGCCCGCATTTGGGCATTAGCCCGCGCCTGTCGTTCTTCCGACAATAATTGTTCCAATTTCTTGGCGTGCTTTACCTCGATCTCCAAAGTCGCTTTGGCCCGCTCCAAATCGACGCGGGCCTTTCGTTCTTCTGCTAACTGTTCGGCTACCTCGGGTAGCTGTTCAGCCTTAAATTTGATCGATCCGATTTCTCTTTCTAGCTCCAGGCGAGCATCGCGCTCGGTTTCCATGGCATCAGCCTTGGTCTGAGCATGTTTCATCTCGGTTTCCATGATGGCTATTTTTCGTTCAAGTTCAAGACGCAGTCCTCTTTCTTTCTCCAGTTCCAATAATGCTGCTTCCGCTCCTTTGGCGGCCGCTTCGAGTTGATAATGTTGTCGTTCTAGCTCTTCGCGCCGTTCGCGTTCGGCGATTACGTCGGCTTGCAGTTGTTCGATCCGACGATTCGCTTCTTGCAGCATCATCTCAATGGAAGTCATTCCGGAACTAACCATGGTCACCGGCGGTCCCAGCGGTGAGACAGGTTCATCGATTTCCTGGGTCGGCATGGTGGCATCTTCTTCCACGGCTTCTGGTTCAAACTCGTCTACGGTTTGCAAGGGATCTGATACTTTTGCTTCAGCCTTCAACTTTTTGGCCATAATACACTCTGTCAACCAATTTCTGGTAAGCAACCGTCGCAGGATTGCCATAACCTGGATCAATCTCAAAAACCGTCATCTGGTAACCCGGCGCCTCGGCCACGAGCTGGCTACGAGGTATAGGATCGCCAACCAGCTCGCCGTGATGTTGTTTCAGATCGGCGACCATTTGCTGGTCCATTCGTTGTTTTTCGACATAAAAGGTAGGAATGATGGTGTGAATATTTATGTCAACACCACGCAGCTGCATCTCTTTCACATGATCTGTGTTTTGTTGCGTGCCGGTCATGCTAAGGAAGTCTGGTTTCACAGGGACGATCGCCTCTCGGGCAAACCGGTGTACCGCCATAGAAAATGTGTCGAGCCCCGGGGCGCAGTCAAGGATGATATAAGTGAATCGATCGAGAACCAGGCTTAAGCGCCGCGCAAGGAAATTCAACAGCCACTGGTCCTTGTTTTCATAACCATCCATGAAGTATACGATCGAACGACTTTGCAGGATCTCTTTCGCTCTTTCCAGGTTGTCAGATGCCGGCAATAACCACAGATTAGGTCTAGGATAACCATCGGCCGCCCGGCTGGCAGAAATAACAGCTTGGCTTGGGTGCTGCTCACCCAGCAGGACCTCACCTAAATCAGATTCGCCGCTCTCAACACCCAGGGCACGAGCGCAAAGTCCTTGAGCGTCAAAGTCGATGAGCAGTACGTTACCGGTGATGATGTAGGTATGCCCCTTATACCGGTATAGGTGGCTTGTATCAGGCACCCGATCCAAATCATCCGCTTTGACACGACGGATGAGCTTGCGGGAAAGACCATGGGCGAGATTGACGGCTGTCGTGGTCTTGCCCACGCCACCTTTTCGATTGATGACCGCCAGCACTTCTGCCGGCCGGTTCTTTTTGATGGCCATTACTCAGTGCCTCACGGGATGCTGGTAAATTGATTCTACCATAAAGGACATAAAGGACATCATTTGCATGGTGGATAGGCTTGGCGGTCTTGAGGCCACAAAGCAGTATGCCAATCGATGTATTCAGCCAGATGATCGGCCCAATAGACGTCGCTGTGCCCGCCCGGGTTGACGCGGTATTCGTGGGGAATTCCAGTCTCCTCTAGACTCTGGTGTAATTGGTTTTGACCCGGCCGCAAAAAATCTTTCTCACCCCTGTCCATCCAAATGCGCATATTGGTCAAATCGGCAGTGGCGTAAGTTGCCAGGGGATTGTACTTCTCCGGGTCCGTAGCAAATCGCAAATGGCTACTGTGACCGGATACGGCGCCGAATAATTCAGGATTATTAAAGGCGATCTCTAGCGCCCAATAGCCACCTCGGGATATTCCACCGATAGACCGGCCAGCAGCCTCTTTCCAGGTACAATATGTATCGTCGATATAGGGTAGTAGGTATCCCAAGGTAACCCCTTCAATGCTATTCCAACCGCCAGAACTGATGTTACCCAGTCTGCCGCTATAGGGCATGATGGCGATGAAAGGCGGGTAACGGCCGCTGACTATACCTTCGTCGATGTACCTGGCTAATCCTAGGTCGAGCCAATGACTATCCGTTTGGATGGAACCGTGAATCAGGTAAACGACCGGGTAAACGCGGCCGTCCTGACCATAACAAGGTGGTAGATAGACATGGTAATTTCGCCTGGAGCCTCCGACCTGGCTAGGAAAGTGGCTTTGGAATACGGCCCCCGTTCCGTCGCATTCGGTCATAATGGGTGGTGATTCGATGTACGGCGCTTCAATAGGCTGGGGAAAGCTGTCGCTGTATATGACCGGCGTCAGGGTGGGAAAGGGAGTTGAGGTTGGTTCAGGCGTCGGGCTGGCAAGGCTGTTTGCTGTCACAGCGATAGCCATCGAGGCGGGCGGCATTGAGGTGAAGGTAGCCGGCATTGGATCTCGGGTCTCAACCGGTGTCGAAGAAATGACGGGAAATTCGGCTGTGGGCATGACCGTGGGCAGCGGCGCCATTAGCCAAACCTGGCAACCGCTGAGCAGTACAATTATCAAGCTTAGTAGTAGAACAATTAGATATCGACG
>JAHEJP010000243.1 GCA_024638855.1 Chloroflexota bacterium
TGGAGCGACAAATGATAAATTGGGGGAAGGGTATCACCCCCAGTATCTTTAAGTATCCTCAGGAGATCAGCTTGTGAGATCAGAAGCCGAGCAGCTTCATCGAACCACATGCTTTGATCATCAAGCTGGTAAACGCGCAAGCCGAAAGACAGAAACAGAATTGCGACTACGGTTCTTTTAGAGAGAATGGCATTTAATAAGGCATGGTGCCATAGGATCATAAATATGCTACCATGAGCTGATCGGTGTATCGTAACAACGGCGTTACCCATTGTCAATTGTGAATTTCTTCCTAATCAGGAGGGCTTTATGGAAGTGTGATCGTCCTCTCCGAAGACTCTCTTATTATTTGTGATGAGATTATTTGACATCCATGCATGACTCTATACCTGACTCATTAGCATGCAAGTAACTGTCGAGAAATTTGGACATCTCGTCATCAGAATTTCTAACAAACAATTCCCGAAGCAATCTCATTTGTTGCATCAACTCAGATGAAAAAGAAAAACATTTTAATTGAGGTAATAATTCAGCTCTCAGTGAAGAACTCACAAAAACATCTCGAAAGTAAGTATTCTTGTCAGCCTGATCTGGTCCAAATACTGAGTGCCGTCCAATATTCTCAAGGCTTTGCTCGGTCTGTTCCGTTGGAGCACCCGGTAATACACTTAACCACATTGGAATGACCCGACGAGTCGGGCCATCAATTTCTAGTGCTCTCTGCAGAGTCTCCCGTGCAGCTTCCATTTCTCCCAAGTACAACTGTGTGATACCTAGCACTAACTGAATTGATGGACTATTAGGCTCCTCGATTACTAATTGCCGAAGGTTTTCTCTGGCTAGATTGAGTTGATCATTTTCCAGAGCTGTATATATCTCCGCGATCGAGGTGTTCTTGTCACTTTTTTTCATCCTGTTTGATTGAATTGACAGCCATAATTCCCGCCTTAAAGGATTTGTCATCCAAAAACGATCATTACCGGCGTTTGGGTCCAGGGTAAGAAGTTTTTGGTATTCAGCTTGGGCACTATCGGTTTTTCCAAGATTCTCATACCACAACCCAAGATTAAGATGATACAATGATACACTTGGGGCAAGAGCAATTGCCTTTTGCATCGCGTTGATAGCATCAGCTGACATGCCCATTTGCCAATAAAGAGATGCCAAATTGGCATGATTGACTGACCATCCGGGTTCTCGCTCAATTCCCTTTTTATACGATTGAATCGCCGACTCTAAGTGCAGATCATCCTTTGAAGCAATAACACCTTCTGTAAAGGCCATTGTCAGCATGTAGGCGGTGTCATCCAAAGGCAATTGGACTTGGGCTGCATTAAGTAAGTCCAATGCTCCTTTCCAGTCGCCTTCATTGGCTTTAACGATGCTACTGGTATGCAACTTTGCTGCCCGCCAGCCAATTACTCCAGCAAGAACAATTATTAGCCAAATCAGCAACCAAATCCAAGTTTTGGCCCGATGCCATCTATTATCTACTGTTGGGGGATAAGTAGAAAGAGGGACAAGCTCAGTTACGATTGCTGCTAAGAGAATCGCAATCAATAATATTTGTTGGGTCCAGGGAGAGTCAAATATGCTATAAATAAAGAAGGGGATCAATGCTGCTAAGAACGTCGGCGTCAAGGTAGTCCATTTTCCTCGGCGAAGACGACTCCAAGCCAACCAAACTACCTGACCGGAAAGTAATAGCACAGCAAAAATACCAGCGAGACCCAACTCTGCCAGCGTATCCATATATAAACTATGCGCTCTCACATACAGCCTATCGGAAGGAACGGTTATTGACTGTAAGTAGGAAGACGCAAATGTAGCAGGACCTTGTCCAAACAGGGGCGAACGGAGAAACGTTTCTAAGGCAATTTTCCAGAATGTATAACGATAAAGATATCCTAGGCTGTTACTGGATTGTATAGTGGATTGGCGCACAAAATATATTAATCCAACCGTCAAGGTTGCACCAACTAATAGAACAACAGCCAGTCTTATCCAAGTTCTTATTGAGATGTGCGTCCCTTTTGATCGCCATAACGCAAGGAATAACATTAGGCATCCGAAGGAAAATAATAAAGCTAGCCAGCCATTCCGCGAACCATGAAACACGATTACAGGTATGGATATTACCAACCAAACCACCAACCAAATTGGCCTCAGCTTTGTAACAGCGAGCTTTCCTATCGCCAAGATTAAGCCTGTGTTGACAAAAAAAGCGAATGTATTGGGGCCGTTAATTAGTCCACTTACACGCAGCTGCCCAATCGATGGAAAAGTTTGTTCGCCGGGTGCAGAAAACCAACTAAGCAGGCTGAAGGCCAACTCGAAATAACCAAAAAGAATATAAACGGCTATCACAAACAACAATGCATTTACAAATATTTTTGTCTTCCAACCCGATCGAAACGCCGTTACAGCAAAATAGTAAACAATTATGATCGAAGCCCAATTTATTAAGGTTCGCCAACTTCGTGATGGATCAATTGAAGTTAAGGTACTCCCTAATGAAACCAACAAAAGGACGATGAAACCACTGTCTAACGGTGTATTGAGCAATCCTATTCCACGACGAGAGATAATATATATCCAACCGATTCCAGTTGAGACAAAAAGCAAGAGAAGGATACCTATGACATCCGGAACACTAGATAAACCAAGGGGACTACTAGTTAGGGATATGCCACAAAGGAGTACTATTGTCCAAGCCCCAAACTGCCAAAGTTCGCGACGATTCTCGCTAACACTCCGGGAAATGGCTAATTTCTGCATCATATAATATTGAGATTACCAAGTGGGAACTTAAGCAGTGCAGTTTTTCAAGTTAATGGCCAATGCCGTTCAAATCATTGATACCACAATATTTTTAATCGTAGTATCCACCAATAGAGCTATCTTTCGGGGCATTGGTTAAGGCTGCACCAACGATGCGCACTTTTGCTTTCTCTAACATATCCTTTGCCCTCTGAGCGTGCTCTCTTTTCGTCCTCCCGGCGCTGATCACCAACAACACACCATCTACCTTGGCTCCCAGTATTGTCGCGTCTGTCACGGCTATTACGGGCGGGGCATCAAATAGAACAATATCCGCAACATCCTTCAACTTGCGGATGATTTGATCCATTCTCTTCGATCCCAGCAGATCGGCCGGATTAGGGGGAAGAGGACCGCTGCTGAGCAAGAATAGATCCTCTACCTCCGTCTCTTGCAAGGCTGGTTCGCTGTCCTTTTCCAACAGCAAGTTAGTCAGACCTGGTTCCGGCTGGCAGTTAAAGAATGCGTGCAGGCTCGGCCGTCGTAAATCGCAATCTACCAGGACCGTCTTTCGCCCACCCTGAGCCATGGTAACAGCCAGATTCGCGATAGTCGTGCTTTTGCCTTCATCAGGGGTAGGCGAAGTAATTACCAATGTCCTTATCGGTTCATCTAGACTTGAAAAGGACAAATTCGTTCTGAGAGTCCGGTAGGCTTCGCTAACCGGTGAGCGTGGGTCGGAAAGTGTAATTAGGGTCATGGAAGACTCAATTCTATCAACAATAATTCTAAGATCTGTATCATCAAATCGTTTTTTTTTGTAAGGTCATTGGCCGGGAATTGAGCCAATGACCGGTATCTCAAGATACCGTTCAATATCTTCACTTCGCCTCATGACGCCGGATTCAATCCATTCTAGGACGAAGACGATAATCGTACCAAGCAAAGCGCCAAAGACGGCGCCGGCCGCTGCATTAATTCTCGTTTTTGGACTTTCCAGACCTGCTTGCGGATCGTCAATGAATTCTACATCAACGCGATCTTCATTTCGTTGGGTAGCATTTTCGTCAATTCTCCACTGGATAAACGTATTCCCCCATGTTCGCGCAATATCGTTGGCCAAATTAGGATCCGTATTCTCGACACTGAGCTGGACTACGAAACTCGAATCATCAGAAGCCACCTCAACATCTGCTAACAGTTGATCTGGCGTCATATCCAGCTGAAGCTCGTCGATGACCTTGGCAGCGCGGTAGCTGCTGCGAATCCATTGAACGTATCCACGGAGCAATTGTTTAGCAGCTTGGGCCTGGCCAAAATCTGTGCGTGCCGGCTGGACGAGCATGCGTAAGTTAGATTGATATACCGGCGTCTGCAACTTACTAAAGCCAAAAGCCGCAACAGCAGTTAGAAAGGCCAGCAAAATGATGAGCCAACCCCGTCTGCGGACAATTGATAAATAATCTGCTAATTCCATCAATAGTTCCTCGGGCTATAAGGTCAAGTAAATAACCCTCGTCATTTCGTCGTCAATTGCGGGGCAGGATATCTCCCCACCCTCTTTTATTTCCCGGGATCAATCCGACAACAGGCAAATCCATTAGTTCAAGCTCATCACTATTGCGAATCGTCGGATCCAGGTATTCCACTAGAAAGGCCAGGCCGATACCGGCAAAAATGGCCAGGGCAATCCGCAAAGGCAAGTCCAATTGATTGATAATAGTGGATGAAATACGGTTGACGATTGGTTGATCTAGCTGGACCAACTGAGCGGTTTCGCCGCCTAATTGGGGCAATCCCAACTCGTTTTGGTTGATCAATACGTTCGCGGCCGATAGCATGATATGTTCAAGAACCACCGGATCGGGATATATAATGGAAAGAGTCATCATACTGCGAGTACTATCTGAAGTTGTGCCGCCCACGATAGCCTGTGGCTCGACGACTATGCCTTCTTCCAAGAGATCTTGACTGACTAGTTGGGCAAATTGCCCACCGCGCACCCAATCAGCTAATGTATTAACGACGTATTCCGAAGTTTTCCAATTGGCCAGTCGCTCTTCATCAGAATCGGTTGCAGCTATGGTTGGTTCCTGACCCACAATGAAGCGTACACCTGCATTGTAATTTGTTGGCGGTTTGTTGTAAGTGATCAGTCCTAATATCAAAACGATCACGACCGGACCTATCACATAGATCCAGCGCCTTTTCAGAATTTGCCAATAAGATCGTAAATCCATCAGATTATTTTAGAGGCATCGGTGAATCGTCATCTTTTGTTCAACAAATTTGGAAAAGTGGCGTTCAAATACAGAAACATCATATTTTTTTGCATGTTCGCAGACAAAGGTTTGGCTAATACTATCTGGATCAAACCTTTCGACTGTATTGATGATAGCCTCGACGTTTTGTTCCGCAAACAATGCACCGGTACCTGGCACGACGGTTTCCAGGGCGCCACCCGCAGCATAAGCAATGGCCGGTCTGCCTGCCGCCATTGCCTGCAAAGGAGCGATTCCGAAATCTTCCTCCCCTGGAAACATGAAGGCTCGACTGCGAGCCATCAGCTGAGGCAGCTCATTATCTGGTACATATCCCAAGAACTCAATTGTCGGACCCGATAATGACTCCAACCTTTGGCGGTCCCGGCCGGTTCCGGCGATAACCAAAGGCAGATCTAACTTGTTAAAGGCTTCTATCAATACGTCGATTCTTCTATAGGGAACCAATCTACCCACCATCAAGTAATAGTCTTCTATTTTGGATGATGGTTCGAACCGTTTTGTATCAATTGGCGGATAAATGATAGTCGAATCCCGCCTGTAGATCTTGGCGATTCTTAAACGAACAGCTTTTGATATGGCTATGAAATGATCAACCCGATCGGCCGCCAAACGATCCCATTGGCGGAGCCAAGTTAAGAATGGTCGCAACACCTGGCGAACTGACCAGCCCAAATTCTCCCTTTCGGCATATTGATGGTACCGCCAGACATATCTTGTTGGGGTCAGGCAGTAACAAATATGAAGAGTTTCCGGCCCAGTGATGACGCCGTGACAAAAGCCGCTTTTGTTACTGATGACTAGATCAACGCCGCTGAAGTCAAACCCTTCAAATGCCGAAGGGTATACTGGAAAATAGAGTTGCTGTTGCTTATGAGACCAGGGAAGGCGATCAATAAATGAAGTTAGAATCTGCCAGTCGCGCCAATGATCCGGCATTTTATCCGGTGCATATAACGATGTGAAGATGGGAGCGTCCGGATAAATGGAGACAAAAGTCTCGAGTACATCCTCCGCTCCTCCCATTTGATTCATCCAATCGTGGACAAGTGCAGTTTTCATAACTTGGAATTATCGCCGCTTATTAAATAAGCAAAAGTCGTTGAATTGTACAAAACTACCGTCCATCGTCTTACTTTCAAAAGAAAGATTCCGCACCTACTCATCTTTATATAAAAACATGTACTTTGCTCTATTTAAGGGTCTTCAAAACTAATAATCTTGTTCTATCTCGCGATCGGAAGCGCAAAATCATATCCCGAGACGCTCCATGCGAGCTGCCAGCTCCGCCTCAACCTCGAGGCTATGCATCGCATCATCCAGCTGGTTATCGAGGCCACTGGCCTGTACTTCCCAGGCAGCATCAGCATGATCCAATCTCTTACGGATATTCTCCGCAGCCTGGGACACATCCGGGTCACCCTGATCCATCAAGGAATCGAGGGAACGCATGGCTCTCGTCGACACTTCCTTTGCTTTAGCAAGTTGAAGTAAAAACGACAACTCATCTCGCTCTTGTTTGGCAATCGCCAAGCGACCCTCTAATTTCACCCGTACATCATCTAATCTTTCGGCCGCAGTTGTCTGTCTTTCCAACGAAGCATCATACGTCTTTATGAGATCCATGGTGGAAAGAAGCTGTTTCTGAGTAACCATCGCCTCGGTCTTTTTACCTCGCCGAAGGTATTCATCTACCATGTAATCCAGTTTTCCTGCTTCATTAGCTAGATTTTCGCGCCGACGCTTGGTGGTTTTTACCTGGGCTATCATTGGAGTGATCGTCTGTCTGAATTCCGTCAACTCTCTATCAGCCTGCCGGATATAATCGTCATAGACAGCTAGATCGCTTTTTTGAATCGCTTGATCGGCCATCTCATGTAGAGTTGCCTTAACCAACGTTCTCAGTTTTGCAAAGAGGGAAGCCATGGGCGAATTATACCTTATGGTACCAGAGTTCTGTAATCTTCAAGATCGTCAAAGTCTACCGGGTAATAGCTGACTGAATGGAAGGCAGGTAAAGAAAAACGGTCGCTGCTTTACACAGCGACCGTTTTACCTTCTCTCGGGTTAAATTGCCAGGCTTGAGCTGGCTGTCGGGTGATCAACCAGAGTTATGAAGCATTCTTAATAACGATTTCTTCTTCGTCGAAGCTGTTCGCTTTAGCAACCAGTTTCTCTTCTGGCATCAGAATGGCCAAAAGGATATAAACGATAAAACCCCAACCGGTGCTTAGCGCTAAGAGAACAAAAAACAAGCGCACCAATACGGGATCGATGTTCAGATATTCTGCCAAACCACCGCTGACACCAAATAACATCCGACTTTCTTGAGATCGTACCAATTTTTTTTCACTCATTTGTATACCTCCATTAATTGTCAGCATACACTACGCCAATTTGGAGAAAAGGTTGCAAGAGTTTCTTATTACTCAGTCGTTCCGCGGCTTTTACCAAATATCGCTCGTGCCAGCTGCCATACGCCTGCAAGGATTAATAGAACGGCCAAGACAACACCAAATGAGTATCCTCCGCCTAACAAAGCTCCGAATACAAAAAAAAGGATTAACGATATCACGATCAATCCACCACCCTCTCTAATTCCCTGACGGGCGTTTCCACCCAGAGCCCTGGCGATGATGATTCCAATTCCAACAAAACCTGGAATCAGAGCCCATGCATAAGCCCATGTCTCCCAGGCATCATTCAAGTTCTGATAATACAAAAGAGCGCCGATGCCGGCTATGATCGTCCCTGGTATGGCAAGCCCGGAAACGCCAAGCAGGGCACCGAGTATAAACAAACCACCTACAGCCACGATTATGAGCGGCCAGTGTTGCTCGATATTGACTAGGTTTGATAAGTTTGGGAAAAGGGGCAGTAGCAAAAAAAAGAGTCCAACTAAGATCAAAATGATGCCGACTGCGATTGAGCTCCTGCGCATGCCACACCTCCTATTTGATAGAATTCATTGTAACAAAGCAGTATGTGATCGCAAAGGTAATTCCTGGCGATTCGAATTATCTAGGCGCTATACGAATCAGCATCCCAATTAGTCGCGAGC
>JAHEJP010000244.1 GCA_024638855.1 Chloroflexota bacterium
GTGCTGGTGGGGAGGCAGCCGCCACCAGCCATCCTCGCCTTGCTCCATAAACGGAAATTTGGCCCGGGCGGCATAGGGGAACTCGTGTAGAAATTCGATCCGCAAACCGGCCGCGATCAACGAATCGATCACTTCACCCAGACTGTGATCCCAGACGTAATACACTTCCGTCGCCCCTTTATCAGCGGTGGCATAAGAGCCTTTCGCTTTGATCCGCTGCGGCTCTTCTGAGTAGAAGTAGGATCGTTCTGCTTTAAGTTCGCCCCCCGGCTTCGACCGGAAGACTCGGAAAAAGGGATGATCTTCGACGATATAAAACAGACCATCGGGTTTGAGATAGTGAGCGATGATTTCCGCCCACCGTCCTAAGTCAGGCAGCCCATGTAAGACCCCATATGAGGTGAAGACGATGTCGAATTCGGCGGACAGTAACCTGGGCAGTTCATAAATATCGCTGCAATAGAATTGGGCGGGGATATCCAGTTCCCCGCTCAGTGACTGGGCCAGGCTGATGGCGTTTTGAGAGAAATCGACGCCGGTGACTATCGCCCCCCGCCGCGCCCAGGCCAGGGTATCCAGACCGAAGTGACATTGTAGATGCAGCAGCGTTTTCCCTGTCACATCGCCCAGTTCAGCTAGTTCAATAGAGCGCAGCCGGTCTTTTCCTGCTTTGAAACCCGCTAAGTCGTAAAATGGAGAGTTTTTATGTTTGGTGGTTAACCGATCCCAGCGTTCTTGATTGGCTTGAAGATACTTGCTCATACCTCACCGTTCTGCCCCCCGCTTCTATCCGCCCACCAGTCTTTGAGGTCGCGCACACCTTGGGCGTTAAGCCGGTGGCCGGTCTCGTACTCCCGGTACGATAAATCAGCGCCTGCATCTCGCAAGGTCTGGGCACAGCCTTGGGCTCGAGTGAAGGGGATATAGGGATCCGTCTTGCCTACAGCCATGAAGATGGGCAGCCCTTTGAGTAGGCGCGTCTCCACGGCCGCATTGACTTCCACCGGCACGAAGCCCACCAGCCCGGCGATACCCTGGACCAGCCCCGGATGGCGCATGGCTACCGCGTAGGCAGTCGCCGCACCCTGGCTGAAACCCATCAAATAGATCTGAGCCGGGTCGGCCCCGTACAAATCGGGCAAGGCTTCGATGAAGCCGACGACGGCCGAGACGGCTTGGTCAAATTTGGACAGTGGCGGCCATTCATCTCGCTCGCGTGGGTGCCAGGCATAACCGCCCCCGGGATCGTCTTTGATGCCCCTTGGTGCGACGACCAGCCAATCTTGGGGCAGGGCTCGGGAGAAAATCCACATCGCATTTTCATCACCGCTGCGGCCGTGGAGCAGGATCACGGTGGGGTGGGGGCCTGGTTGATCCGGAACGGCTACCCGGTGTATGAGACCGGTCGTTTCCAAGGCCCTTCCCCCAGTTACGAGACGGGTTTTATCAGCTTCCATGATGCTGGTTTTCCTACCTTTGAACGTCTTACTGGTCATAAAAAGTGAGGTACCCTCTATGCGGGCGCATAGAAGGTACCTCTGGGGGGGAGCCGATAGAAGTATAACAGTATCTATATTTCAGGTCAATACGTACGCGCATGCGCGAGGTGACCGTCAAGATTTGATGTACTTCATCTTTCAGTGGTCCAAACTCTTTCGTTTGGGTCCCTCCAATCTTAATATTACCGATCTTTACATCTTCCTTCGAAAGCGCGAGACTGTTGATCATCGCTTGCCGGCCGTTAAACAATACTGGGGTATTGGCTTTCCATCACGAACATGCATAATTCATAATCATGACCGCCTACCTCTACCTGGCCCCGGCCTCGGCTGGTAAAAGCCAATACGCCATCGATCTAGCCCGCAAGGCCAGCCAAAATCTGGACGCCGAGGTGCGCGTGTGCGTCGCCTCCCGTTTACAGATCCAATCCTGGCAGCGGCGGCTGGCAATGGCCGACGGCGCGTTGGGCGTGCGGGTCATGACCTTCGACCAGCTTTACGAAACGTGTCTCATCGAAGCCGGCGAGAGCTACACTCGGCTGGGCAACGCTGTGCAATATCGGCTGCTGCGGACCATCATCGATGAGATCTCCCTAGACCATTACCATGCCCTGCGAGAGTTCCCCGGCTTCATCCAGCTGCTGCAATCGTTCGTTCAAGAATTGAAGGGGGCGCGGGTGATGCCCGAAGAGTTTCAGAGGGCCGTGTCTAGCCTGGGCGACCAAAGCCGTTTAAGGGAGCTGGGCCACATATACCATGCTTATCAAGATCGCCTGCGAGACGAGGATTGGGCCGATTATGCCGGCGTAGGCTGGCTGGCCGTCGAGTCCCTTGAGGCTCCAGAACAGCGAGCGTCCCAGGTAGCCCGAGATTGGCCCTGGCTGATCGTCGACGGTTTTGATAACTTCACCGGAATACAGTTGGCCTTGCTCCAGATCCTGGCCTCCCGGGTTGGGACCCTGACCATCACCTTAACCGGGCTGGCCGAAGAAGACGATCCCCGGCCGGTCCATCATAGATTCGGCCAGACTCGCCAAAGATTAGAAGAGGCCCTGGGTATCCAGGCACAGCCGCTGCCCGAGTTGGTCTCGCCGGAATCTCCGCTACTGGCCCATATAGAGACGAATTTATTTGTCGATGGCCCGTCAAAAGTGGCTGGCGGCCCTGAACTCAGCCTGGTGGCGGCGCCCAACCGGGCGGCCGAAGTCCGGGAAGCTATGCGGTGGCTGAAGGATCGGCTGGTAAACGAAGGTCATCGTCCCGGCCAGGTGGCGTTGCTGGCCCGTAATATGGGGGCTTACCAGCCCTTCATCATGGAGACGGCCGCCGAATTTGGCTTGCCGGTTCGTTTGCTTGATGGGCTGCCGCTGCGCCAGAATCCGGCTGTTAGCGCTTTGCTCGATCTGCTGGCCCTGTTTTTACCGCGAGAGGGGGCCGGGTTCGCTTTGCCCAGGCAAGGCGTCGTCGCGGCCTGGCGTTCGCCCTACCTCGATTGGACCAAGGCCGTGTCGGCCCAGGCTTTGCCGTCAGAGGGCGAAGTTGAGCCCATCGGTATTACCTCTGGCGATGCCGAGACCCTGGACGCCGCCGCTCGCTGGGGGCGGGTAGTGGGCGGTTACGACCAGTGGTTCGAAACCCTGGCGGCCTTTGCCGGTCGTGACCCTGACCGATTTTCCGGGGACGATGAGTCTCTGTCGGCCGGCGTAGCCACGCCCGAAGCCCAGGCTCTGGAGCGCAAGTTCACTGCTTTCTTTTCGCGAATGATTTCATACCAGGGAGAAGGTAGTTTCCATAATTTTGTCAAATGGCTAGAGGATTTAATTGGCCCAGACCCGGCCATAGACGATAAGCCGGACCCAACCTCGCTCAATATTATCTGGCGGATCCATGAAGCTGAGCCCGCTATCCGGGATCGGGATCTGGCCGCCATGAAAAGCCTGAAGGAGATATTGAGCAGCCTGGTATGGGCCGAGGAAGTCGGTAGTTTAGGCCGGCCGTTGGATTTCGCCAGCTTCCTGTCCGATCTTACCGGCGCCGTCGAGGCAGCGACGTTCCAGCCGCCATCCCAGCCCGATCGGGAAGAGATCTTGGTGACCAGCGCCATCCGCGCCCGGGGCGTGCCTTTCCGGGCCATCGCCTTGATAGGGTTGGCCGAAGGGGAGTTCCCGGCCGTCCTGCGCGAGGATCCTGTCTTGCGTGAGAGCGACCGCCGGCAATTGGATGACGAATTTGGTCATCGACTGGACTCCGCCATCGAAAGCAACGAGCGGGAATTCTTTTATGAATCAGTCACCAGCGCCTGGCAAGGACTGCTGCTCACCCGCCCGCGGCTGACCGACGATGGCGGCGAGTGGTTGGCTTCACCTTTCTGGGAGGAGATCAAGCGCCTGGTAGCCGTCGAATCACAGAGCTTGACCACCGAGAGTCAACCTTCACCCGGCCGGGCCGCTTCCTGGCCCGAACTCATGGAATCCCTGGCCAGCCGACTCAGGAATGGGGCGGTGCAAGACTGGGTCCAGGAGCACCGGCCGGAACGCTGGTCTCGATTCAATATAGCCAGTGAGATATTTCGATGGCGTTATGACAGTGTGCGGACACGATTTGACGGCGACCTGACTGCTCTGGCTAGCGACTTCAGCGATTATTTTCATCCTGATTTCGGCTGGAGTCCCAGTAGTCTAGAAAGTTACCGGGCCTGCCCTTACCAATTCTTCGTCAGCCGGGTCTTGAGCCTGGCACCACGCCTCGAACCGGAAGAAGGCCTGGATGTGGCCCAGCTAGGTACCCTTTATCACGAAATATTGGAAGCTTTGTACGCCGGGCTGGATCCGGCCGACCGGCTCGACGTCGACAAAGTATTGGCCGCCTTGCCGGGAACCGCCAAGGCCATCCTGGACACCGCGCCCCAGCGACAAGGCTTTCGTGAATCGGCCTGGTGGCGCCAGTCGAAGCAGGAAATCGAGGAAAACTTGGCCCGCACGGTGAGAGCATTGGCCCAATTGCCCGGCGACTTCATCCCCACTCATTTTGAGGCCCGTTTTTTGGGCTCGGCTTCTCTAAGCGTGCCCATGGAAGGGGATCATATTCGTTTACACGGCGTCGTCGACCGGGTGGACCGGAACTCTGATGGTAACATCAGAGTCATCGACTATAAGACGGCCGGCCCCTACCGTTACTCCGCGCGAAGCCTGGATCGGGGCGAAATCCTGCAGCTGCCCTTGTACGCGCTAGCTGCCCAGGATGCCCTGGGCCTTGGCCAACCAATCGACGGTTTCTACTGGCACATCCGCCAGGCCGAGCCTAGTAGCCTGCAACTTGCCGATTATGGCCCAAAGGAAGCCATCGGCACGGCTCTTTCCTTCGTCTTTGAAGCTGCCCGCGGTGCCCGCCAGGGCACTTTCACGCCCCAACCACCGGCCAACGGCTGCCCCAATTATTGTCCGGCCGTCGCTTTCTGCTGGCGTTATAAACCGGGATCATTCAGGTGAGTTGATGGAAACTATCGTCGCCCAGATGGATCCCAACGAAGAACAGTATCCGGCCATTAGCGCCCGGGGACAGGACGTGGTGGTCACGGCCGGTGCCGGCACCGGTAAGACCCGCACCCTGGTGGCTCGCTACCTCTCTCTGCTGGCCGAAGGGTTACCATTGCGTTCCATCGTAGCCATCACCTTTACAAAAAAGGCCGCGCAGGAGATGCGCCACCGGGTAAGAGATGAAATGCGCGACTACCTGCAGCGGCCGGACCTATCTCGGGAAGAATGGCGGCGCTGGGATATGGCCTACAATGAGCTGGATGCGGCCCGCATTGGCACCATTCACAGCCTGTGCACCGAGATCTTGCTCGCCCATCCAGCCGAAGCGGTCGTGGACCCACGTTTTGATACATTGGATGAAGGCCAAGCCAGCA
Source organism: Chloroflexota bacterium (assembly GCA_024638855.1). Lineage (GTDB taxonomy): Bacteria > Chloroflexota > Anaerolineae > Promineifilales > Promineifilaceae > UBA11865. The sequence goes on from JAHEJP010000244.1 coordinate 5,410, forward strand.
TCTTGACGGCCCAGGCCATCGAGGAGGCCATGGCCTGGGCCGCAGACGACGAACTGGCGGTGACCCTTTACGCCTTGCTGGGCGAATACTCTTTGCATTCGACGCTGGAAGCCCTGCTGAAGGATCGCCTGACCGCTCAGACAGCCTTTGAAAGGATGTCAACTGATCCCTGGCCCACCTGGCAAGAGTTGCTGGTCCCGCCAATTCAGGCCTTCGTGTCCGATGGGCGCGTCGTGAGCGCCTTCACCGAATTGACGGTTCTACGCACCGATGGCACCTTGGCCCGGGCCGAGGCTCAAGGGGATGCCCTGGCTCAACCGCTCAGCCAACTGTTAGATCAATGGGATGCTGTCCTGGATGCTTGCGCGCAGGCCGATTGGCCGGCCGTTTCTGCCATCGCAGGTGAACTGCGCGACAATATGAAGCTCGTTGGGACGAAAGCAGCCTGGTCGCCGGCCGATCCCAAGGCCATCCTCAGGGAGTTGCGGGCCCTATACGAGGAGCTGTTGCCACCTTGGGCCCGTGGAAAAATCAACATGGCCCTTGATCGGTCATGGGCCAAAGCTATCCCGGCCATGAGCCGCCTTTTCGACCAGGCAATCGCCGCTTACGATCGCCGCAAAAGCGAGCGACAGGCTCTGGACTTCGACGATCTGGAAGACAAGGCCTTGCGACTCTTACGCGACGATCCGGCCGCCCGTCGACGCTGGCAGCAGGAAGTGTCGGCCATCCTGGTGGACGAGTATCAGGACACCAATAATCGCCAGCGAGACCTGGTGAATTTGATCAATGGCGATCAGGGCAACTTATTCATCGTCGGCGATGCTAAACAATCGATTTACCGTTTCCGCGGAGCCGAAGTGGCCGTCTTTCGCGAGGAGCGGGGACACATAGAAGCGACCGGCGGTCAAGGTTATACTCTGGCCAAATCTTACCGCGCCCACCGGGAATTGATCGCCGGTCTAAACGATCTATTGCGCCCGGTCTTGGGCGACGAGGAAGATCCTGGCCGGCCGTGGCGCGAGCCCTTTGCCCCTTTGATCCACCATCGAGAAACGCCCGCTCTGGGCCAGTTAGACCCCTTCGTGGAACTGCATCTGACGATTGGCACCAAGGGGGAGGGCGCCTTGAACCGGGCCGCTGTCGCTCTTGCAGGCCATGTGGCTGAGCTTGTCGAGGCCGAGGGTTCCACCTTGGAATATGGCCATATCGCCATCCTCTGCCGCGCCTCGACTTCCTTCAACGCCTATGAAGATGCTTTCGACCAATTGGGTATCCCCTATTTGACCGTCGCCGGCCGCGGTTTTTACGACCGGCCGGAAATCCGCGATCTACTTAACGCTTTACGGGCTCTGGAAGACCCTAGCGATGACCTGGCCCTGGTGGGCCTGCTGCGCTCGCCCGCCCTGGGTTTTTCCGACGCCGATCTCTACGATCTGGCCCGGCGCTGGAGCGAAACCGGCCGCTCGACTTCCCTGTGGGGATTTTTGTTATCTGACGGTGATGGGCTATGGACAGGTGCTGTCGATCTGTTGGCCCGCCTGCACAATCAATCCGGCCGCATCCCGGCCGCGGCCATACTAAAAGCTTTCCTGGACGAGACTCATTACCGGGCCGCTTTGCTAGCAGCCGGTTACAGTCGCCCGGCTCGCAACGTTTCCAAGCTGTTGAATGACGCCCATAGCAGCGGACTGGTCAGCGTGCGTGAATTCTTGAATTACGTGGACGGCCTGGTGTCCGGCGCTGCTCGAGAAGGAGAGGCCCGGGCCACGGCCGGCGACGTGATCCGCATCATGACCGTGCATGCCGCCAAGGGCCTGGAATTCCCAATAACAGTCATCGGCGACGTCAACTACGATCGCGGCAGCCGAAACACACTGCTCCTGGATACCAGGTTGGGCGTTCATCCCCCGCTGACCGACGAAGAGGGCCGGCGGGCCGGGATCTATTCGCTGCTCAAGGATAGAGAAGCGGATCAAGAATCGGCCGAATCGGACCGGTTGCTCTATGTGGCTGCCACCCGCGCCAAAGAAAGATTGATCCTTAACGGCTGCCTCAAATTGACGGGAGGCGGTAAGCCGGGTTGGTTAAAGGGTTGGCTGAAGGATTTGGCCGGTCCCTTGGGCCTGGCTAAATTGAGCCTGGATGACTATGACGAGGCCGGTGATCGAGCACATCACTATGAACTGGAGACAGAATCCACACCGGTTGGCTGCACCGTTTACGAGCCGAATTACCCTGTCACTACCATCGCCTCCCCAACCACGACTGCCGCTGAAGCGATTGAAGAATGGTCGCCCCATTTCATCGAGCCGGTGAAAGGCGATAGACAAACGCTCGATGAAGCCACCAAACAACGGGAAATGGAGCCGCCCCAGCGCGTCTGGCGGGTAATCCCCGAAGCCGACCAGAGGTCGGCTCCCGCCTGGATCGTTGGTTCTCTGGTCCATGAAGCCATCCGCGCCTGGCGCTTTCCCGGCCCCCAATTTGACCGTTGGGCGCCGGCCCGGGCCCGGGAACTGGGCTTGTTGGACGATGCTCGCTTGGGAGACGCCATCCGCCGGACCGAAACGTTATTACACCGCTTGAAGGTCCATCCCCTCTTTGCCGAGTTGGAAGCGGCCGA
>JAHEJP010000245.1 GCA_024638855.1 Chloroflexota bacterium
TGAATCAAGAGGGCGGCTTTTCGACCGCCCTCCCAAAAAAATGGCTGGTGCTCGTCGCCAGCAAATAAATTTAAAGACGCGATATTGAGGTCGGACACATCCTCACCTACTGCAGGCCACGCAATTAAACCTGTTGGGAATCCAGAACTTGAGACATACTCAACGCAGTTTCTGGTTGATCTAGTTCGTCAATCAAGGCCAATAGATCCTCAGTGGATGGGATATCACTCATCGAATTGCCGTAATGAACATAGCGGGCAAACCCTGCTTTATCAACCAAGACCTGGGCCGGCATCCGGCCAAACTTGAACAGTTTAATCTCTTGACCATACAATTTCAATACATCGTGCTTGGGGTCGGGTAAGCCAACGAACTGTAAACGATTCTTGCTGAAAAAAGAAGCGAACTTCTGAGCATTCTCCGGTCCAATGACCAGGATGGCTACATCGCGCTCGCTAAATCGATCGAGGTCTTGACGCAACTGCGCCATATGCGCGCGGCAGAATGGTCAGGTAAAGCCTCTATTGAATACCAAGAGGACGTGTTGTTTTCCTTTGAAATGGGACAGGCTAATCAAATTGCCTTGGTAATCCTGTAAGGTGAAATCTGGTGCTGGTGAATTTATGGTAACATTTGGCATATCAATACTCCCTGTTTAGAATTATTTGATATATGATAGCACGATATTTATAATTTGTCAATGTTTTGTACATTATATGTATAATTTGTATAAGTATCGTACCCGTGTTGCAATTATTGGAGAGGCCTCCCATTCATCTTGGCCTTTACAGGTCAGCTTTATTGGGCTGGTCGGTGACTAGAGCGCGTCTCGTATTTACCCGAATGCCGAAGTGGACGATCTCTTCAGGTGCATAACGATACGACAATGACGACTCCAATTTTTTGCTTCTATTGTTCCTGATCTTGGGCTTTGTCGTCTGACAACGGATCAGACCTGTGGTGATGTCCGTGGCTTAAGATACGCTACAGATGCAGAGTGCCATGTCCGGCAGGGGAATGTCGCTGGTTCCAAAGACCTGGCGGATACCTCATTATTAGCTGCCAGGGCTGTAAACAGGCGAGGCAAAGAAAGGATAGCCTCTTAAGTATCTCCAGAGATTTGACTTAACGTTTCCGAAAATACCTGGATATCTGTTGGGGCAATGAATGGGACCAGGCTTATCAAGAATTGGCCCGGTTTTGGCAATGGTTGGTAATCACTGGTGTAGATAATTAGTTTTCCTTTTTCGGTGATCAGCAATAACGGAATAGCTTGCTTATCATACAGGGATTGGTAGGCAAGGTAATCAAAATCCTCTGTCAATTTAGTCAACTGAACATTAGCCCCCATTTCCATCTTGTTTCTTATTCGCTCGCAAGTGATGTTCGATCCAAATAGGACTCGACCCTTTAAATGCTGGGCTATGGTCTCTTGGCCACTGGCCAAACTATCAGTGGCCAACTGGTACACTTCCGCCCGACCGAATATCTCCTGAAATTGCAGCACAGCAAGAGAATTCACTTCGTTATTTGTTGTCGTCGCCATCATTCGACCAATACCGGCCAGCTCTAGGTCGTCCAAAATAGCTTCGGAAAGAGCTTCCCCATGAACGGCAGATAAGCCCGCATTTTTACTAGCGATGACGTTTTGCGGATTGCTGTCAATCAAAGCTGTGCGGAAGCCGTGCTCGTTTAAGATCTTGGCCAGTGAGCGGGCCAGTTGGTTGGCGCCCACGAACAACACGCCCTGGGGGTCCCGCTCCGACAGACCAAGTCGTCGTGCGATTGGACCGGCCGTTAAGCCATAAAAGGTCACTGTGGCGACGATAACGAGGAAAGTCAGCGAAACCAATTGCTCCGCCCCGGCGTGGCCTGCGCCGGCTAATTCAAAGGCAAAGACCGAAGCGACCGAGGCGGCCACAATACCGCGGGGAGCCATCCAGGAGAGGAATATCCTTTCCTGAATATTTAACTCTGACCGCCAGGTTGACAAAAATACAGATAACGGCCGGGCGATTACGATGAGAATCAGTACAAAGGCGAAGCCTTGCCAGCTTACGACGGGGCTGATTTCGTCGAATTGGAGCCGCGAAGCTAAGACGATAAAAAGAGTTCCAATTAACAGTACCTGTAGATTTTCCTTGAACTCAACGATATGTTTGATTGGCACCAATTTTTGATTGGCCAGAACGACCCCCATGACGGTCACCGTGAGTAAGCCGGCTTCCGGATGTAGCAGGTTAGAAAGCGCGAAGGAAGCCACCACCAGCAATAAGGTCATGCCATTTTGTAGGTGGTCGGCCACCCAGTAGCGACGGAACAGCAAAATGATAATCCCGGCAAATAATAATCCGCCGACAACGCCGATGATCAGGGTCTGCAATACGCCTAGAGCGATTACAGCTGGCGCTTGATTTAATTCTCCTTCCAAAATCGCTTCGAAAATCAGTACAGCTAAAACAGCGCCCACGGGATCGATCAGAATACCTTCCCATTTTAGAACCGTGCCCGACTTACCATTCGGCCGGATTTGTCTTAGGAGTGGGCCGATCACAGTCGGTCCCGTCACCACGAGAATGGCCCCTATTAAGAAAGAGATCTGCCAATCAAGCTGGATCACATAGCGCGCGGCCAATGCGGCTATCAACCAGGTGACCAAGGCCCCGATGGTGATCTGCCGGAAAATAACGCTGCTTAATTTGGGTAGCTCAGACAGGCGCAGGCTCAAGCCGCCTTCAAAGAGTATGATGCCAACTGCAATCGAAACAAGGGGAAATAGCAGGTCTCCAATCGTTTCATCTGGGTTGATTAAACCGGTGACAGGACCAGCCAGGAATCCCAGAACTAGCAAGAGCAGGATGGATGGCAGGCGTAGGCGACCGGCTAACCATTGAGCGCCGATGCCCAAGACGATGATACTTGCTAAGGTGATTAAGGCGGGTTCCGTCAAATTGTTCCTTTCTCGAGTTTAACTACGTCGGGTGCGCACCCGTAAAGCAAATACAGCAAGGGCGTACATGGCAATGGCTAAGATCATGCAGGCTAAAACACCTTGCCACAGCGAAGTACTGACCCAACCAACGTTGAGAGTATCTCGCATCGCGCTCAATACATATGTAATTGGATTTACACGAGCTGCTGTCCTCAACCAGCCATCGAGCAATTCTAACGGAACGAAGCTAGCAGTCAAAAAGGTCAAAGGAAAGAAGATGAAACCCGCACTCTGTGTAACCGCTGCGCTGCCACTGCCCAGGGCGGCTGAAACGGTGAAGCCAGCAAAGCCAACCCCCAGTAGTAATGCAATTCCGATCACTGCCAACAACCCGGTGATCCCTGTTACGGGCTCCAAGCCCAGTAACAAACCGACTCCAATGACGATACTAGTCTGCAGGGCCAGAATAAGTGCGCCAGCGAGAATTGGTCCTAACAGTAGCGACGCCCGGCTAATGGGAGTTAATAATAGCTTGTCAAAATAGCCACTTTCCAGGTCGCGGACGAGATTCTGAGATGCCAGCCCAGCTCCAGCCAGCGCCGAGCTAACGATTGATAGGGGCAAAATGAAACCTAAATAGCTGTTGCCACTTAGGCCAGGAACGAAGCCGGCGGCTTCACCTAATGTAGATTGGTAGATAAGTAAAAAGAAAACACTGATAGCTATGGGCGGGATCAACGCTTCTGGCGTCCGAAAAATGGTTAATAGATTTCGCCGAGTCATCAGCAGGATTTGCTGCGGAACCTGCGCCTTGGGTAATGATACTGTCCCATAGGTTTTTGCTTCTGCTTGTGTCGTCATAGTAATCGTCCTGTATCTTTGAGTTATTCCGTTTTGATAATGCTTAGACTGCTTCAACCGACGCTGTCGCTTGTGATTTTAGACTCTGTCCGGTTACCTGGAGGAATACGTCATCCAACGTGGGCTGAGTAAGGGTCAGTGAAATTGGGTCGATATCTGCAACCTGTAGACGATTGACAACGGCCGGAATCCTTTGGGCCGCATGATCCATGTACAAACGCAGCGTATTGCGGTCAATTTGGACCATTTCAGCCATATCTTTCAATTCGGCACTGGCGATTTCAGCCTTTTCCAGGCTGTCGAAGGAGATATTGATCGACTCTTTGCCGACACCTGCCTTGAGAAGAGCAGGTGATCCAGTTTTTGAGATCTGACCACCGTTGATGATGGCTACCATATCAGCTAGCTCATCGGCCTCTTCAAGATATTGCGTGGTGAGAAAGATGGTCATGCCATATGTTCGATTAAGCCGTTTCACTTCTTGCCACAGATCGCGGCGGCTAGCCGGGTCGAGGCCGGTTGTCGGTTCATCAAGGAAAAGAATTTCTGGTTTGTGGACCAAGGCCAAGGCCAGATCAAGGCGCCGACGCATACCTCCACTATAAGTGCCCACGCGCCGATCGATAGCATCAGTCAAACCGACCAATTCTACCAATTCTTTCGCCCTAACTTCAGCCTCTGAGCGCTTGGCGCCAAAAAGCTGCCCTTGTAGAGTCAGTAACTCCATTGACTTCATTAATGAATCAAGGCCGATATCCTGCAGGGCTACACCCATGATGCGCCGTACCTGATCAGCTTCTAAAACCACATCGTAACCACCTACCGTGGCTGTACCGCTAGTGGGAAGGGCTAGGGAGGTCAAGATCTTGATCGTCGTACTCTTGCCGGCCCCGTTCGGTCCCAGAAAGCCGTATATCTGTCCCGATTCCACTTTAAGCGAGATATTATCAACCGCCAACACATCTTCTGAATAACGCTTACTTAGGCTGTCAACAACAATTTCCCTGCTTGACATAAATGCACCTCGTCTATCATTTCTTGTTCAGTTGCTTAGCTGTGAAAGGTAGCACAATGTTAAATCTTTGTCAATATATTGTATATATATTGCTTTAATTCATGCTGGTACAAGAATTCGTAAAGCCTTTCTTACCAAGAATCTCGTCAACGATTGATGAACCATTTGGCCGCTGATCTGCCAGCGTGCTAGAATGCACCCTATGGCTCGAATCGTCTTTCTAGGTACGCCAGAATTTGCCGTGCCCTCTCTTAAAATATTGATCGCCAGGCAAGATATCGTTGGGGTGGTTACCCAACCCGACCGACCAGCCGGGCGCGGTCGTCAACTGCAGTCACCACCGGTCAAAATCGTCGCCCAGTCTGCCGGAATTCCAGTCTACCAACCCGAATCTCTACGCTCCGTCGAAGCGGCCGCCCCTGTCCTTGACTGGCGGCCGGATCTCATCGTCGTGGCTGCCTTTGGCCAGATACTGCGAGCCCATGTCTTGTTTATGCCAGAACACGGATGTCTTAACGTCCATGCCTCGTTATTACCTCGATGGCGAGGAGCCTCGCCGATTCAACACGCAATCTTGGCCGGTGACAAGGAGACTGGCGTTAGCTTGATGCAGATGGACGAAGGGTTGGATACAGGTCCTGTATTTGTTCAAGATAGCATCTCCATTCGGCGGGAGGAGACTGCGGCAACGCTACACGATCGTCTGGCCGATCTGGGTGCGGATATGCTGGCTCGCCACCTAGAAAGTATCCTGGACGGTCACCTACAGGCTCAACCCCAAGTTGATGCCGCATCGACCTATGCACCCATGATAAAAAAAGAGCAGGGAACCATAGACTGGGCACTACCGGCCGACAAGGTAGACCGCTGTATCCGGGCCATGACACCCTGGCCTAGCGCATTTACAACTTGGCAAGGAAAGCTTCTGAAAGTGTTAGCGGCCGAACCTGTGGAACAGGCCAATTTACCCGCCGGTCATGCTGGAGATGTAGTCCCTTATCAAGATACAGCTGTGGTCTTGACCAGCAGCGGCGGTATTAAATTGTTAAAAGTTCAGCTATCTGGAAAACGCGCGGCCGATACCTCTGTTTTTTTGCAAGGCCAACAGCATTTCATTGGTTCCCGGCTACCCAATTGAATGAGTTGATGATAATCTTTCTCGCTAAACCCACCGATTATTGGACGTATCCGCTAGCTTTGCGTATTATTTCACAGTAGGCATCATCCACTCATAATAGTATCTTAGGCGCTATACAGCGCCCAGGGAGAATTCAGGAATGGACGTCTTGGTCTTTGGTGCGGGAGCTGTTGGTGGATATTTAGGCACTCGATTAGCTCATGCTGGTCACAAAGTAACCTTTATCTCACGCCGACCAACGGCTGAAGCGATCAAAAGATTGGGCATTACTGTCATCGAAGGGGATCAACAGACACACGCCAAACCGGTTGTCGTGCCAGCCCTTCGTGAGGCCTTTCTGAATAATGAAACGTATGACATTATCTTGTTGACGGTGAAATCCTACGATGCCCAGGCAGCACTCTATGAATTGGTAGCTTTCGCACCGAAACCCATTAAGATTATCACCTTGCAGAATGGTATCGGCATCGAAGAAGAATTCATGGTTGAATTAGGTTCGGATGGCGTGATCGCCGGTTCTCTGACCACACCTTTGAGCCATGAAACTGCCAACAGCGTCATCGTCGAACGACTGGATCGCGGCCTGGCGCTGGCACCATCCAAGCCCGAGAACGATATATCGAATTGGGTCGATCTATTCGACCAGGCGGGCCTAATCACGATTGGACTAAATGATTATCGTTCGATGAAATGGTCCAAGGCCTTGTTAAATATGGTCGGCAATGCCTCCTCAGCCATTTTGAATCGCCATCCGAAACTTATTTACAGTTATGGGCCTACATTCGACTTGGAAATAAGTATGCTAAAAGAGGCTCTGGCGGTAATGAAGGCTAAGAATTTACGAACCGTCGATCTGCCGGGTGCCCAGGCAACTCGTTTGGCCCTAGCCGTCAATCGTTTGCCCAAATCATTGGCTAAACCCATCTTAAGTGGCATTGTCGGCGCAGGGCGGGGCAACAAAATGCCCTCATTCCATATCGACCTTATGTCCGGGCGGGAACTAAATGAAGTCACCTATCACAATGGAGCTGTCGCCGAAGCTGGAGAATCAGCAGGTATTCCAACACCCGTTAACACGGCCTTGTATGAAATTTTGATGAAGATCGCCCGCCAGGAAATTGATTACCAGGAATACAACGGTAGGCCAAAAAAATTAGTGGCCGAGGTCAAAAAATACCAGAACTCCAGCACCAACAAGCAATGATAGGGCCTAAGACCACTCCGAGACCAGATCCTTGTCCAGCTATCGTCACCACTGACGCAAATTCCCATGAATAATACAGAATCAAAGCTTCGCAAGGAAATCGTCCGCATTGGCCAGCTCATGTACCAAAAGGGCTTTCTCAGCGCCAGCAACGGAAACATTTCGGCGCGCCTGGGTTCTGACCGGTATCTAATAACCCCATCTGGCTTGCACAAGGGTTTGCTAAAGCTTGATGACTTGCTTCTCGTCGATGGAAACGGCGGAGCAGAACGCGCGAATCGCCTATATGCTGCCCCAACTTGGGGTACACAACCCACTTCCAGTCGATGAGGAACGAAAGAATACTTCTGCTCAAAAGGGAAAATATGGGTCTGAGCTACCCAAGCGAATCAGCCGATTTTTGCGACGTCTGTGGCGTTTGTCACAGCGGCAATGTCCATGCGCCTACCATGATGTTAGGAAATCATGGCAATCGTTCCCTGAAAAAATTGGCCCAGGGATCAGCAGCCGGCCCCCAATCCTTACCCCCAATTCAAAACTCAGCCCTCGACAGTGGCGCCATCCGCGATCTGGTCGCTGCCGTCGTACAGAAGACGATGGGTGAACTATCTTAAGTCGTGCGAATTTAGTGTAGCGTACAGACTGGTGATGAATATCCGCCAACTAAGGGGAGATCGGACAATTGCGAACTTTTTTAGATAAATTCATCCGCTCACAGAACATCTCTCGGTGCCTCTTTTGGTCGGTTTTGGGTGTTATTATCGCTCTGGCGCTGATCATAATTTTGCTCGCCCCGTCCGAACAAACTCTGGGTAGTGGCATCAAATCCGTCTATGTTCATGTCGCCTTGACCTGGACTGGCATGAGCGGTTTTT
>JAHEJP010000246.1:0-2490 GCA_024638855.1 Chloroflexota bacterium
GGGCGATGGTGCGACCTTTGATGTAGTCGACCACCCGGGCAACCTCATAAGGCGGCAGGCTACGCAGCAAGGCCAGGCCCACGTCCCGGTGACCTTCAAAGTTCGACAAACAGAGCATGATCACAAACATCTCTTTGTGATCCCGCACTTGCCCTTCGTCAGCGTACCAGGCCGCCAGGTGTACATAGAACAAGGGATCTTGGGCAATCATTCGTTCATGGTAGGCTTGAAGAGCTGCCAGGTCACGATGTGGCGTAGTCAATAAGGTATTTAGAAATTCTGAACGTTGTTCTCGCTCGGCCATTTGTGCAGCCCTCCCTTTCGTGAGATGATGGTAAGTATTGTTAATGACTCCAGGCAGTGATGCCGGAGTTCATGATGGTAGGCTCCCCCTCAGAGATACCCCAAATCAGTTGAAGGGGCGCGTGCAAGTTGTTAAAGCTGCTTGTATAAGCGCCGGATTTGAACCGGCAACCTATCGGTCCTAAGCCGATTGCTCTGCCAATTGAGCTAGTTTGTAAGCTTCAAAAGTTTGGGCACGCGCCCTCAATAACCCTGGCGGGGAATGATCCCGCGACGATCACCACCGGGTGATACGCCTGCCGGCACAGGGTTGACCAGCTCAACAGGTCCCAACAAATTGAACCAAATAAATGAGTCCAAAGGGCGTACAAGTTTAAAAAGCTATTTTACTGCTCTGCCATTGAGCTACTAGTCCTAAAACCAGCCAGGACTCGAACCTGGAACATGTCCATTAACAGTGGTTGTATGCTTTTTCCGTTAGGGTACGCCCCTTTATTAACGATCATTAGGTCTGACGGTTCGTACAAGTTTTAGAAGCATCCATGTTTGGGTGCACCATCCGGTGCGAGGGGGACTCGAACCCCGACCCTTTCGGGTTTACCTAGTTTGTAAGCTTCTACCGTTGGGGTACGAACCGGTCAATACCTAACCAAAGACGGCCTCAGGCCGTACAGTCATATTGCCATTTTCGTGCCGCTCAATCACATAGGGCCGGAACTTGCCCAGCCCGACATCAAAGTAGTTGGCCAGCGCTCGTCGCACCTGCTCATCGGTTGAAAACGGACCAACGTCCAGGTCGCGACACAAGATATCCCAACTCCGCCCTTCAAAGCGGATGTGAATTCTGGCTTCATTCGGTTGAATCACGTCGACCATATGTCACCTCCCCATAAAAAAACGGGCGTGATGGTTCACCACGCCCGTTTTACTGTCAAGCAGTTACGGATGCTCAAGTGATGAGCCCATCAACACAACTTAGCGCCTACCTTCCTTGAATAGGATACCAAGCGTAGGTAAAGGACGTCAAGCTGTCCCGTTATTCTATGATTACTGGTTTTTTGTATTTCTCTAAACATTATAAAGCACCGTCATAGGCGACCATCTGGCCTTCCTACTACAACCATCATAGAGACATGTCCACCCCGGCGCTGTAAAATTGGATACACTTCCCTTGTCGGCCGCAATGCTTCGATTACCTCCAGCGTTACAATACCAGATATACTGGGGGCATCTATCCAGGTGAACGTGGTTGATTTTTCTTCTTGCACTCCTGGTCAGAAATATGTTGTCGCCAATCTGGGGAAACGATTTTCACTAGGTTTGCACTTTTTGCCTGTCATTCCCATGCATGTGGGAATCCACTCTAGGCAGTAAGATGGATACCTGCCTTCGCAGGTATGACAGATAGAGAGGTTGCAACATTTCTGCAAAGATAATGCGATTTAGGAGGCCCTGTGATATTTGGGCAGTTGATATTCAGTAAGCTTGCTTTTTGGCGATTGATCGCCAAGGAGGATAATGAACGTGGCCACATTCGATGTATCGCCAGATGTTCGTAGCCGCCTGCGCCTTTTCCTGACTGAGTTCTTCAGCCTGTCGGAACTCAAGGATATATGTTTTGATCTGGGTGTGGACTATGAGATGTTCCCTCACCAGACCAAGGGCAATCTAAGTCGTGAATTGCTGGCCTACTTTGAAAGAAAACAGAACCTGAGTTGCCTGGTGGCCGAGTTGGTCAAACACAGACCAAATGAGGAACTGGTAGCTCTGCTGGCCGAACTGGAAAGCTGCTCGCCGCGCTCCAAGGTGCAAATCGTTTTGCCCGTTGACAAGCTCAGGAACCGCAAAGACCTACTGTCTCAGCTAGCCCAGGTCTTGGGAGTGGCGCCGGACGAGGTCATGCTTATCGCTACGGCACCGGGCAGCATCCGCCTGCTGGTTAGCCTGCCCGCAGAAGTCGCCGAACGTCTCGTAGCCCTGAACCCGGATCACCTTGGCGAGAAATACGAGATCACCTCCATTTCCACTTACGAGTCGCTGTCTCCTGAGGAACAGACCAGCTGGCGGGAAGCGGCTTTGAGAGGCAAGCCACCGGCATCTTTCTTCGGTTTATCAGGTCCGGCGCTGATTCTGGCTATTGTCGTCGTTGGGGCGCTGGTCGCCGGCGTGATCGTGGTGACGGCCGCG
>JAHEJP010000246.1:2590-5904 GCA_024638855.1 Chloroflexota bacterium
TTCCGCTTCTGTCAACGGCGCCGTCTGCGGCCAATCGGCCACCACATTAATCGACATATGCAGCAAGACCGTCTTAACCACAAGTCCGGCCGCTGACTGGTGGCCGAAGATTCGATCGATACCCTCCATGATCTCTGGCAATTTGCCATTATCTTGAATGTAAGTGCCCGCCTCATCCGACCAGATAATCGCTTCATGTGTGAAAGCCATCCACGCTTCTAGCTGAGAACGATCCGCATCGGCAACCGGAAAACCGACTTGGACCAAGGCTGCACCGGCCGTAGCGGCCGAACGAAAACCGTGAATAGCATCCCGCTGCCCTGCCACCACCTCTTTGGCCACATCATGGAACAGCACGATCCACTTCAACAAAGCTTGTTGTTCGACCGAGGCCTGCTGATATTCGGGGCATAAAATCAGCGCCACGAAAGCCGATATCACGTGAACCAGCGTGCGGCCGCCAGCAAAGGCCGACATACGCCGCCATCCCGGAGCGACAGCCTCCACGCTATCCAAAACATCGTCGCTAAAGAAGGCTAGAACCATCTCTTCCATAACCGGCTCCGAATCGAGCCTTCCCGATTCATAATCAAGGGCCAGGCCGGTCATGAAGCTCATCACCTCTGCCAGATATGCTCCAAAACGCGGAAACTGCCCATCCATATCACATCCTCCGCTGTACGGGCAACCCTAATGGTTGCCCAATCCTTACATGTCTGCCCAATAATTTCGCGCACGCCACCACCACGCCCATTCCTTTGAAACAGTATAACATGCAACCTGCAGGAGCCGGCCCCCGCGCCGGATTTACCATGGGCGAACACGGGGGTTCATCCCTCAATATTCTCAACCCGTTGCTGGACCCTTCTTCCTTGCACATCCCGGCCGCCTATGCCAAACTAAATGGATTGATTTTAATCAAGCCCCCAAGCTAGCTTGGACCCAGCCCCTATGCATAGAAAGGATAAAATAATATGGGAACGAAAGACAGCAAATTAACGCCCGGCGCGACCGATAGTGCCGAAACCTTCGTCGACCGGCTGCGGCCGTTGGGTGATGTGACAAGCAAAAAAATGTTCGGCGGCTACGGCATATTCGAATCCGGCAAAATGTTCGCCCTGGTCAATTCCCAGGGCGTTATTTTCTTGAAAGCCGTTGATGCCAACCGGCCGAGATTCGAGCAGGCCAGCTCTCCGCAACACGGCAAGATGCCTTATTTTCAAATCCCCGACGCAGTCCTGGCCGACGACGATCAGCTATTTGAGTGGTCGGCCGAGGCCATTCAGCTGTCCAAAATATAACTATGGCTTCTCAAAGGTGAAAGTCAACGGCAGGGCGAAACCCGCTTGAAGTGACTGTCAACGCATAATCAGATCTCTGATCACCAGCCACGGATCACCGCTCCAGATCTGGCTAACAAACGCCTCCACGAACAACCGCGGCAGCAGTGATGGCCCTTTTTTCGGCCGTTTGCACCGGCTGGTACGCCTCGCCCGCCAGCGTCAGCAGCAATTTGTTCGCAGATCAAAGTCGACATGGTGGGCATGGCTTTTCTTCTTGTTTTGTTGGCAGGGACCTACGCGGGGATGAGTTTGGTGGCCTTGCTCCGATGCCGTAGGTCCATCTCCTTCAGGACCCGCTCGCTGGTCAGGCGGCCCGAGAGCAGGGCCATAGGCAGCCCGGCCCCAGGATGGGTGCTGCTGCCTACAAAGTACAGGTTGCGGTAACGGCTGTGCCGGTTTTGCGGTCGTAGATAGCCTACTTGCCGGAAATTATGGCTTAGGCCGAAAGCAGCGCCCTTGGCCAAATTCAAGTGACTGGCCCAATCACGGGGCGTGTAGCTGATCTCGAATTTCAAATGATCTGCCAAGTCAGTGATGCCCTGGCTGGCCAAACTAGCCAACACGGCCGCTCGCGCCCGCGCTTTTAGCCCTTCCCAGTCCTGCTCGACCGAATCATCCAGATGGCCGGTCGGCACCAGGCCGAACAAGCTGTCCTGGCCCGGTGGCGCGGCCGATGGATCCACCCGGGTCGGGGCGTGGATATAAAGGCTGGGATCGTCGGGCAGCGTTTTGTCCTCAAAGATGCGCGCGAAACTGGCCCGGTAATCGCCCGACAGGAATATATTGTGAACGCCTAGCTGGGGATAGACCTTGTCTACCCCCCAATAAAACATGATGGCCGAGCAAGTGTACTTCTTTCGATCCAGCTTCTTAGCTGGTGCCGTGTCAGGCAACAATTGACTGTAGACATAGGGTAGGTCGGCATTGGCGATGATGATATCGGCTGTTAGCTGCCGGCCATCTTCCAGGATCACGCCACTGGCCTGCTCACCTTCGAGGGTGATCTTTTTCACCGGCGCGTTGTACATGAAGCGCACGCCGTTGGCTTCGGCGATGTCGGTCAGGCTTTCCACCACCCGGTAGAGGCCGTCCATAGGATACCACACGCCTTCGGCCAACTCCGTATATTGCAGCAAAGAGTAAGTAGCCGGGGCGTCCAAGGGGCTCAGGCCCAGGTACATATCCTGGAAGGTGAAAGCTGCTTTCAGGCGCGGGTCGTTGAAATAGTGACCGATATTATCGTAATGTTTGACCAGCGGCTTCAGCTTGAGCAGCAGGGGTAGATTGCGGGGGCTGAAATAATCCAGCAGGCTGTAGAAGTTCCGGCCGACAAAGCGCTCCAGGGACAGATGGTAATGGCGATACCCTTCGTCCAGGTAACGTAAAAGGCCGCCGAAACTGCCCGGTTCGATGGCTTCTAGCTGGTCCTGCAAGGACAACAAATCGTTGGTCAGGCTTAGCTGGCTGCCGTCGCCGAACTGTAAACGATAGGTGGGATCGATGCGTCGCAAATCCAGGTGATCGCTCATGCGCTCGCCCAGATCCGCGTATGTTTCGGCGAACACCTCGGGCATCAGAAAAAGGGTGGCCCCGAGGTCGAAGCGATGCCCATCGCGAACGATTTGGCCGCAGCGGCCGCCTGGCTTGCCATTCTTCTCCACCACGGTGACCTTATAAAAAGATCGAGACAGACGGGCTGCTGTGCTTATCCCTCCTAAGCCGGCCCCGATGACCAATACAGATTGGGGGCTATTCATCGTTTTTCCTATTTTGAGTCGAAACCAAACAACTTTAATTGTGCCTTGCCGTGTAAGCAACGGCTCTTCGTCCAGTATATATTAATTGATGGGTCGTTGCATCGCGAGGTGAAGCAGTTCTGCAAAATCATTTTCAAAACTGGAACTATTTTGCCCATTCATTATTCATTACGGGAAATATCAGCCCGTGGTTACTGCTTTTCCTCCGACTGTA
>JAHEJP010000246.1:6004-8022 GCA_024638855.1 Chloroflexota bacterium
GTTTTTTTGAAGCCGACGTAGCCGATGAAGAGGCTGTAGCCGCGCTGGTGCAATTCGCCGCCGACACCTACGGTCGTCTGGACGGCATCGTCAATAATGCAGCTACCATTGTGGTCAAAAAAGTGGCCGATATCACCGCCGAGGAGTGGGACAGGGTGATCCGGGTCAATCTGACCGGCGTCTTCTACGGCTGCAAGCACGCCATTCGCCAGTTTCAGGCCCAGGGAAGCAGCGGCTCCATCGTCAATATAGGATCGATCTCGGCTCTGGTCGGCTTGCCCGAGCAGACCGTTTACTGCACTTCCAAAGGTGGCGTCTTCCAGCTCACTCGCCAGGTGGCCATCGACTACGCCAGGGAGAATATCCGCTGCAATTCCATCGGCCCCGGATCGGTTGCCGGCGACTTCTTGCAAATTTACCTGGACAGTCAGAGCGATCCAGAAACGGCCGAACAGCGCATCGTTTCCGCTCACCCCATCGCCCGCCTGGCCAGCCCCTTTGAGATCGCCGAAACCATCGTCTTCTTGCTTTCAGATCGTTCATCCTTCGTGACCGGCGCCAATCTTCAGGTTGACGGCGGCTATACGGCTATTTGACCGGGTCGCCCGTGTGCTTTGGGATATTCGCTACGGATGAAGAAGGGTCCGGCCGGGCGATGAGAAGTGCACCCGGCCGGACCTCAATCGGAGGGGCAAACACGATGGATTGCCGGAATAAATGCTTTGACTCGGATCACTGCCCACTGTCCATAGACCACTGATCTCCATTGTGGGGCAAGATCTTCGTTTCAATAAAATCGAGCAACGACCGTAAATTGGAAAAAGATCGCGATTTGTTGCGCTGGATCGACTCCACTTCCGCCTGCCAGCCGGCCGGCAACCTGGGATTGACCGTCCCATTCTCCAGCCACAGGCGAAGCAAAAAGGAGCGCTAAGCAGTGGCCTCGGCCATCCTTTTTGCGGTGTAAACCAGAGCGGCCGCCGGCACACCGGACGATGGACAAATCTTAACCTGTAACTTGGTACAGGTGGCATTTTTCCTTCGCGAAAATCTGAAACCCGATTTGTTATAATACGTTCAAATCTATCGTCATTGCGGAGATTGAAAGTTTGAGTAGTATGGCTTCGGTATGAGACGGTTCCCGCTCCGAGAATAGTTACTTGTTTGACGGGTGGGTGAGTCATTAAGTCGATAGTTGTCAGTTGGCTAAATCTTGCACCTTAGGGTTTGCTGATGAATGAGTTAATATCCCTGTTGGTTGGCGGCGATCTACGGTCCGATGGCCGGGGCGACGAGGTGGCCGACGAGGTCATCCAAAACCCAGCGCTGTACCCTTTGCTGTTAGAAGGCCTGAATGAAGAAGACGATGTGATACGTGGCCGCACAGCCCACGCCCTGGAACGAGTCGGCCGCACCCGACCGGAACTGTTGCTGCCGGACCTTTCCCAATTTATCGCCCTGAGCCTGAAAGACACCTTGCCCATGGTTCGCTGGCACCTGGCCATGCTCTTCGGTTCCCTATCCCTCTTCCCTGGGGAAACCGACCGCCTGGTGGAGGCCCTGTATGCTATGTTGGGGGACGGGAGCGTCTTCGTCCGTAGCTGGTCCATCGCCTCCTTATGCCTCATCGGCCGAGACTATCCGGCCCGGCGCGGCGAAATCATCGGCCGCATCGCCCCGCTAACCGAGGATCAGAGCATCGCCATTCGCACCAGGGCCAAAAAAGCGCTGACCGTCTTGGAGGATGGTGCACCTTTGCCGGCTGGTTGGCAGAAGAGCCAGCGGATCTGAGAACGGACAGCTTTAGGCGCTAGGAGCGGGGGTCATAATCAGCTGACCAGGAAAAGGGTTAGTGCGGCGATGGTCGATAAAAAATGCCGGCAGGTAGTTGCCTGCCGCTAAGAAAAGAGGATTTTATACGCATTCTGCGCTTATTCTCCTACGAAATGCTTGTCAGTAATATCGTTGTTGCTTTGTTCACCACAGTGACATTAGTCACCGTGATTGTTGTTATATAA
>JAHEJP010000247.1 GCA_024638855.1 Chloroflexota bacterium
ACGGCCGAATCGCCGGTGCAGACGCTGGACCTGCATGAGCTGCGGCCGGGCGATCAAATCGCCGTCTTGGTAGAAGCGACCTCAGGTGACCTTCGGCCAGAGTTGACGCTGCTTAATTATGCCGACAAACCGGTGCGCACAGCCAACCTGGGCGGCCAGGAGACGACGGCTTCCCTGGAATATACCGTCGAGGATAGGGGCAGCGGCTGGGCGGTTAGGATTACAGGCTGCTGTGACGAAGAGGGGAGCACCGGTGACTACAGCCTATTTGTGGGCGTCAACGCGGCCGACCTATTGGCGGGCCAGGCCATCTCTACTAATGAGGCCGTCATCAAAGAGCCGATCCCGGTTGAGATCGGCTTAAAAGTTCAGCAGATCGTCGAAGTTGACGAGCAAAACGAATTTTTTAAAACCGTGGCCAGCCTGCAGATGGAGTGGGATGATCCGGCGTTGGCATTCAGTCCTGATAGCTGCGACTGTACCTTCAAGACCTATACCGAACAGAACTTCCATGAGTTTCTGGCCGATACCGGAGGTCGCTGGCCCGATTTCACCATCTTCAACCAACAGGGTAATCGCTGGACGCAGAACCGTGTGGCTGTGATCTTCCAGGATGGTCACGCGATCTATTTTGAGCGCTTCTCCACCGATATGCAAGTGGATTTCGACTTTCGTAAGTATCCTTTCGACAACGAGGAATTCTTGGTCAGGATCGACTCGATATTTCCCGAGAGCTTCTATTACTTCACCGACCTGGAAGGTTATAGCGAAATCAGCTCCGAACATGGGGAAGACGAGTTCATTATCGGCGATTTCGAAACGACAGTGACCAGCGAGGAGGCCAGTACCCAAGCGACCACCTCCCGTTTCAGTTTCACTTTCGGGGGCCCCCGGCACCTGAACTACTATATTATCCAGATTTTCATACCCATCGTGTTGATCTTGGGGGTCTTGTGGGTGACCTTTTTCCTGAGGGATTATGGACTGCGGATCGAAGTGGCCAGCGCCAACTTGCTGGTCTTCATCGCCTTCAGCTTCAGCCTGGCCGACAATTATCCCCGCTTAGGCTATATCACCTTGCTTGATGCCACGATGGTCATCACCTTCATCCTTTCCGCCCTGGTGATCATCTATAATGTCTGGCTGCGACGACTGGAGATGAACGAAAAAGGCGAGTTGGCCAACAGCATAGACAACGTCATGGACTGGGTCTATCCTCTCTCCATTTTGGGCGGGGCCCTGGTTCTATACCTGGTCTTTTTCTAAGAGTCGGGGGAAGTCATACAGGAGACAATGCAACCAGAAAGCGTTGGCTTTTTGCTGATCTCTGACAAGAATTAACCTGCTGACAAGCGCTTTTTCATCTTCGTTTTTCTCTTTATTAATTTGATGCTATCTAGGGGCTTTGAAGCGGCCGGGGGCAAGCAACGAATTCGAAACTCTACCTTATGACCCAGGTGAAGTGACAGCAGCGGCCGAAAAATGTTGCGCCTTCCACAAGCTAACGCTGGAGGAACGAATCCAGTTCGGTCTTGAGAGTTAGGGGCTCACGCCCCGTCTTTGGCGATCAGGCGAGGATCAGGTAGCCCAAAAAGACCATCAAAGCGGTGAGCAAGCCGCAAGCGGCCAGAATGGCGATGCCAATGATGATCCAAAGAATGAGGCCTGTTTGACTGTCGTTTTCCATGATGTTCGTGATTTCCAATGCTTGAGGTACACCTGACCGTGCACCTTCTGGGGATTGTAACGTAGCCGGAGCTAGCTGGCGAGTGGGCTTGCCTTCGACGTGCTTCGGCAGGCTCTATAAAAATCTATCAGTCAATGTCATGCTCACGAAAGTGGGCATCCATGTGTTTGGATTCCCGGCTGCGCGGGAATGACGATTTGTTAATGTACCCGCCTTGATTGGCGCGGCCGGCGCGGCCTATGCGCTGCGTAGGAACATGAAGGCGACCAGGGTGACAAAGGCCAGGAGTCCAAAGAGGGTCACCGAGATCACGCCAGCTATAATTATGGTTCGCCAAAACAGCCAACGTTTCGCATCTTTATAAGCTTCCATTTTATCCTCCATGGTGAGTGGAACAGGGGTTTCCTGCTCTAATTCCAAGGATCCAGATTTTTCGGCCAGCTTGGCCAGTTCAGGGTCGGTTGTCAGATAGGCTTCGACAAGGCTGCGAGTATCCGGGCTCACTTCATCGGCCAGGTAGAGGGGCAATAAATCGAGAATGACATTGCGGGTAACTTCCATATCAATCAACCTCCTCGTCCAGTCGCATGACGAGTAACTTTTTGCGAACACGATGCACTTTTACTTTGCTTGCTGCCAGGGAAAGATCCAGGACGCGGGCGATTTCGGCGTAAGAGAGTTCACCCTGGACCCGTAAAACAAAGGCCGCGCGATCGACTTCGGGCAACGATTGCAGGAAAGAGCCGATCCACCGTAACTGACCGTGTGCTTCGGCCACTTCGGCGGGCCCAGGGGCCGGGTCAGGATGGCGATCGTCCAGAGTTGCCTGGCGTTTTTCTTTTCTAAGCTTTTCTAGATAGAGGTTCCGGGCGATGGTGAAGAGATAGGCCTTCAGCGTCTCGGTCCGGATAGGGCTGCTATGGGTCCAGGCGCGGATGAATGTATCGGAGGTGATATCCTCGGCCTCGAATCGATCACCAGCTAACCAGTGGGCGAAGCGGTAAACATCGACGGCGTAGGAATCGTATAGTTCCTGGAAGCTCAGCATCGGGTTCCTCTACCGATCATATGCATAAAGGGGCAAAAAGTTACAGGGTGACAGTTTTTTGTCTCGGTTTCCTTATCATTATCCTATACGGTGAGGCATTACAAAGAGTTGAACCTTTTGCCGCGATTGGCCAGGTCGTTTATCATGTAGCCACAATCTTGCACCCTTTACAGGGGTCCCCGTTGCTTCCAACCGGCACCCTTACTCACCTATTCACCGATATCGAGGGCAGCAGCCAATCGTGGGAAGAATTTCCCCAGGCCATGAATGACACTCTGGCCCAGCATGATGCGATCCTGCGCGAGGCGGTGGAATCCCAGCAGGGGATCGTGATCAAAACGACGGGGGATGGGCTGCAGGCTGTCTTCAATAGCACGGCCGCGGCGATTCGGGCGGCAATTTCGAGCCAGCGGGATTTGTTGACCCAAACGCGAGTGGATAGCGGCCCATTATTGGTCCGCATGGCGCTGTACACGGGCGAAGCGGAGGAGGCGATGTCATAAGACGATCCCGCCTACGATCTGGGTTCTCTACTTTGATGGTATTATCCGCCGGAATTAAGGCAAAGGTTCTTGGATAGTGCCGGTCAGCCATATGATGAGGCATTTAGGATCCGAATGCGCGCCCGAATGGCGCCACATTGTCTGGATATCATCCTACCCAGGGCGGGCAGTTTTGACAGATTCGATGCCGGTTCATTTGCGGAAAATCTGACGGATTTTAGAGCTGTCGTGGATGGGGAAGAAAATCCACGAGGCTATAATGTGCTACCCTATGCCGAAAGCACCGTTTCCTACAAATTTCCTTTATAATAGCTAAGTGCCTGAAACGCTCCTGCAGACGAAACTATATATTCCCCCATTGCGGCCGAACCTTGTGCCACGGACGCGCCTTATCGAACGGCTCAACCAGGGTCTACAACTTGGTCACAGATTAACCCTCATCTCCGCCCCGGCCGGCTTCGGTAAAACCACAGTGGTCAGCGAATGGCTAGGTAATATACGATCGGAGATCGCCAAAGAAAGCCAGATGGTAAATAGAATCGCCTGGCTCTCGCTTGATGAAAGCGACAACGATCCGGCGCGCTTCCTCTCTTACGTAATCGCTGCCCTAAATCAGGCCGAAGGGATAGAAACCACCATTGGGAAAGGAGCGTTGGATATGCTCCAAGCTCCTCAGCCACCGGCAGCCGAATCGATTCTGACAGCCCTGCTTAATGAAATCACCAACTTCCCGGACAATTTTTTACTCGTCCTTGACGACTACCACGTGATTAGCGCCCAATCGATCGATGCATCAACATCTGTTGATGGGGCCCTAACCTTTCTGCTTGAGCACTTGCCACCACAGATGCACCTGGTCATCGCCACTCGTGAAGATCCAGATCTGCCTCTTGCCCGGCTACGTGTCCGGGGCCAATTGACTGAATTGCGGGCCGCAGACTTGCGTTTTTCCTCTTCCGAGGCCGCTGAGTTTCTCAACCAGGTAATGGGCCTGGGCCTTTCGGCAGAAAACATCGTCACGCTGGAATCCCGTACCGAAGGCTGGATTGCCGGCCTGCAATTGGCCGCGATTTCAATGCAAGGACATAAAGATGCCGCCGATTTCATCAAATCTTTCACCGGCAGCCATCATTTTGTACTGGACTACCTGATCGAAGAAGTCCTGGAAGGGCAGTCCGAGAGCGTCCAGAATTTCTTGTTGCAAACTGCCGTCCTCGACCGGATGACAGGCTCCTTGTGCGATGCCGTCTGTTCTGTAGGAACAGACACCGACCAAGAGAATGGTCAAGTAACTCTGGAAATGTTAGAACACGCCAACCTGTTCATCGTCCCTCTGGACGAGGAGCGGCGTTGGTACCGCTATCACCATCTCTTTGCCGATTTGTTGCGTCGGCGGTTGCGCCAGACACAGTCCGATCGAGCATTATCGTTACACCACAGGGCCAGCGAGTGGTATGAACAGAACAGCTTCACCAATGAGGCGATAGAACATGCTTTTCGTGCCGAGGATATCGAGCGGGCGGCGCACCTGATCGAGAAACATGTTGATACGCTATGGCAGCGTGGGCAGCACGCCAAGCTGCGGCGATGGTTGGCTAGGCTGCCCGTTGAGTTGGTGTTCTCCAAACCACATCTCTGTATCCTTCAGGCCTGGGATCTGTTTGCCAGCGGCCAGCAAGAGGCGGCCGAACAAAGTCTCCAGGCGGCCGAAAAGGCACTCGTCACAAACGGAGATCCGGGGACTAGAACCTCGCCGGTAGAGCTGGACCAAACGACTGGCCTTGACAGGATGAAGATTCAAGGTCGGGTGGCCGCTATTCGAGCCTTTTTGGCTTTTTATCGCGGGGATGTAGAAGAAATCAACCACTACGCGCACCATGCGCTTGAATATCTGCCCGAGGAGGATCTCACCTGGCGCAGCACTGCTATCGTGGCTCTAGGGGATGCCTGCAGTTTTATCGGTGAATTGACGACAGCATACCAGGTCCGAATAGAAGCGTTGGAGGCCAGCAAAGCTGCGGGTAACATCTACATGACCCTGATTGCTGGTATGAAACTCGCCATTACTATGAGAGAGCTGGGCAAGTTGCAGCGTGTCATAGAGATCTGCCAGCAACAATTACAGCTAGCAAATGAAAGCGGGCTGTCTCAAACGGCAGTGGTCGGCTGGTTATTGGCCATATGGGGCGAGGTCCTGGCCGAATTAAACGACTTGGATGGGGCAGCCCATCATGCAAAGAAGGGTGCAGAACTGACCGAGCGCGGCAGGGATCTAGGGATGATCGGCTGGTCTAACCTTTGCCTAGCGAGGGTCTTCTTTTCCAGAGGGGATATGGCCGGTGCTGAAGAGATCGTCCAAAAGATGGAAAATATCGCTCGAGATTCCTCTGTACCACCCTGGATTTCAAACTTGATGACAGCCAGGCAAGCGAGGATATGGCTGGCCGAAGATAAGTTGGAAACTGTATCGGACTGGGTTGACGAACGTGGGCTTGAAGCAGATGAAGAGCCCAAATATTTGCACGAAACAGAGTATATTGTGCTGGCTCGTTTCCTAATCGCTCAAGGGCGTTTGGATGAAGCAACCACCCATTTGCAACGCCTGCTCGAGGCAACGGAAGCGGGGGGACGTACTTCGAGAGTGATCGAGATCCTGATCCTCCAGGCGCTAGCCTCTCAAGCCGGGGGCGACAGCGTCCGGGCCATGACCAAAGTGGAGCGAGCCCTCACCCTGGGCGAGCCGGAAGGCTTCGTGCGCATCTTCGTAGATGAAGGTTCACCGATGGCCCGTCTGCTTCAGGCAGCCCTTAATCAAGGGGTTGCTCCAAAATATATCCGCCGAATATTGGCAGCATTCTCATCGGATGTGCCAGTGCAGGTTGATACAGCTTCATCTCAAACCGATCAATCTAAATTAATCGAACCGCTGAGTGAACGCGAACTTGAAGTGCTCCAACTCATCGCCGAAGGGCTGACCAATCAAGCTATCGCGTCTAGACTATTCCTTTCCCGAAACACAGTCAAGGTCCACGCTCGCAATATCAATGGTAAGCTCGGCGTCCACAGCCGTACGCAAGCGGTTGCGAAGGCACGAGCTTTGGGGATCTTGCCCGGTAACTAATCGCCTGGCTGTCGAAGTTTCCAATATAAGCACACAAAATAACAACTTCTAGCGGGCTACTAGGCCCGCTATTATGTTATCCAGTAGCAAATCCCAAAAAAATCTAGGCCTGAAAATAACCCCCTGAATAATCACTTCTGGGTATGACACTAATACCACTTGGCTATTATGCTGAAGGTGTAAGATTTCAACAATCTCAATAATCGCCAAGAAGGAGAAATAAGATGACATTGCAGTTAGCAACTAACCAAGTATGGGAAGCCATCGAGAAAGAATCGTTCGCTGTTATCGGCATGGTAACGGCTCGCAATGAGGCCCGCACTGTCGGTATCGTCTATGTTGTACGCGATCGCAGACTCTACTTCGGCAGCTACACTGACATGTGGAAAGTACGCCATATCTCGGCCAATCCCCACGTATCCCTTACGATTGCCATCGACCGGCGGATTCCCTTGCTTCCCTGGATCAAGATCCCGGCTGCCACGATCACTTTCAGCGGCCTGGCCCGCGTCCTGGAAACAGGCGAAATCCCGCCCGATCTGTTGCAAGCCGTCTTCAGTAACAAAGATGTAGACGAGCAATTTATTGCCGACTCCTGCGTGATCGAAGTGACGCCCGAGAAGGATTTCATTACCTACGGCGTGGGCATCACCCGCTTGCAAATGCGCAACCCAGACAAGGCCCGCGCTCGCGTGCCTGTGAAGGGCAAAAGCCGCACCTACCAAAATGCCGAAAAGCATAGGTCGGAGACACCGTAATTTCGGCAGGTGTGCTAGGTCGTTAGGCTACTATTACCAAACAGCAAGTGATCTCCTGCGTAACTATTCCATTGTCCATCTCAAACGAAAATAGTTCGCTTGGTTGCCTAAAACCGGCATTTGCGGCGACAAAGACAACAAGACCTGGCGGGCTAGCAAACAGCGGCCCACCCTATTTATTGTCCCTTCAAACCTGGAAATAACACCCCGATTAACAACTTCGGAGTATGATACTAATACTAGTGGGCGATTATGCTGAAGGTGTAAGATTTCATCAATCTCGAAAATCGCAAAAAAGGAGGAGACTGAATGATGGTAGATACGCGAATAATTCTTTCAGGATTGTGGGTAGCAGTCATGCTGATCTATCTTTTGGGGGATGTGCTGCGAATATTTGCCGGCGATTTTGAATCGGGAAAAATCGCAGGGGGTTTTCAACCAACTCAGGGATTGTGGTTGTTAATTGCCGTGATAATGCTGGTTCCAATCGTTATGGTCGTGCTGAACCTGATATTGTCGTATCCAGCGATTCGCTGGGTGAATATCATCGTCACCATATTGGTTGTTGTCTTTAATATCGTTAGCTTGCCGTACAAAGGCGCTTACGACAATTTTCTGATCATCGTGAGCTTCGTTTTCAATGCGCTGACGGTCTGGTATGCATGGCAGTGGATGGCCTAAGTGCTTTGTAAACAGAAAAGCTGAATGGCTCTAATCGCATTAAGCCACAGAGCTTCAGTGTTCCTTCGACACAAGCTTTTGGCAAAAACTAGTTTAGGGAACACTAAGAGCGAGTCTTATAAGCTGTGAAGACCATAGAAAGAGTGGCAGGCGCTCCTTAGATGAGTCTATATCGGGAGATATCTCGATCGTGCGCGATCGAAGCAACC
>JAHEJP010000248.1 GCA_024638855.1 Chloroflexota bacterium
GGTGGAGCCAGTGGCTGCCAGAGAGCCGCCGCCTATCTGGGAATTTGATAATTCTTCAGTGTTAGCGGTCTGACAAGTTTGAGCCATCAGTCGGTGTCGGTTGACGGAATGGCTATTAAGGAGCGCTTTGCGGCGCTCTTTTTTTTATTCACTTTTATGTTCTCGGTTTGACGCGCGCTTAATTGACAAGTTATACTTTCTTTTAACTGGTTTTTGAAATTGTTTGAGCGATCCTTGTTTGTGGATCTTGGCTATATTGCTCGCGTTTTTTGGAGGTTTAGGATGTCAGTATCTATCACATGGCATGGTCATGGAACGGTATCATTTCTCGTCGGTGGAAAAAGGGTCTTGGTGGACCCGTTTTTTTTGCCGGACAACCCGGCCGCAACAATTGAAGCAGATGCTATTGATGCAGAGTATATCTTGTTAACTCACGGTCATGGCGATCATGTCGCTCACGCTTTGTCAATTGCCCAGCGCTGTAATTCGTTGGTGATCTCAAATTTTGAGATTTGTAATTGGGTTGCTGCTCAGGGACATGATAATGTACATGCTCAACATATTGGTGGTGGTTTTGATCATCCATTCGGCCGGGTGAAGATGACGATTGCATTCCATGGCTCTGGGCTGCCTGATGGATCATATGGCGGCATGCCCGGGGGCTTTCTAATGACGCTGGAAGGCAAGAATGTTTATGTAGCTGGTGACACGGCAGTTTATTCCGATATGAAGTTGATTGGTCGGGCGGATTTGGATTTAGCGGTGGTTCCGATCGGTGATAATTTCACGATGGGACCCGATGATGCCTTGCTTGCTGTTAAACTACTGGAACCGAAAGTGGTAATTCCTTATCATTTTGGCACATGGCCACCTATCACTCAGGATGCAAGCGCATGGGGCCAACGGGTTCTCGACGAAACGCGGTCACGGGCCGTGATTCTTAAGCCCGAGGAGACTTACTACCTGTAACCGATCGATGGCGCGTCCCGTTGATGTGCGAAGGTGCCTCTGTTTATGGATGTTTTAGTTGGTCGGCTGAATTGGTTTGGTGAATGGTTTTTTCAGCGATCGTTTGCCCTGCTACTGCTTTGTTTGAGTGTTGGCTTTTTAGTCAGTAGCTGTGGAGCTGATTCCGCTCCGCAAGCGGCCGAATCCGATGATGTCTCGCTCCCTCAGACCGAGTCGACATCTTCAGAATTAGCTGATCAGGAACTGGTCCCGACCTCTGTTAAAGCGACGATTGATGAAACAGTTACTTTGTCTTCGGTAGCCAACAGTTTAGCGGGCTTAGATAATTATCGATTATCTTGGGAGCTTAGTTTCGAGGGCGTCGATCCTGAAGGCACTGCGGCAAGTTGGCAATTGAGCTACATTGTCACTTCAGTTGGCGATCCGCCCTCTGAGAAGATTGAGGTATCGGCCCTCGGCTTTGAACCTTCGCCAGAGTTGAGTGAGGTAACGATTGTTCAAATTGATGGCCAAAAGTATTTTGAGATCGATGGCGTTGGCTGTTTATCAGGAGATGGTCAATCGCCGAGTGTGATGACCAATGATCTGACAGATCCGGATTCATTTCTGGCTGGATTAACAACCGGGCAGCAAATCTCAATCGGCGAGATGATGGATGGTATGAGAGTCAATCAATACAGTCTTGATGAGGAATCTCTACCATTGTTTGACGGCTTAGCAGTTGCCGCTGACGGTACGGTTTTCCTCAGCCAGGAAGGTAGCATACCAATACAGATTATGCTGGTTGCCACCGGCCAAGTTGATTATCTGTCGTCGGGGCAAATTCAAGACGGCACTTTGACGATGATGCTAAAGATTGATGACATCAATCAGCCTCTCGAAGTGATTATTCCGGAAGCGTGCCAGGGATCATCAATTTACCCCATGGTTCGAGATGCTTACCAGATCACGGTATTGGAGGATCTGATAAGCTATCAAACTGTTCTGCCAGTCGGCGAGGTCGTGCTTTACTATCAGCAGGAAATGCCGCTGGCAGGATGGTCCGAAGCTGAAGAGCCTTTGGTGCTCGAAGAAATGGCCTTGATGAGCTACGAGCGGGACGGCGTCGTAGTGGTAATTGCCATCGATTCTGTGCCTGGGCAAGCGGCAACAACTAGCGTCTTGATCACTCCCTGATCAGGGCGACGGCCCCGCGAGCACCTCGGGTGAAAAGCCACTTAAACGACCGTTGGCATCTATAGCTGCCAGGCTCAGTGCATAAGTTGTCTGCGGATCAAGGTCGGTGAAAGCGACATTACCAGCTTCCGCGGCCGAGACGAAACGTAATGGTGGTAATTTTTCCGATCCCAAGGGTCTAAAGGAAATTGCATAGCCGGCGGCCTGGGGATTAGGCAACCAGGAAATGATATACCCACTAGGATCTGACATGGGTGCTACTGTCGGTACGCCAGGCGATGCGGGTGCCCCGGCTAGATTGGCGATAGCTGCTAGATTCAATTGCGCCACTTGCCGCAGGTACGCGTAGTCTATCTTATCAGAAGTGTCACCGCCAGAATGTTGGTTAACCCGATCTTCCTCTGATTCTGTTAGTCGAATGCTTGGCACGCCCGCATTGATGAATTCCCGATGATCGCTGTAACGACCCGCGCGATCCAAGCTGTTTATTATGTCAACTCTTAACGTTGGCAAGTACAGGCCACCTACCAGATCAAGATAGCGCGCTAGATGACGAGAAGTACTGGTATCCGGTTCGGGGGAAAATATCCGAATCGATTGGGTAATGCCATTACGGCCGCCTACGATGTCATTGTCGATAGCGAAGTCGAATATTTTTCCATCCAGCATCGAGTTTTGAACGTAATGGCGACTGCCGTAAGTCCCTTGTTCTTCAGCCGAAAATGCGGCAAAGATGATAGTATTATTCCAGGGGCGAGAGCTCATTACCCTGGCCAATTCGAGGAGCAAGGCAACCCCAGATCCATTATCATCCGCCCCTGGCGCAGGGCTGCTGCCGTCGTTGACATCATCAGGTCGGGAATCATAATGAGCCATCAGTACAATCGCCCCAGGATGGTCACCGATCCCCGGCAATGTGGCGATTACATTACGTTGATTAGTCACCCGACCATCAATAGTAGCTGGAAAATCATCGTAACCCACTTGTAAGGCGCCGGCGTTTACACGTAAAAACTCATCGTGTATCCAACGCCGAGCAGCTCCGATGCCAAAATTCTCTTGCTGTGTCTCACTGAATGTATTTCGCGTCCCAAAATTTTCCAATGTTCGAACATATGCAAGCAGTTGTTGTTCCGAAACGGCGTTCACCATTGCTTCGATTTCGGGATCAACGGCCAGAGCCATTGAACCAACCGGATTGGTAATCAACTGCAGATCCGAAAAATTCACCGTCGATGCAGACGTTGGCGGAGGCGGCGGTATCACAGGTCTTTCGGGCGCTGAAAGAAGCGAACACGCCGTCGTTGACAAAACGAGAAAAACTAATAGCAGAGCTATTTGGCGAGACAAGGTTCAATTACACCAATATCGGTTTTGAGTCTAAAAAGAAGATTATTTCAGCCTGAAAATAGGAGGAGCAGCCCGCGCCACCCCTATAGCGAGTCCTGAGGAAGGGCAAACACTATGACGTTTCTTCGGTATCTGCTTCTTTATCCCGCTTAGAGAAGAAAACATCCAGCATTTCAAGAGGCACGGGGAAGATCGTTGTCGTGTTATTCTCCACACCAATGTCAAGCAAAGTTTGTAAATAGCGAAGGGTTATCGCTACTGGTTGTTCTTCCATCAAGCGACCAGCTTCAGCCAATTGGGTAGCGGCTTGTAACTCACCCTCAGCCCGGATGATCTTAGAGCGACGCTCCCGTTCAGCCTCTGCCTGGCGAGCCATTGCCCGGACCATTAACGTATCAAGCTCAACATCCTTGATCTCGACGATGCTTACTTTAATACCCCAAGGCTCAGTTGCTTCGTCAATGATTCGCTGTAGGCGCTCATTAATTCGTTCTCGCTCCTGCAATAATTGGTCGATTTCTGATTGGCCGATGACATTTCGTAAACTGGTCTGAGCTATCTGCCAGGTCGCCCGTTGGTAATCTTCAATCTGAATCACAGCAGCTACAGGATCGATAACGCGGAAATATACGACGGCGTTTACCCGGATCGTGACATTGTCAGCCGCAATCGCATCTTGAGATGGCACATCCAGCGTGATTGTTCGTAAATCCACGCGAACTATTTTGTCAATTATCGGGATGATGAAGAACAAACCCGGGCCTTTTGCCCCTTGGACTCGTCCGAGTCGAAAGATGACAGCTCTTTCATACTCTTGTACGATCTTTACTGCCGCAAGCAGAAGAATAATCAGACCAACGCCAATCACGCAAAGAATAGGTAGTATTCCACTAAGAAGATTCATGATCCTTTTATCTCCAACCTTTGTAATAACGGACCAACTGCCACATATATGAAGTCTCGTTATGTAAATTTAAAAGGTCGGCCGTCATTTTTGGTGCTGTTGTAAAAATCTGTCACTTCCGGCACCAGGAAATGAAAACCAACAATCAGACTATTGAGCTTGATTATATAGTGAATGCGTGTTGGGGACATACAAGAAAACACTTGAACAGGGAATCTGCTACCGATTTCTAAGAAATCGCCCACCAGATGTAAGATGAGACTGGCGATTCAGTTTTACTTAGATGGCAAAGAAAGCTTTACCTTGGCCAGAAAATCAGTGCCACGCCCGTAAATGCTATGATCGTGCCTAAGACACCTCGCCGGCTGACTTTTGTGCCATAAAATAAGTATTCAAGGGGTATCAAAATCACCGGTGGAAGGGCCATAAGCGTAGCTGCAATACCTACTGGGGCTAATTGAACGGCAACCAATGATAGCCAGATGCCAAGAAATGGACCGACAATCGTGCCGGCGATGATTGCCCGAAATGCCTGGCGATTGCGCCATTGTTTGAGTGTATGGACGACTTGACCCTGGAATGCTGCTACTAACCACAGGATAATCAAGGCTATGAGTAACCGTATAGATGTGGCCGAGATTGCAGGATAATCGCCGCCGAGAGCAACTTTCGCAGCGACAAGATTGGAGGCTTGTCCGAGAGCCCCGAGAAAAGCAAAAAATAGCCCCCTTCCGTAATGCTTATTTTCCACGATAGATTGTCTTGTTCGTCTCTCGGTTACCACCCAGGCGATGCCTGAAACAGTGACTAGGATTCCCAGCAATTCTAATCCACCCACCTGCTCATTTAGGAATAGTTGAGCCATGATAGTACTGAGAATCGGTACGGTTGCCATCATCAACATCGATAGCCGCGGGCCAACCAGGACGTAGGCTCGGAACAAGAAAGTATCGCCGAGCACTAAGCCAAGAATGCTAGAAAGCGCCAGCCACCCCCAACGATATGGCTCCGTATAAAAAGGAAATATCGTCCCCAGCAAAATGTAGTGAGTGATGGAGATAAATATTAGCGCAAAAATTAGCCGACTGCGGTTGACGACACCTGAACCGACCAAGCGGCCGCCATAACTGAAGAATATCGCCGTTAGTGACCAGCAGGCAGCCGTTGCTAATGCAGCAAATTGTCCTAGAATCAGCATCGAGGGTTAACTCTATCTACCCAGCTTCGCTATTTTGGATTTTTTGCCAGACATTTCGATAATGGCTAGCATCGATTAGTTCCAGGCTATTACCATCTGTATCACGAAAATAGAGGGAATTAGTGCTATGTGACCACGCCTGTTCATGCTTGATGACCACATTATGAGCGATCAGTTGTTGTCGCCAAGAAGCCATTTCCTCCGCAGGCACTGCCAGGGCAACGTGTCCCGCTCCTTCAGCTCCGTGGCTTGGAATAACGCTTTTTCGATTGCGGATGCCCTCGGCGTCAAACAATATCAGGGTGGAATCTTTACCCGTCTGAAAAAATCGGGCTTCATTGAATGAGGTTGTTAGCGGCAAGCCTAACACCCGTCCATAGAACTGGGTTGCCCGATCGAGATCGGATACATACATTACCGCTTCAGCCACCCCGACTATTTCCGCCATTAGCTATTCCTCTGAATTCAGCTTACCGATTATTTCACGGCGAACAGATCGAATGTGTTCAGGACCTGTGCGGCAACAGCCCCCTACGACTGAAGCGCCGGCTTTATGCCAGCAAAGGCTCGCCCTGGCAAAATCACTGGAGTTGGTTGTCCCAAACCAGCTCTTTGTTACAGAATCGTATTGTTCGCCAGAATTGGGATAGACGACAATTGGCTTATCACTTACTTGCCGGACTTCTTTTACCAAGGGCAACATGAATTGGGGCGCAGTGCAATTAATTCCCACAGCAACGACATTTTGGTAAGCATCAAGAAAGGCGGCACAGTCAGCAATTGGTGTGCCATCGCTGATATGTCCTTCGTCGCGGCAACTGAAGCTGAACCAGGCATAACTCTCTGGCGTTTCCGACAATAACCGTGTCAAGGCTCTGGCCTCGATGTACGAAGGGATCGTCTCGCAAGCCATGATATCGGCCCCAGCACTGGCCAATAGGTGCCACCGGCGGCGATGAAAGTTGAGCAACCCCTCTTCATCTAAGCTATAATCACCCCGATATTCTGAGCCATCAGCTAAGGAGGCACCGTAAGGACCGACACTGGCTGCCACAATTGGCCATAGCCGACCGGTACGATTAGTAGATTCGGACCAGAATTCATCCCGGGCTTCGATCCCTAATCGCACTGAAAGGATCAGTAGATCAGCAGCTTCTTGCTCGCTTAATCCTCGATTCATAAAGCCTTCAATTGTGCCTTGATAGCTAGCCGTGATAATACAATCGGCACCGGCCATTAGATAGTCGGTGTGGACTTGTTTTATCGCCTCCGGTATATCAATAAGCAATCGCGCAGACCAAAGTTCATCCGTGAGATCATATCCTCTGGCTTCTAATTCAGTTGCCAGCCCGCCATCCACAATCAGCGAACCTTGTTGCAGCAAAAACGCCGTAATTGGATTCACTCGCTTCAGATTCACCTGGTTCAAAAGCACTTAGTTCGTTTGATGAGATTTTAATCGGCTGCTGTTGTGAATAGCGCGACCCTTCTCACCTTTGGAATTCCTGAGAAGCGACATCTTGGTCTTTCCAAAACTTTCGTCGCAGTCGATGGTTTGATTCCTTTATCCGTGTGTTAACTTTCTTGAACTGTAACGCTGATCATCAAGTCACCTTTCTGAATTTTATAGATTACATCTTGACCTGAAATCACCCGGCCAAATACGGTATGTTTACCATCTAGATGTGGCTGGGGCGAATGCGTAATAAAAAATTGGCTGCCGTTCGTATTCGGACCGGCATTGGCCATCGAAAGATAGCCTGTCCCGTGTTTTTGCGGGTTGCCCTTGACTTCATCCTCAAACCGGTAACCTGGACCCCCACTTCCAGTGCCCGTCGGATCACCACCCTGTATGACAAAATTATTAATTACGCGGTGAAAAGATACACCGTCATAAAAGCCCTGTTCGGCAAGAAAAACGAAGTTGTTGACAGTCTTTGGAGCGTCTTGGGGAAATAGTTCAATCTCCATGTTACCCCTGTTCGTTTCCATTGTAGCCACATAGTTCTTCTTAACATCGATTTGCATGGCAGGTGGGCTATTCCATTGATTTGCTGACATTTGTTTCTCCTTATCTTTATGAACTTCAAAATTGGTTAAAAGCAATGCCATATCTCTTAACTAGAACGCAAACGATTAAGAAATCGACATTTGGATTTTCACAGCGGCTTCACGAAGGTATCTAATTCGAATCCCTCATTTTTATTTAAAACGATTAATTCGGGCGGAAGCAAACCCTTTATTTTCTCAGCTCTCTCAATGACCGATCTGAGCCACTGTTCAGTTGGATCTTCTGCTGCTAGAAAATCGAAGATCTGTTCGGCCGTTACCCACCGGTATTCCGAATGTTCCGATGTCAACCTAACCTGATGGTTGGAACCGT
>JAHEJP010000013.1 GCA_024638855.1 Chloroflexota bacterium
CTGACAGCCATAACGACCGTGACCCCGACGCCAATTTCTACGGCGACGCCGATACCTACCCCGGCGCCGATCATCGATGAAAAGACCTCAGCCAGGATGATTTATATGCCTGGAGGTGTCTTCCGCATGGGCCAAGACGAAGCGGAACCTGATGAGGCGCCATCCCATATTGTGCGTTTGGATCCATATTTCGTTGATGAAAATGAAGTAACCAATAGGGACTATGCTTTATGTGTAGAGGATGGCGACTGCAAACGACCCAGTCGATCCGGGGCGACCTATCATCCCGCGTATTATGGTGATCCTGCTTTTGACGATTATCCGGTGATTTTTGTGAATTGGTTTGATGCCCGCGATTATTGCAAATGGCGAGGTGGGCGTTTGCCAACGGAGGCCGAGTGGGAACGGTCGGCCGGATATGATCCAGCAATGGGTATAAAATATACATATCCTTGGGGCGATATCTTTGATGGCACATTGTTGAATTTCTGTGACGCCAACTGTTCCAGAGAGTATAGAAACCC
The DNA here is from genome assembly GCA_024638855.1 of Chloroflexota bacterium. Taxonomy (GTDB): domain Bacteria; phylum Chloroflexota; class Anaerolineae; order Promineifilales; family Promineifilaceae; genus UBA11865. The sequence continues at coordinate 525 of JAHEJP010000013.1, forward strand.
TGATTTTGACGATGGACACCGGGATACAGCGCCCGTGGGCTCTTATCCAGGTGGAAGCTCCACGATTGGCGTCTACGATATGGTTGGCAATGTCATGGAGTGGGTGAGTGACTGGTACGATCCTCGTTTCTACGAGAGCTCTACAGATACGAACCCGCTGGGCCCACTAGAGGGTGAATTTAAGGTGGTCAGAGGTGGTTCATGGTTGTCATCTGAAGACGAAGTCCGGGTATCTGGGCGGGGATCGTTCGATCCAAGCGTCAGCCGGGCTCATTTAGGTTTTCGCTGCGCCATGACAGCGCCATAAAAGGCGTTCCATCAGAAATAGTCGATGGCCTAGGCCGTATAGTTACCATATCTGGGGCAAATTCACTATACTCCTTATACGCATGAGCGTGAGTATTTTTGTTATATGGTAGGTGCTCTGTAAGATCGAATATGGCATTAGATGGCACCGACCCTGCCACCGGTATTAATGGTACCATATTGAATTTCTAACCAATTGGATTATTTATTGACATGACCATTGATACCGAAGGGATGTTATCGCGCTTAAAGCAGGTTACCGAACGAGAAATAAATGTCGGTAGGACGGATCGCAGGGACCGAACTATCGGAAACGAGGAACAAGTAGCTGTCGTAGAGGTCCAAGAGGACGAGCTACTGGATACAATTGGCTCGGGTATGGACCAGTGTGCCTCTGAACTGGCGATAGCGGATCAGATCGTGAACGAGGAGCGGGGTAATCCCCAACTCAACGCCCTTCATCAAATAGGGCTGCATTTACAGAAACGAAAATCCCCTGGTGCCCTAGCTCAGGAAGTCGTACAGATTTTGGCTTCTATGCCGGGTTATGAACGCACGGCGATCCTTCTTGTTGACCGGGTAGCTAAGCAACTCAAGCCGTTCGCTCTTAGCCAGATAGCCTATGGCGATGATTTTTCTCTCGCCAATGACCAATATCTGTCTAGCCATAATTTACAGATAGGAGAGGGTATTGCTGGTTCCGTTGCCCATCAAGGACGGCCAATTTGTTTGGGGAATGTTCTTGATGACGAACGCTTCAGTTCAATGCACCCTGAGATACGATCTGTTGTCTGCGTGCCCATCAAGATTGAAGGTCCCGTAATCGGCGTAATTTGTATTGAGAGCAACGATCCTCAAGTATTTGATATGGCGGACCAACAATTCCTTGAAACCGTGTCAGGACAAATCGCGATTGCCATACAAAACGCCCACCTTTATTCACGAGTTGTGCAGAAGGCAAAACAAGAGCCAACAAAGGTTTCAGGATCAGCTCTGCGGACGGCCGAACCAAAGCGAAATGTGGAAGAATCACTCGAAGATTCCGAAGCGCGCTTTCGGGCGATGGTCAAAGAGTTGCAGGCACAAAATGAGGAACTCAATGCCTTTAATCACACTGTTGCCCATGATTTAAAGAATCCCCTGTCGATTTTGCTTGGTTTCGCCGAAGTGCTGTCCCAAGATTATGGCGGGGGCGCAGATGAGGTGCTTGATCAAGGGATTCGGGTCATATTAGAAAACGGTCACCGTATGGAAAGTATCATCAGCGAACTTTTATTGTTGGCTGAAGTTCGGCAGTTAGACGAAATTACGGTCGAACCCCTGGACATGGCTAGCATCGTGGTCGAGACTCGGAACCGTTTGAGCCACCACATCACCGAATACGAGGCGAAGATCATTGTACCTGCAGCTTGGCCCACGGCCGTGGGCCATAGACCCTGGGTCGAAGAGATTTGGGTTAACTACTTAAGCAACGCAATCAAATATGGCGGCACCCCTCCCAAGGTGGAGCTGGGAGCCATGGTTCAATCAGACGGCATGGTGCGTTTTTGGGTTCGCGACAACGGCGTGGGCATATCCAAGAGTGACCAGAAACGCCTATTTGTCCCTTTCACTAAGCTCAAACAAGTTAATACCAAGGGTCACGGCTTAGGCTTATCAATTGTCCAACGGATAACCATTAAATTAGGTGGGACTGTGGGAGTTGAAAGCGAAACTGGAATGGGGAGTCTTTTCTGGTTCACTTTGCCCATGGCGAAGTAGAGATCTCTACAATATACCACCAAGTAACAACAGCCCGAGAGCTAAAAAGAACAGTTTCATATCAAAAAAGGTATAATGCATTGCTTGTCTTGTATAGTCGGAGGAATGATGCTCTTATACAATGCACTAACGCGACAAAAAGAGCCGTTTGAAACCTTAGGGGAAAACATCAGCCTCTATGTATGCGGCATTACGCCCTATGATACGACCCATCTCGGCCATGGCTTCACCTACGCTTCCTTTGATATCCTCATTCGTTATCTTGAATATCTTGGTCACCAGGTCCTGTATGCCCAAAATGTAACAGACATTGATGACGATATCCTGCGCCGGGCGAAGAGGGATGGCGGCGATTGGTGGGATCTAGGAAATCGCTGGACCGCCCATTTCATTGACGACAACATGGCTTTGAATTTGCGTGCGCCCGATTATTTTCCCCGGGCCACGGACGTTATCGATGAGATCATCGCTTCTGTTCAAGCCTTAATCGACGCTGGCGTAGCTTACGTTTCGGCCAGCAATGTATATTTTCATATTGCCGCTGATCCAGATTACGGCAAATTGAGCCAACTCAGCCTGGCCGAGATGTTGCCCATTGCAAACGAGAGGGGCAACAATCCCGACGATCCCCACAAGCAGACGCCCATGGATTTTGTTCTGTGGCAGGCTCAGTCGCCGGGCGAACCGGCTTGGGATAGTCCATGGGGACCCGGCCGTCCGGGTTGGCATATAGAATGTTCGACGATGGCAACAAAATATCTGGGACAACCAGTTGATATTCACGGGGGCGGCGCGGACCTGATCTTCCCTCATCATGAAAGTGAAATCGCTCAAGCCGAATGTGCTTCTGGTCAGGACCCATTTTCCCGTTTCTGGATGCACATTGCCATGGTTTATTACCAGGGTGAGAAAATGAGCAAGTCTCTGGGGAACCTGGTTATGGTTCGGGATTTGTTGGCAGATGGTTGTCCGGCCGATGCGATTAGACTCTACCTAGCCAGTCATCATTATCGAGATGAATGGAGCTACGATGTGGATGAACTAGATGCTGCTGCCCTATTGGCAGCAAAGTTCAAGAAAACCATCACCTTAAAAGGTGGCTCCGGTGAAAAAGTTGATCCAGCAGGGGCCGAAGCGGCATATGAGGCAGCCATGAACGATGATCTGGATACCCCAAGCGCCCTAAATATAGTCGATCAGATGGCGGACACTATCCTGGCGGCCGCTGAAAAAGACCAAAATGTTGAAGCGGCCCAGGATTCATTCAGGCTTCGATGCAACATCTTGGGTTTGAGGTTAGACCAGGCCGGGCCAGAAAAGCGCGTCACCGCGGGCTGGCAAAAACATCGCCAGCGTTTTGCCTTATCTGAGTGAGCTGCGAATCTGGCGTAACAGTGTATCAAAGAAGGCATTTAGTACTCTGTAACTATAGGTGGATTAATGCTGAGCTACCTTTCTTTGGTTTTGAATGATTTTTTAGTGGTGATGAGGGCCTGACCGATGAAGATAAGTACCCGGCGACACAAGTTAATTGGATTTATTTTGTTGTTCATCCTTCTTCTGGCTGTGCCGGCCATAGTCCTGGCTCAAGAAGGAGAGGACGGAGACGAAGATGCCATTCTCTGCAACCCGGCAATGGATCGATTGGCGACGGAAATGACAATTGATTGTTCTGTCCTAATGGATTACAGAGCCAATGGCGTTGGCTTAGGCAACATCATGAAGGCGTATTACCTTTCCAATAGTCTGACCGGTTTTGGCGAAACCTGGGAGTCACTCCTGGACCGTAAACAGGCTGAAGGTCTGGGTTGGGGCCAATTCAAGATGGCCCAGCGACTCGCCGGCGGTTCGTATGAACCAGATGCTCTTCTCTTGAAGAAGCAGGAAGGTTACGGTTGGGGACATATCAAAAAAGCGTTAGCTCTCGATGCGGCCGGTATCATGGATTTTGATGAAGCGCTAACGATGACTGAGGATGGCCTGGATTGGGATAAGATTCGGGAAGAAAATGGCTACCCGCCCGGGCCACCTCCTTGGGCAGCCAGTGGCAAAGACAAAGACAAAACAGGTCACGGTCCGCCGCCTTGGGCAAATGCTGGTGGTAAGGACAAAGATAAAGATAAAGACAACGGGGATTAAGTTCTAATTTAGCTTGCAGAGTGCGACGCTAATCCTCTTCAGAAAGTCGCCAGAAATATAGTGTCAATGACGCCTTTTTTATTGGCAGGTGTCGTGACACTTTTTATTTGGAGCCGCTAAACGTATAGAGTTCCCGCTGCAATATGCCTTTCACGATGAACAATACCAGGAATGATAAAACCACTAAAATCGCCGCCAGTGTCAGGGCCACATCCAGATCTAATTCAAAACCAATATATATAGCCAGGGGCATCGTTTGTGTGCGGCCGAGATAATTGCCGGCGAATAAAATTGTGGCCCCGAACTCGCCCAGCGCTCTAGCCCATGTCATGACGCTTCCGCTTAAGACGGCCGCCCAGGCCAGAGGTATCGTCACGTGGCGAAAAACTTGCCAGGTGCTGGCGCCATCCATCGAAGCGGCCTGTTCCAACTCGATATCCACAGTGGCGAATCCGATGCTCGCAGCTTTGATATAGAAAGGGGCTGCCACAAAAGTTTGAGCCATTACCACCGCAATCTGAGTGAAGGCTAGTTGCAGCCCTAAGTCGGCCAGCCAACTGCCGATCAATCCCTGGCGACCGAAGGTAATCAGAAGCGCAACTCCGGCTACGGCCGGCGGCAAAACAATCGGCAGATCAATTATCGTGTCGACTGCCCGTCGAAGGGGCAGTCGTCGCCGGGCTAAAGAGTAGGCGATGGGTGTTCCAAAGAGTATTGTGACGCCTGTCGCGATTGTCGTCGTTTTTAGACTGATCTCGATTGCCTGGCGCACTTGAGGCTTGCTCAGATTTTCCGCCAGCTCTGCCGGCGACACACTCAATAGGAGAGCTAGCAACGGCAAAGTGAGGAAGAGCAACATTGGCAAGCTTGCCAACCACCAAGGGTCACGCCATACGCTGAAGGCCGGCGTGACCGGTCGTTGTCCATCGGAAGGTGGGATTGGCTGGTTCGAAATCATGAAGAAGGAACGCCAGCGGAAAATCCGTAATCAGAGATCAATCTTTGTCCGCGCGAAGAAAGTAAAAAATCAATAAATACTTTTCCCAACTCGGGTTGGGGACTTTTGTTTATTGTTGCGATTGGATAGGTCGCCAAGGGGTTCAAATGATCCGGAATTTCGATGAGCCCGACTTCGTCCTCATTTCTTCCGGCGACATCACTCATATAAACAATTCCGGCGTCGGCCTCGCCCAACATCACTTTGCTGAGCACGGCGCGGACGTTTTCCTCATAAGATACGACGTTTCTTAGAACGTCATTTCGAAAAGCCGGGCCAAAGGCCGTATCGCTTTCCAGGTTATCCAAAAGAATTAATGTATACGCCCCGGCCGGTACTTCTGGAGCAGCTAAGAGCAACTTTAGCCCCGGAGTAGATAGGCCAGCCAATGTCCGGATATCTGCAGGATTACTCGATGGGTAAGCGATGACCAACCGGTTTCCGGCAAAGATCTCGACCTTTTCTTCATTAACCCGGCCGAAACCAATCGCTGCTTCCATCTGCCTGTGGTTAGCGGAGGCAAAGACATCGGCCGGTGCGCCCTGACTAAGCTGGTGGGCTAGCTGCTGGGAGCCGGCGAAATTGATAATAACCTTTACTCCCGGATGGTCGACTTCAAACTGGCGCGCTATCTCTGTGAATGCGTCGGCTAACGATGCAGCGGCGAAGATAATGAGCTCTGACTCCTGGCTGGATTCTTGGTTCGATAGCTGCCTACAACCAGCACATAGCATCGTTAAAAGTATGACGAGGAGGAGGCCCGGTTGCTTTAAAGCCATGGTTTAAATGAGTGCGCAACGATCACCGCCTTCTTAGACCGGGTGGTTGCTTTCATGTTATAATTCCTTTTCTGCATAGTATCGATAATCACCTGCAGCCGCCAGCTACGAATTCTTAGCTGGCGGCTGATGGTTGAATAGGAAATGTTACAAAGGATAGTTATGGCTGACAAACTCAGCTTTCAAGACATCATCTTAAAGTTTCTCGATTACTGGAAAGAACAAGGCTGTTTGGTCTGGCATCCTTATAACGTCCAAGTCGGCGCCGGAACTATGAATCCCGCTACAGTACTTCGGGCATTAGGTCCTGAACCATGGAATGTGGTCTATATAGAGCCAAGCATCAGGCCTGATGACGGCCGCTTTGGCGATAATCCCAATCGAATGCAGCAGCATTATCAACTGCAAGTTATCCTCAAACCAGATCCCGGTAATCCACAAGAATTGTACTTAAAAAGCCTGGAAGCAGTTGGCATCAATTTGCGCGAGCATGATATTCGATTTGTTGAGGATAATTGGGTGCAGCCGGCCTTGGGGGCCTGGGGTCTCGGCTGGGAAGTCTGGTTGGATGGTCAAGAAATAACACAATTCACGTATTTTCAGCAGGCCGGTGGGGTCAACCTGGATCCCGTTTCGGTCGAATTAACTTACGGCCTCGATCGCATTGCCTTGGCGCTCCAGGATGTTGACAGCGTTTGGGAAATCGATTATGGGTCCGGCACGGTATATGGCGATTTGCTCTTGCAAGCTGAAATCGAGCATTGTCGTTATTATTTCAACGTCGCCGATGTTAAGACTCTAAAAGAAGTGTACGATGATTACGAAAGTGAAGCCCGCCGTTGTTTAGAGGCTGGTCTGGTTACGCCGGCGCATGATTTTAACCTGAAGTGCTCCTGGTTATTCAATGTCCTCGACACGAGGGGTGCGATTGGCGTGACCGAGCGGGCTAACTACTTTCGGCGAATGCGGAACGTGGCCCGCCAGGTTTCTGAAGCTTATCTCGAACAACGCTTACGTTTGGAGTACCCGTTCCTGGATAATGAGGTTTGGAGCATATCCTCCAAAACAGCCAGTGAACCTGTCGAATTGGTGCCTTTTGAAATGCCCCAGACATTCGTGCTTGAGATTGGCAGTGAAGAATTGCCAGCCAACGATCTGGCCTCAGCGGTGGCCCAGTTGAGGGGCAGACTACCGGAACTGCTGGATGAATTACGTTTGAGTTACGAGCGATTGGAAGTAAGGGGCACTCCTCGCCGGTTAGCCGTTATCATTCAACAGCTGGCCTCCCGTCAATCTAATTTGGAAAGTGAGGTTAAGGGACCGCCCGCCGACCGAGCCTTTGACGAGGAAGGCCGGCCGACGAAAGCTGCCTTTGGTTTTGCCAGAAGCAAAGGCGTCGATCCCGCTGACCTGAAGATCGTATCCGAAGCCGACCGTCTTTACGTCGCCGCGACGGTTCATGAAAAAGGCTTGCCTGCTCAAAGTGTGCTCGCCGAAGCGTTGCCGGATCTCATCGCCGGCATCAAATTCGAAAAGAGCATGCGCTGGAACAGCACAAATGTCAGCTATAGTCGGCCCCTTCGCTGGATCGTTGCCCTTTATGGCGATCAAGTCATTGCTTTTGATTACGCTGGCGTGAGCAGTGGGCGTACCAGTCGTGGACTACGCTTGCATGGCTCGCCCGAATTGTTGGTAGATAGCGCTTCCCGTTACCCTGCTATCATGGCCGAAAACTATATTGTCATCCAAACAAGAGAGCGAAAGGCAGTGATCATGACCGCGGCTGGAAATTTGGCTCAAGAAGTCGGTGGCGTCATTCGAGAAGATCCCGATCTATTGACCGAGGTTGCCAATCTGATTGAACAGCCTACATTATTGCGTGGGCGGTTTGAAGAGCGATATCTTAATTTGCCGGCCGAAGTGCTAGTGGCAGTGATGAAAAAGCATCAGAGGTATTTTCCTGTATACGCTCAGGAAGGGCAGCGTTTATTACCATATTTTATTACGACCCGAAATGGCGACAGCCAACATTTGGACATAGTCCGTAACGGCAACGAGCATGTCATTAGGGCTCGTTTTGCCGACGCCGAATTCTTTTTTCAAAAAGATATCAAGAGTAATCTACCAGACTTTTTACCAAAGCTAGATACATTGACTTTTCAAGAGGATTTGGGATCGATGTTAGATAAAGTGCATCGTCTCGAGCAATTGACGCCAATTGTGGCTGAGTTGTTACTCTTGTCACCTGAAGAAAAGGAAACTGCGTCTCAAGCGGCTGCTCTTTCAAAAGCTGACCTGGCGACGGCCATGGTCGTGGAAATGACGTCATTACAAGGGATTATGGGCGGGCAATATGCCCGCATGAGCGGCGAGTCAGAGGCTGTTGCTACCGCAATTGCCGAACAATATGAAGTGGTAAGTAAAAGCAAACCGGGTCTGGCGCTGGCCCTTGCCGACCGGCTCGATAGCTTGATAGGGCTTTTTGCTGCCGGTTTAGCGCCGAAAGGATCGAATGATCCTTTTGCATTACGCCGGGCTGCTATTCAAACTGTCGAAAACTTAATCGCTAATGAAATTGACTTTGACTTGCGCGTGGCATTGAATGCCGCATTGCCATTGTTGCCAGTTGAAGCCGACATTAAGATTGTCGAAGAAGTTCTGCAATTCATCAATAATCGCCTGGAGACTTTCCTGCTTGAACGAGGTCTTCGCACGTCTGTCGTTCGGGCGGTTTTGGCGGAGCAGGGCCATAATCCATATGCTGTTAGCCATGACAGCGGCGCCTTGAATGAATTCGTGAAACGTGATGCCTGGCCATCTTTGTTAGATGCCTATGCGCGATGCGCCCGCATCACCCGGGATCTACCTGAACACGATCTGGATCCCAATAAATTCACCTTGCCTCAAGAGAAAAAACTGTTCGCTACCTACCAGCACGCTGTAAGCACAATCGATGGCTCAATCAGTTCTTTCGTAGATGCCTTGGCTGATTTGGAATCACCTATCAGTGATTTCTTTGACAATATTTTGGTAATGGATGAAGATGCTTCTATTCGTATGAATCGACTAGCCTTGCTCCAGCGAATCACCCAACTTCCCAAGGGAATAGCGGACCTTTCCTATCTTGAGGGTTTTTAGACCATTTGTTTTATTTGGGCTATAATTGGCTGTGGTGAGCGCCTTTGCATAAGGGTCTTGTTGGAGTGAAGACGTTGGTGCCAACCAGGCCCATCTATCCATGAGACTGATATCTTAAGTTGTTGATCAGAGATTCAAAATCGAATGACTGTTACTGACGAGATAAAAAGCCGTCTAGATATTGTTGACGTGATATCTGATTCTGTTCAGCTGCGGAAATCGGGAAGTTCCTACACAGGTTTTTGTCCTTTTCATCCCAACACTCGGACACCAGCCTTTGTCGTTTTTCCTAACACCCAAACCTGGCGCTGTTTTGGCGCCTGTGCCGAAGGTGGTGATCTTTTTTCGTTCGTCATGAAGAAGGAAGGCTGGGATTTTAAAGAAACCTTAACTCATCTGGCCAATCGTGCCGGCGTTGAGTTGAGGCCGGCCGATCCCCAGGACAAAGTACAACGGGCTGTCGAAGATAAGCTGGCAGATTTATTAGAAGGCGTTTCAGACTATTACAGCCAACTCTTATTATTTGCCCCGCAGGCGGAATATGCCCGCCAATATGTGTCTGAGCGGGGATTGAATGATGAGACGGTATCCACCTTCAAAGTTGGTTATGCCCTTGACTCTTGGGATGCCTGTCGAAATCACTTCAATATGCAAGGCTATAGCGATGAAGACCTGGAAGATGCAGGCCTTCTGACCTTGAATGAAGAGAAAGGCACGCGTTACGATCGATTCCGAAATCGGCTGATGATCCCCATCCGAGATGTAAGGGGTCGCATCGTGGGTTTTGGAGCTCGCACCCTGGATCCCGACGGTCTGCCGAAATACTTGAACTCACCGCAAACAGCGGTATTTGACAAAAGTCGCTTATTATTTGGGCTTGACCTGGCTCGTCGTCATATCAGGAGCGAACGGCAGGTCGTGATCGTCGAAGGCTATATGGACGTGATGCAGGCCTGGCAAGCAGGCTTTCTAAACGTTGTAGCCCAAATGGGTACAGCTCTGACAGAGGCCCAACTGCGATTGCTCAAACGATTTACAAAAAGATTCATATTGGCCTTGGATGCCGACGCAGCGGGAGGGCAGGCGACCCTCAGAAGCCTGGAAGTTGCCAGAGAAGTTCTGGATCGTGGAGCCGATGCACGATTCAATGCCCGTGGACTGGTTAGACACGAGGGAAGATTGCAGGCCGACATTCGTATCGTCACCCTTCCGGAGGGTACTGATCCCGATAAAATCATAAGGATGGACCGGGAGCGTTGGCCAGAATTGATTGAGCAAGCGAAGCCGGTCGTTGAATATGTTATCGACGTTGCGGTTGAGAGTCTGGATATGGGCGATGCCAAAGCCAAGGCAGCGGTTGCCGAACAGGTTTTGCCCCTCATTGACGATGTAAAAAATCCTGTCGAGCGCGAGCATTACCGGCAATTGTTGGCACGTCGATTGCAAGTAGATGAGAGGGTATTGCTGAAAGTCACTATGCCAGCTAAGCCCTGGCGTTCACGCACTGCGCAAGGCAGAGGTAAAAAATCTACGGGCGAACATCAAGGCCAGGATATTGAGTCTAAGGGTCTGGTCGTTGCCATCAGTGGCTCTTCAGCGGCTAGCGACATGCGCCGCGCAGACTTCCTGCGCCAGTGCCTGGCCTATCCGCAAGTGATCAATCAGGTGGACAAACAGTTGGCCCAGAATCAGCAACCAGTCGTATCTGAGGCAGATTTTTCGAGATTGGACGATAGATTTTTATGGCGGCAAATTAAAGGCCGGCAAAGCCAGCGACCTATTGCCGCTATTGATGATTTGTGGGATAGTTCGGAGGATGAGTTTCTCCGGGAGAGGGTTCTGGACCTGCTTACCTTACCAGATACGCCTGAGTCAGAACTTAATCGATTGCCGGATCGATTGGTACTCTCAGTACTCGATTGGCGGCTCGAACGCATAAAGAGCCTGATAGCTGAATTGGAATTACTTAAGCGCGAAACGCGCACTCAGGACAATCCAGAAATGCATGAAATCTATAATCAGCAGTTGCCCGAACTGCTCATGCAAAGGCTGGGTATAGACAGGGCTAGAGGAGCTATGTCGGCTACTGGTAGACGCCAAACTGGTGCTCAAAACAGCTTACACCGGAAACTAGTGGGTACTGACTGAGATAGGTAAGCCGAAGCTCCGCGATCTTGATCATAACAATAACTTCGAATTAATTCAGAAACATTGAATAATTAGGGACTGATTACTGAAATGGAATTTGATCAAGAAACTGACACTGGCGAAGACCTCCAGGGCGCTGATGATGATCAAGGAACCATTGATATTGAAGCGCTAGTCAAAAGAGCCCGCCGGTCGCGCCAAATCGAAGAAACGGATGTTCAAGCGATCCTGGCTTCGGCCGACGACGATCAGGCTGATAGATTATACGAGCAATTGCAGCGACTAGGGATACGGATCGTATCGGAAAATGGCGAAACGATTGAAGACTTAAGCGATGCTTCCGGATTGCTTGAGGCAGAAATCGCCGAAGAGGTTGAAGAAGCTGGGACGCGCCCGTATGCTGCAGAAGTTGAAGACGATCCGGTGCACACTTATCTCAAGGAAATTGGCCGGGTTCCCTTGTTAACGGCAGAGCAAGAGATTTGGCTGGCAACCCAATTAGCGGCAGCAAGCACCCTCGAACGATATACAACCCAAGTAATGGAAGATAACGGACAGGAGAATATTCACAGTCGGACGCTGCAACTAAATTATCAGGAATTGTTATCGAGATGGGAACAAGCTGTTGAATCTAGCCAAGCCCTTCGTCTTAAGTATACAAGTCTCGAACTTCCTGATTTATCGCTGATTATTCGCGAAGCCCAACAACTGCGAACACATTGGCAATCGAGCTCCCCTTCATATCTACGGCACTACTTAAACGATGGCGATTGGGGACAGGTCGAGGCATGGAGTGATCTGGCGAAACGCGTTTTTGATATCTTCGCCGTCCTTTATCTCTTGCCAGTTAATTTGTCCGACCAGATTTGCGATTATTACCTGGAAAATCATTACCTGCCACCGCTGGAACTATTTGACGAATGGTTAAGCCAGGATGAGATCGCCCTCAAATACAATGAGTTCATGATTTATCATCTGGCAGAAGAGGCAAAAGACCATCTTACCAGAGCAAATTTACGCCTGGTTGTCAGCGTTGCCAAGCGTTACATGGGCCGGGGCATCCAGTTTCAGGATTTGGTCCAGGAAGGAAATGTTGGTTTGCTCCGAGCCGTTGAAAAATTTGACCATACCAAGGGCTATAAATTTAGCACCTATGCTACCTGGTGGATCCGGCAGGCGGTTAGCAGGGCAATTGCTGACCAGGCGCGAACGATTCGTATTCCCGTGCACATGGTGGAGACTATTAACCGCATCAGCCGGGCGCAGCGGGATATGGTCCAAACACTGCTGCGTGATCCAACGGATGAAGAATTAGCCCAAGAGTTAGGATACTTGACGCCAGAGGAGGTCGAACAGATCGTACGACTTCAAAACGATGGCGAGCAAATTGATCCGCTACTCTATCGCAAGTGGCGCCAAGCCACCGCGAAAATCCGCAATATCCGGCGTATTTCCCAGCCGACGATTCCCCTTGAACAGCCTATCATGCCGGATCAGTCAACCCAATTGGTCGATTTTATCGCCGATGAAACAATCCCTGAACCGGTCGATGCTGCCTCCAAACAACTGCTTCGAGAGCAGGTACGTAACGTCCTCGAGTTTCTAAGCGACCGTGAGCGCCAAGTACTAGAGATGCGTTTTGGATTGAAAGATGGCAAAGATCATACTTTGGAAGAGGTCGGCCGGGAATTCGGAGTTACCAGAGAACGAATCCGGCAAATTGAAGCCAAGGCATTGCGCAAACTTCGCCACCCCAGTCGCAGCAAGATGTTGCGCGACTATCTGAGCTAGTATTTGTTGGTTTACCCCTTTATTTACCTATCATCATTTTCTATCCCCGGTTTATTCTAATTTTATTATATTAATAGATTAAAAAACTGTTGCTGGCGATTTCGATTGTGATAAAATGTACAGCCATTGCGGCTGGTATCCGGTCATAGGGGTCCAGATGCAGGTCAGACGAGGAGTAAAGCTTGCCGTACAACGGCAAACGTCACCATTCAACGACTCGTCAGCGCACAATCAACTAAGTCCAGGCTAACGTGTAAGCGTTTGACGAGAGTGTTGGCCTGTCTTACCATCAAAAAACACCCACCAGGGTCAAGCGATGATAGATTATGGCTGATAATCTCCTTTACCAATACATTCCAATTGCCGTGCTGTTCGGTATCTCTCTTTTTCTGGCCATTCTCCTGCCAATCCTGTCGTTGAGTTTAGGCCCCAGGCGTCCCACCGCTCGCAAACTGTCCCCTTATGAATCGGGAATCACGCCTATTGGGGCTGCCCAGCGGAAATTACCTGTGAAGTTTTATCTCATTGCCGTCTTGTTTATTTTGTTCGACATTGAGATCATCTTTTTACTTCCTTGGGCGGTAACGTTTCGTTTCCTGGGTTTGTTTGGCTTTGTCGAAGTCCTGATATTCATGGCCATTCTGCTCGTTGGTTTCATCTGGATTTGGAAGAAAGGTGCACTTGAATGGGAGTAGAACAGAAACTTGGAAATATGGGCGTGGTTACTGCGCGCCTCGAAGATCTGGTTAATTGGGGACGGACCAATTCCACCTGGCCGATGCTTTTCGGCTTAGCTTGCTGCGCCATCGAAATGATGTCCAGTCAGGCTTCCCACTATGATGCCTCTCGTTTTGGAATGGAATTGATGCGCCCTTCACCTCGCCAGGCTGACCTGATGATCGTGGCTGGGCGAGTCTCGCGAAAAATGGCACCGGTTTTACGAAGGCTTTACGATCAAATGGGAGACCCTAAATGGGTGATTTCCATGGGCGATTGTGCCTCTTGCGGAGGTGTTTTTAACAACTATGCTATCGTCCAAGGTGTAGACGAGATCGTGCCTGTTGATGTCTACGTAGCCGGCTGTCCACCCCGACCTGAGGCGTTGTTGGATGGCATAATGACACTCCATGAAAAAGTGCGGGGCGAAAAGTTGAAGGATTGGGCTTGATGAGCGGCGATAATCAAAGCGCGGAATTGTTTTTTCAGAAAGTGAATGAAGCTTTTCCCGAGGCGATAATTGAGGTCAAAGACTTTCGAGGCGAAAGAACTTTGATCGTTGAGCAGGAGCATTTAAAGGATATCTGCTTCTTCTTGAGGAATGATGAGGATTTAGCCTGCAATTTGCTGGAGGATATTGTCGCCGATGATATGCTTCCAGAATTCCCGCGCTTTGCAGTTAATTACCATATCTATTCAATCGCTAAGAACCACTACATACGCCTGCGCGTTCCCGTCGAAGATCCCGATGATGGTCCCGAATCAGTTGGCCCGGTATGGCCTGTAGCTTACTGGCTCGAGATGGAAGTATGGGATTTGATGGGTATTACGTTTAAGGGAAATGATCGACTGCGCCGGCTTTTTTTGCCGGAAGATTGGCAAGGACACCCGCTTCGGAAAGATTACCCGTTGGGGTACGAGGAAGTTCAATTTTCCTTCAATTGGCAAGCGATTGATGCCAAAAAACCATACGCAAAGGATTGATCGTTAGCCGGCCAATTTAGAAAAACGGTAAACACCGGACTCCTGGAATCTTAAGAGGATCAAATGGCTTTTGGAACAGATCCAGACCAAAGTAGCGGCGAAAATGTGCAAGAAGTAAGCATTGAAGAGCTGCGAGCCAAATATGGCTCAGGTTTGGAAATCCAATCAGAAGATAACATGCTCCTGAGCATGGGACCCCAACATCCGAGTACCCATGGGGTGTTACGCTTGCTATTGGAATTAGACGGCGAAACGGTAGTTAATCTAGCGCCAGACATTGGGTTCTTACATACCGGCATTGAGAAGAATATGGAGTCCAAGACATATACCCAGGCCTTGGTAATGACGGATCGTCTGGATTACCTGGCACCCATGTCAAATAATCTGGGATATATCCTGGCTGTTGAAAAGTTGTTGGGTATTGAACCGACTCCTCGAGCTCAGATTCTGCGAATCATCCTCGCTGAATTGACCCGAATTGGCAGCCATCTTGTCTGGTTGGGCACTAGCGCGCTGGACGTCGCTGCTCAGTCGGTATTTTTATATTGCTTCCGGGAAAGGGAATACATACTCGATCTTTATGAGATGTGTTCGGGCCAGCGCATGATGTCTAGCTATTTTCGGCCGGGCGGCCTCTGGCGTGATGTACCGGAAGAGTTTGTGCCCGCTGTTCGCAATTTTCTTGATTTCTTCCCTTTTAGAATTGAAGAATATGAAGCGTTGCTAAAAGAGAATCCCATTTTTCACAATCGAACCATCGGAATTGGCGTGATTTCGGCCGAAGATGCCGTTAGTCTGGGATTGACAGGCCCGAGTTTGCGTGGTTCCGGCGTCGACTGGGACATCCGCAAAGCCATTCCTTATGGTGGATACGAGCAATTCGAATTTGACGTCCCCCTAGGCGAAAATGGAGACATCTACAGCAGGTACCTCTGCCGGATGCAAGAGATGCGGGAAAGTATGCGCATCATTGAACAGGCCCTGGATCGTTTACCAGATGGCCCAGTATTAATCGACGATCGAAAAATCGTGCCGCCGCCACGTTCCGAACTAGGCAGAAGTATGGAGGCAGTCATCCACCACTTCAAATTGTGGACTGAGGGCTTCAGCGCACCCGAAGGTTACGTGTACCAGCGTATTGAGTCGCCAAAAGGCGAATTTGCCTGTTATTTGCGGGGAAACGGCTCTTCGAAACCGGCCCGCGTTCATTTCCGGACGCCTTCGTACGTAAATTTGGCTTCGATGCCGACGATGGCACGCGGACTGTTTGTGGCCGATTTGGTGGCTATCATTGGCTCCTTGGATATCGTCTTAGGTGAAATCGACCGCTAGAGATCGCTTTTTTATTATCATTTTTTCGACTGTTTGTCATCTGATAAAACTAAACAGTTAATATTTGGAGTAGAACGTTGCTGGCTGAAAAATATCCTGATGAAGTTCAGGCCCTTCTGGCTAAATATCCTGATAAGCGTTCGGCCGTTTTGCCGTTGATGTATTTGGCCCAAGAGGCTTATGGCTTCATGAACCAATATGCCATGCGTGACGTTGCCGCTGTATTGGATATGGATCCGACTGAGGTCTTATCATTAGCCGGTTTTTACACCCTGTTTTATGAAGAGCCGGTAGGCAAATACGTTCTGGAAATTTGCAATGATCTGCCCTGCGCTTTGCGCGGCGCTGATGAATTCGTGGATATGGCCTGTGAAAAGTTAGGCATTGGCATAGACCAAACAACTGAAGACGGCTTATTCACGATAAAGACCGTGATGTGTTTGGCAGCCTGTGACAAAGCGCCGATGTTGCAGGCTAATCTCAAATACGAAGAAAACCTCGATGAGGAGAAATTCGACGCCTTGATTACTCGCTTACGAGAAGAGGATGCCCGTGGCGATGCTGCTTATTATGGCGTTGAAGCTCTCAAGCGTTCCCTTAGGCGGAATTAGTTATGGCAAATATATTGCTCCGTCATCGTGATATCGAAAATATTCACCAATTTGAGGTCTATGTTGATAGTGGTGGCTTTGAAGGCTTAAAGAAAGCCTTTCGGGAATATGAGCCGGCCGAAATCAAGCAGATTATCCGTAAATCTAACATCCGCGGCCGGGGTGGCGCCGGATTTCCGGCCGGCATCAAATGGGGTTTCATTCCTGAGTCGGATGGTCCCAAGTACGTTGTCGTCAATTGTGATGAATCGGAAGCTGGAACATTCAAAGATCGGGAACTGATTGAATTCAACCCGCACCAGGTCATCGAAGGTGCGCTCATTTGCGCTTATGCTATCGGAGCGGAGGCATGTTACATTTATTTTCGCGGCGAATTCATGCACACGGCCGAGACCTTCGAAAAGGCGATTCAAGAAGGATACGCCAACAATGCTATAGGGGAAAATATCTTCGGCTCAGATTTTAGTTGTGATTTCCTCGGCCACTACGGCGCTGGCGCTTATATATGCGGTGAGGAGACAGCGCTGCTCGAATCCTTGGAAGGCAAGCTGGGCCAGCCGCGCATCCGTCCGCCATTCCCAGCGCAGGCCGGCCTATATAGCAAACCGACCGTCGTGAACAACGTCGAAACATTAGCTAACGTGCCGCCGGTCATCGTCAACGGAGCCGACTGGTATTTGTCCATTGGCACTGAGAAAAGCCCTGGTCCAAAAATTGTCTGTTTGAGCGGACATGTGAACCGGCCGGGTAACTACGAAGTTGCCTTAGGCACATCTTACCGGGATCTCATCTTCGACCCGGAATACGGTGGTGGCATACCGGATGGCAAGAACTTCAAAGCCTTATTGCCTTCAGGTGGATCTGCGCCGTTGATAGTCGAGAAATCATTGGATGCGCCCTTAACCTTTGAAGGACTAGAAGAGCATGGTTCGCTGCTAGGATCAGCCTCTCTCATTGTCTTGGATGATACGGTTGATATAGTTTGGGCGGCATTGAAGTTGATTCATTTCTTCAATCACGAATCTTGTGGCAAATGTACGCCATGCCGCGAAGGGACTTTTTGGCTGGAGCGCGTCTTGCGGCGGATTCTAGACGGGCGTGGCCAAGAATCAGACATTCAATTACTGGAGAGCATCGCCCATCAAATGCAAGGCGAGACTTTATGCGCATTAGGCGAGTTCGCCACCAGCCCAGTACTTTCCACAATTAAACATTTCTCGGAAGAATACCGGGCAAAAATTAACGGCCATGTGACTGCCGACGATGAATCTGGAACGGAGAAGTTGGAAGTCATGGCAGCTGCTTAATGGCAGTATGGCAACAAGAAAGATAAGAACTTCACCGAAAGTTCATTAATCATAGCTGATAATTAACATGGGCAATCTGGTTACACTATTCATCGACGAAGTAGAAGTGAGTGTTCCTCAGGGAACCGTTGTGGTCGATGCCGCAAAAAAAATTGGCAACGATATACCCGTCTTTTGTTACCATCCGAAAATGAAACCGGTTGGCATGTGCCGCATGTGCTTGGTTGAGGTGGGGACGCCGGTGCGAGATCGTCAAACTGGTGAGATTGTGACCGGAGAAGATGGCAATCCACAAATCAGGTTCTTCCCGACTTTGCAGACTGGCTGTACAGTCGAGGTTTCTGAGGGTATGGTGGTGAAAACTGCAACAGAGGCAGTCAGCGATGCCCGAGATGACATCATCGAATTTCTGCTGACTAGCCATCCCTTGGATTGCCCAATATGTGACAAGGGTGGCGAATGCCCTCTGCAAAATCTGACCATGCGGCATGGACCAGGAACCAGTCGTTTCCTCTTCGAGGACAAACTGAAATTTGATAAACACGTGCCCTTGGGCGACCTGATCTATTTAGATCGGGAACGTTGCATTCAATGCGCCCGGTGTACACGCTTCCAAAGCGAGATCGTAGACGATCCGGTTATCGCCTTCCATAATAGGGGTCGGCGGTTGGAGATCGTCACCATGTCCGAACCTGGCTTCGATAGCTACTGGAGCGGTAATACAACCGATATTTGCCCAGTAGGCGCTTTGACCACATCTGATTTCCGCTTTGGTGCGCGTCCCTGGGAATTGACCCCGGTAGCCAGCATTTGCCCTCACTGTCCTGTGGGCTGCAACACGACCTTGAGCACAAGGCAAGAGGCAAAATCTGGCGGCCGCACGGTCATAAAACGCATTTCACCTCGCCAAAATGAGCGTGTGAATGAAGTCTGGATTTGTGATAAGGGACGGTTTGTCCATCATTTCGCCGATTCGTCAGAAAGATTGCAACGACCATTGATCCGTGAAAATGGTGGGTTTGTTGAATCGACCTGGGATGAAGCCCTCGACCTGGTTGCCGGAAAACTACAAATGAATAATCCGGCTATCGCCGGTCTAGCTGGCGATCAACTGAGCAACGAAGATCTGTTCATGTTTCAGAAGTTGTTCCGACAGGGATTGAACAGCCCTAATATTGATTTAGCCAGGAAAACGTTGGCCGGCGGCGATGTTGTCGCTGCGGTGGGCATTTCCAGCGGCAGCAATTTGGCAGAATTAAAAAAGGGTGATGCTATCTTAGTTGTCGCCAGTGATTTGCATGAAGAAGCTCCCATCTGGTGGCTGCGGGTGAAACAAGCCGCCGAACGAGGGGTCACACTGGTTGTTCTCAATCTAAGACCAACACGCCTGGATGATCATGCCAGCCATACTGTTTATTACGGCCCGGGTCAGATTTTGACCACGGTTCATAACTTACTAAATGCGGCGAAAGTTGAAGCTGGTAGTACAGATGATGATCCCTTGTTATCGGCCGCTGACAAGCTGGCAGAAGCCGCCAACCTGGTTGTCTTTTATGGTAGTGAGGGCTTGAGTTACGAGGAAACAGATAACCTGGCAAGGATGTTGGGCAACTTATTGTTGGTCAAGCAAATGAATGGCAATGGTCATTATCATGCCGGGCGTGTGAATAATGGCTTGGTTCCTGTTTGGGCCTACAATAATACTCAGGGTGCCTGGGATATGGGTTTACGGCCGGATGCTGGACCCGGTTATACGCCTTTGGACGAGAAAGGCATCGATGCAACAGCCATTGTTGCCGGTGCCGCTGATGGCAGAGTCAAGGCTCTCTTCCTGGCTGGAGCAGACCCGGTTGGAGATGGCCTGATGGTCGGCCGTGGACGACTTGAATTTTTGGTCGTCCAAGATCTATTCTTGTCTGAGACTGCCAAGCTGGCCGATGTTGTATTACCGGCCCAAAGTTGGGCAGAGAGGGAAGGGACGTTCACTAGCGGCGAACGCCGAATCCAGAGATATTACCCGGCAATACCGCCAGTTGGAGAAAGTAGAGCCGACTGGCAAATCCTGGCCCAATTAGGTGAACGCGTTGGTCTCGGTAAACCGCCGTTTGCGGCGAGTTTGCTTTTCCGAGAGATAGCGGCAACTATTCCTCAATTTGAAGGGATTGATTATCGATCGTTGGCCAGAACGGAAGAACAATTTCCACAGGTGGGTGGTGAGGATTTGTATTATGGCGGCACTTCTTATAAGAACACTTCGGGATTAGGGCAGCAGTGGCCGGTCGCTGCTGAGCAGTCGGTCGTCGACCCATTTGATTTGCCGGATATTGTCGAGACTATTCCCGAGTTGCCGGCGGTTGTCGGCACGGTCGCTTTGTATACTCATGATAGTTTGGTGGATAAATCCGAAATCATTGCCCCTCGAATAGCCGAGCCAACTATCTTTCTAAATTATTCAGACGCGGTTGAATTAGATGTAACGGACGGCGACCAACTATCGCTAAATGTGGGCGGTGAGGTTGTCGAGGCCCACGCTCGAGTCGATGGCCAGGTGCCCGAAGGATTGGCTTTGTTACACGGGGCCGGACAAAAAGGCAAACCGGCCAAGTTGGAGATTATTTGAGAAACGTGATTGGGGCGTTCAACTGTCCGGCGCTAATGAATCGCTGGCAGTTCATTTCGCTCCGACCTCTACGAGGACAGGCATGACAGCTGGTCAAGTAGCATTAGTATCATTAATTGTCGGTATTGTCATCACCTTGGTGGCGGCAACCGGTTTTGCCTATACAACTTTGTACGAACGCAAACTTTTGGCGAGAATGCAGCACCGTATAGGCCCGAATCGTGCCGGTTATATCCCCTTTCCTCGTCGAGGTAAGAAGGAAAAGAAGCTGCTGGGGGGTATCATGCAGCCGGCGGCCGATGCGGTAAAACTATTCTTCAAAGAGGACCCAACGCCTGCACGGGTCGATAGATTTGTCTACACTCTGGCGCCGATGTTGGCCGTGATAACCGCGATCATGAGCTTTGCCGTTATTCCCTGGGCGCCGGAGATGACCATTTTAGGCTATACCTTCAGCCCATATCTGGCCGTCGCCCCAGGACTAAATGTCGCCATTGTGTTCATCTTAGCCATAACCTCCATTGGCGTTTATGGCGTATTCTTAGCCGGTTGGGCATCCAATAGTAAATATGCCGTAATGGGCGGTATTCGGGCTTCAGCCCAGATGATCAGTTACGAGTTGGCGCTTGGATTGGCAGTCATCCCGGCCATTATGTTGGCCAATTCCATGGACCTGGGCTTAATAGTCGAAGGGCAACGTGCCATGTGGTATGTCGTACTCCAGCCTATTGCAGCCTTCATCTTCTTCTTAGGAGCCTTGGCTGAGCTAGAACGCAGCCCCTTTGATTTATTAGAAGCGGAGCAAGAATTGTCATCTGGATTCAATGTTGAATACGGTGGCATGCGCTTCGGAATGTTCTTCATGACCCAATATATGAAGATGATCGCCTTCAGCGCCATTTTCGCCGCCTTATTCTTAGGTGGCTATTTAGGTCCGTTCCTCAACGAAGCGCCGGCATTGGGTATTGTTTACATGGCCATTAAAATAATCGCAGTGATGTTTGTCATGATCTGGGTGCGCGCTACGCTACCCCGTTTCCGCTACGATCAGCTGATGCAATTTGGTTGGAAGCGACTGATACCCATAGGCTTGGCCAATGTGATCGTGACCGCTTTTTTCATCATCATGGTGGAAGAACAAATCATTGATTTAGCAGGTATCACATCGATATTTGGTTTTTAAAGCGAGGATAGTGAGTTATTTCAACAACTGGCAAACAGAAAGCAGCATCTACCGCTTGGGGGCTTGTAGTTGCAATGGTCGATAGCCAGTTGACAGGTGGAATGCATATATGATTGGTCCAATTCTCAAGGGAATGGCGACGACATTCAAACACTTATTTAAAGAGCCGGTTACAATTCAGTATCCGGATGTTGAGCGGCCTGTCCGCCAGCGCTTCAAAGGACGTCATCACCTACATCGTTACGACAATGGCCTGGAAAAATGTATTGGCTGCTCCTTGTGTGCGGCCGCTTGTCCGGCCGATGCCATCTTCGTAGAAGCATCTGAAAACAGTGATGATGAGCGTTATTCGCCTGGCGAACGCTATGCCAGTACTTACGAAATCAATATGATGCGTTGCATTTTTTGCGGTTACTGCGAAGATGCATGTCCGACTGAAGCCATAGTCTTAGGTAAGGATTACGAGATGAGCTTCTACGATCGGGCGAGTGCTATCTACACCAAAGAAATGTTACTGCTTCCGCTCCAAGATGGGGTTGAGGGTACACCTAGAAAGGTAGAGCCTGGTTCATTTGATCGCTCCATCCCGGATATGGCCGACCCTGACTGATAATATGGATCAAACTTCAAAACCGGGTTTACCCCCCTGACCAGCTTTTGGAAAGGGTATTGACGTGTAGAGAGTTCAGAGATTATGGAGAATAGGCGACTTCATGGGAAACCCAATAATCTTTAGTATTTTGGCTATCATCGCCATCTTTTCGGCTTTGGGCATGCTCCTCAGCCGAAATGCAGTTCACAGCGCCCTTTTTTTGGTCTTAAACTTCACCACAATTGCGGTGTTTTTCTTGATCCTGAATGCCCCCTTTCTTTTTGTCACCCAAATTGCGATTTACGCCGGGGCAATCATGGTCTTGTTCTTATTCGTGGTGATGCTCTTGGGTGCAGAGCAGCTTCGAGCCTCATCAACTAGCGAGGTAAGTCGTTGGCAAATACCCTTGTCAATCATCATGGCTACGGCTCTACTGGGTACTTTTTTTTACATCCTGATTACGGGCACGGCAACCATTCCGGCTACAGTTGACGAGCTCATTGCCGCAGGTCCGGTGGAAATTGGCACGAGACTTTATGAAGCCTATGTTTTTCCGTTTGAAGTAGCATCGGTGTTGCTCTTGGTTGCTATGGTTGGCGTTGTTGTTCTACGAACCAGGCGAGGTGCAAATGCTTGAGGTAACAATCAACTGGTATATTATTTTAAGCGTTGCCCTCTTTACTTTGGGCGCTCTTGGCGTCTTATTACGCCGTAACGCCATCATCATATTCATGTCCATTGAGCTCATGCTTAACGCCGCCAACCTGCTCTTTGTGGCCTTTGCCCGTCAACTGAATGATCTTGACGGTCAAGTATTTGTTTTCTTCGTCATCACTGTAGCTGCGGCCGAAGTGGCTGTAGGCCTGGCTTTGATAGTGGCTATTTTCCGAACGAAACACAGCATTAACATCGACGACCTGAACTTGTTGAAAAGGTAGGAGGGAACAGAGGTTTAGGGTAGCGGGCGCGTGTCATTCCGCATCTTGACTTGAAACCGTAAACCATAATGTGACCATGAATGCATTTGGCTTAGCACCGTTAATACTGATCTTCCCTGCTGTGGGTTTTTTGTTTAATGCCTTGGTTGGCCGACGTTTCGTCGAATCGAGAGATAGAAGTGTCGGCGAGAAATGGTCGGGCTGGATCTCCAGCACTATGGCCCTCCTGGCATTTTTTATTGGCATCTTGCTTGCTGCTAGCCTGATAGGCAATCAATTCGAAGGCGAGACCATCGTTCTATTCAACTGGATCGTCATTCCAGCAGCCGATTTCTTAGTCCAATGGGCAATGCAAATCGATGGCCTGTCAGTGGTGATGATACTAGTGGTGACCGGCGTCGGATCGTTGATTCATATTTATGCGATTGGCTATATGCACGGCGATCCCGATTTCTCACGTTTCTTCGCCTACTTAAATCTATTCCTATTTTTAATGTTGATATTGGTTACGGCCAATAACTATTTAATGTTATTCGTTGGCTGGGAAGGGGTTGGCCTATGCTCATATTTGCTCATAGGTTTTTGGTTTGACCGGGTGAATCAAAAAGGCGAGTGGATGAACGCCAACGCCGCTCGAAAAGCATTTGTCGTCAACCGTATTGGCGACTTCGGTATGATACTGGCCATGATCATACTTTTTTGGGCATTTGGGAGTTTGAACTTCGATGTAATCTTCTCATCGGCTTTTGAGTCTTTCGTCGAAGGGGGCGAAATCCTAATATACGGCACCACGGTTTCCTTAGGTGTTTTGCTGACTGTGGTAACGGCCCTATTCCTGCTAGGCGCTACAGGTAAATCAGCCCAGATCCCACTCTATGTCTGGTTGCCAGATGCCATGGCTGGCCCCACGCCGGTATCGGCTTTGATTCACGCCGCGACCATGGTAACGGCCGGGGTTTATTTAATCGTTCGCAGCGGCCTGTTATTCGAGATAGCACGTGCAAGCGGTGCGACTCTCATTGCCTCCCTGAGCACTTCTGATGTGGTGGCTTTGACCGGCGCGTTGACAGCCGTCTTGGCCGGTTTGATCGCCTTCACCCAATACGACATCAAAAAGGTTCTGGCCTATTCGACGGTTAGCCAACTTGGCTTCATGATCGCTGCCGCGGGCATGGGCGCCTATGTCGCCGCGATGTTCCATCTTGTCGCCCATGCTTTTTTCAAGGCCCTATTATTCCTTAGCTCCGGTTCGGTCATTCACGGTTTGGAGCATGGACACCATCATGGGCATATTCCAAATGATCATCAGGAAGGGGATGAACCCTTTGATCCCCAAGATATGCGCAACATGGGTGGATTGCGTCAGCGGATGAAAAAAACGTTCTGGGTCTACGTGATTGGCGCCTTAGCTTTGGCCGGTATCTTCCCGTTTGCTGGTTTTTGGTCCAAAGATGAAATTCTAGCTCATGGCTCGTCAAACCCCGGCCCCATCTTCAATACGGTCTATATCATGCTTACCATCGCCGCGGTTTTCACGGCCTTTTATATGGGCCGGCAATTGTTGATGGTGTTTTTCCGCAAACCGCGTACTGAGGCAGCAGAACATGCCGAAGAGAGTCCACCGCTCATGACCACGCCATTGATCATCTTGGCCGTATTCAGTGTCCTGGCCGGTCTCATGAATTTCCCGTTCTTGAGCGAGACTGCGGCCCACGCGGCCGAGGAAGCTCACGAATTGGGATACTTCCTGTATTTAGAACAATTACTGGAAGGCGCCTTGCCAGTCTATGAGTTGGAAGCGGAATTGGAAGCCATCGCCGGCATCAATGTGCCTGATACACCGCTCAGTATCGTTTACTTCGTTGCCATACTCTCTACGATACTGGCCTTATCCGGACTCGTAGTCGCCTGGCTGGTTTACCGCCGGCGGCCGGACTCGGTGAGCGACCCCGATCCAATGGAAAAGATCAAACCCATTTGGTGGTTTGGAATATTGCCCTTGAACACCCTGTATTACAAGACGATTGTCCCCGGCTATAACTGGTTGTCCCGTTTCCTGGCCGATACCGTGGATTGGCGATTCTGGCACGATTGGTTCCACGATCGGGTCATCCGGGACAGCTATGTCAAATCATCGGCCTGGTTGAGCGAGAGGTTCGACCTGGGCTTCATTGACGGATTTTTAGTGGATGGCGCCGGTAAAGCCACCAGCTGGTTGGCGACAGCGCTGCGGGCGACGCAAACAGGCTATGTGCGTAATTACGCACTGGCTGTTTTTATTGGCGTCATCGCCTTGCTAGTTTGGTTTATTTACATTGCTAATTAATTGTTGGTGAATGGAACCCAAGATGAAACAGCGCCTTTTCCTGGATCACACTCATCAAATTCTGTTGTGGAGACAGCATGGACGGTAACGGTCTATTATCATTGTTGACATTTTTCCCACTCATTGGCGTGGTGGCGATCCTTTTGCTTAAACCTTTTAAGCGAGAGTCTGACAATTTGATCCGGCAGATCGCCATTGCTACGGCGGCCATCACTTTCGTCATCTCCATCATCGTTTTAGTCGTTTTTAATGCTGACGTGGGCGGTTTGCAGATGGTTGAGCGAGTGCCCTGGATTCCGGCATTAGGTGTCAGCTACTTCCTGGCCCTGGATGGCTTGAGCATTTTGTTCATCATGTTGACGACCTTCATTATGCTGCTTTCCGTCATATCTTCCTGGTCGGCTATAAAGAACAATGTGAAAGGTTATTATGTATTCATGCTCTTGTTATTGACCGGCATGATAGGCGTCTTCTTGGCTCAAGACCTGTTTCTATTCTACATTTTTTGGGAATTCACGCTGATCCCCATGTACTTCCTCATCGGCATGTGGGGCGGTGAAAGGCGCGTTTATGCGGCCATCAAATTCTTTTTGTACACCATGGCTGGTTCGTTGCTCATGCTGCTGGCCATCTTATATTTGGGCCTGAAAGTGGGCACCTTTGGTGTACCTGATCTGGTACAACAACAGCAGCTTTTCGCTAATGCGCAGTGGATACTTTTCTTGGGTTTCGGCATCGCCTTTGCCATCAAGGTGCCGATTTTCCCCTTCCATTCCTGGTTACCGGATGCTCATACGGAAGCGCCAACGGCCGGCTCGGTTATTTTGGCCGGCGTATTGCTAAAGATGGGCACCTATGGTTTCGTACGCTTCAACTTGCCCTTATTCCCCCAGGCATCAATCGACTTTGCACCGGTGATTGCCGTTTTAGCTATCATCGGCATCATATACGGCGCCATCGTCTCTTTCGCCCAGAAAGATGTGAAGCGGTTAGTGGCTTATTCCAGCGTCAGTCACTTAGGCTTTGTGATGCTGGGCATCTTTTCGCTCAATGCCTTGGGCATCCAGGGTGGCATCCTTCAAGGGATTAACCACGGACTCAGCACCGGCGCATTGTTCTTCCTGGTTGGCATCTTATACGAACAGCGCCACACGCGGGCTATGTCCGCTTTTGGTGGAATCTGGCGGGCCATGCCGATCTTTACTGCGCTGTCGCTGGTGGTCGTACTTTCTAGCATGGGTTTGCCGGGACTGAACGGCTTCGTCGGCGAATTCACCATTTTGCAGGGCTCTATGGGAGCCACTGAGTCTCTCGGTCAAAACGCCTGGATATATACAGCGTTTGCCGCCTCGGGCGTCATCCTGGCCGCCGTCTACTTATTGTGGATGTTCCAACGAGTCTTCATGGGCCCGCTAGATAAAGATGAAAACAGATCATTGAAGGATGTTAACGGCCGTGAACTGGCAGTTTTCCTTGCCTTCTTGCTCTTCATCATCTGGATCGGTATTTACCCACAGCCGTATTTCAACCTCATGGATACCTCAGTTGCCGAACTGGTTGACTACTTAGGGTCGGCCACTTTGGCCTTACGCTAAGGGCTGGCTGGGTTTGCTTGACGCATAAGCCGCCCTCAGACCCACTGGTCTGAGGGCGGTTCTCTTGTTAGCGTACATGTTGGAGTAGAAGTTATGGCAAATTTGAC
>JAHEJP010000249.1:0-3579 GCA_024638855.1 Chloroflexota bacterium
AGCATGGCCTCGTTCAGCTCGCTCAGCAAGGGGATAAATGCCTGGCGCTCGGCCGTGCGTAAAACCTTGTCGAAAATAAGATGGTAGCTATGTAACAGCGAGTCGCTGGTCACAAAAATAGGCACATTGTCGTAACGAGCCTTCTCATAAACGGTGAAGAACTCCTTTTCTACGCCAGGACTGACCACAAGGCCGGATTGTCCCAGACGCACCAACTGGTCGGGCGACAGGGCAAAGGGCACCAATACATTACCCATATCTGGGGCGATGGGCTCGTGGAATATTGCCGGCAGGCTATCTACCGGCGCCGGTTTGAACTGGGCAAACTGGGGCATCGAGACCGCCACCACCTGGCTCGTCGGCTGCGGAGCGATCTCAACTGGCGTAACAGTTGCCGGCGCTGCCGTTTTCGTCACCTTGGGGATCACGATGGTCGGCGAGGCAACGGGTGGGGCGGTAGAAGTGGGAACGACTTCGCTTACTTGAGCCGTTATCGTGGGCGAGACTTGCTGGTCTTGGCAGGCAGCCATGGACAACAGGAGCACAGCCAAAGCCGCCATCAGCCCGGTCTGCAATATTTGCTTCATGGTTTAAACCTTCCTTTTGGGAATATACGCGAGAGAGAACAGTGACTTCTAAAGACTCACATTTCCCCTACGATGGGCATTGTATATGAAATAGTTGGGGTGGTGAAGTGCCGATCGATGTATTTTGTCTCGGTCTTTTGGCTGAGAGAGTTTAGGTCATTTGACCGATGTGCAAGTTGAAGTAAGGTCTATACTAGCGGATCATGAGCGTTCAAATATTGATCGTGGATGACCACAGCGTCGTACGCCAGGGCCTGAGCATGTTCCTGAGCCTAGATCCGGAGATAGAGATTGTCGGGGAGGCATCCAACGGAGCGGAAGGCGTGCGACTGGCCCGCGAATTACGGCCGCAAGTGGTGTTGATGGATTTGCTGATGCCGGTCATGGATGGGGTGACGGCTATCGCGACCATACGTAGTGAAATGCCGGAAGTGGAAGTGATCGCCCTGACCAGCGTCCTGGAAGATAGCGCCATATTCGGCGCCATGCGCGCCGGAGCCACCGGCTACCTGTTGAAAGATACCGAGGCGGAGGAGTTATGCCGGGCCATCAAGGCTGCCGCGGCCGGCCAGGTCTATCTCTCGCCACAGGCAGCGGCACGGCTCGTGCGCGAAGTAAGCATCCCTAAAAGCCCGGAACTGCTTACCCAGCGGGAAACTGAAGTGCTGAGCTTAGTAGCCCAGGGGTTAGCCAACAAGGAGATCGCCCTGGAACTGGGTATAGGCGAAAAAACAGTCAAAACTCACGTCAGTAATATTCTCAGCAAGCTAGGGGTCCTTAGTCGGACCCAGGCCGCACTATACGCCGTTCAGATTGGTTTGGTGCCAGTACCAGCAGCGAAAGAATGACGATCCGTCTTGCACCTACAACTATTCACCGAACTCCATTAAAGTTCCCCCCACGGAAGCGGCTGTACGCCCAGGTTAGCCCACGCCGGCAAGCATTGCTGGCGGCCGCCGTGACGCTCGTTTTGCTCTTAACCGCCTGGTCTTTTGCCAGCCGTTGGTACGCGCAGCGATTGTTAGTCGAACAGCGGGCGGAGGTGGTCAGCGAGTTATCTGCCCGAGGTAGTGCCTTATCGTCGACCATCAGTCGCCGGTTAGCCCGGTTACAGGGCTTATACGCTTTCGTCCAGACCGAAGGTTCATCAGCCGATTTTGGCCAAAATTTCGAACGATTCGCCGCGGATCTTTACACTAACTCGCGAGGTATCCGCAGCATGGCCGTCGCTCCGGGGGGCGAGATCCAATATGTCTATCCGCTGGAAGGGAATGAATCCATCCTGGGTTACCGACCCCTCGAAGACCCGCGGCCGGATGTGGTGGCCGATGTCCAAAGAGCCATCAAGACCCAACAGGTTACAATCAGCGGACCGATCGATCTTGTCCAGGGTGGGCTTGGCCTCATCGCCCAGCAAGCGGTCGATCAGAAAGGGCTCTATTGGGGTCTAGTCAACGTCGTCATGGATATCCCACCTTTAATAAACGAGGCCGGCATTGAAGGGGAAACAAACCGGCTAGAGTACGTTTTGCGCGATGACCAGGGCAGAATTTTTCATGGATCGCCGGAGGTTTTTAATAAGGACCCGCTCATCACCCAAATCATATTACCGGAAGGGTATTGGGAACTAGCGAGCGCGCCCCGAGAGGGATGGTCGGCCTTGATTTGGCAACCTCTTCTCCTGGCCCGGCTCGGAGGTCTGGTCACCATTGCTTTGCTGACCAGCCTTGTTTATCTAAATGTTAATCGCCAGGCCAGGTTGGCTGCAGCGGTGACGCAACGGACGTTAGAATTATCGGCCGCCAATGCCCAATTGGAGCAACGGGTGGAAGAACGTACCTTGGAACTGACTATGTTGCTCAACATCTCCCGGAGCATAGCCTCCACCTTAGAGTTAGAGGTGTTGTTGGAACAGGCGCTACGCAAACTCTTGCCTGTCGTAGACTATACAGGCGGGGCTATTTTGACGCTGGATGATAGTGCCTTTACCATCCAGTCCTATCAAGGCTCTTTCCCTCAAGAGTCTATGCTGAATCACAGCTACGCTGTTGATAACATCATCGGCCGCCAACTCCTCGAAGAACAAAAACCTGTCTTGATCCCGGATGTGTCGGCTGATACCCCTTTAGCTGTAGCCTTTCGCCGGGCCACCAGACTGGGCGACGACCGGACCCAGTCCATCCGCTCCTGGATGGGTATTCCCCTTATCGCCAGGGAACAGGTAATGGGCATGTTGGCTTTACACCACCGGGAGCCGGCCGTGTATAGCCAACAAAATGCCGATCTGGCCATGACTTTTGCTAACCATGTGGCCGTGGCCATACAGAATGCGCGGTTGTATGAAAAGGCTCAGCGACTGGCTGTGCTCCAGGAACGACAGCGGATGGCTCGAGAGTTGCATGACTCAGTCTCCCAGGCGCTTTACGGCATCGCACTGGGAACACGAACGGCGCGAACATTGTTAGACCGGACAGCAACGAATGTTGAAGCGACAGTTGCCTTGCGCGAGCCGCTGGATTATATACTTTCTCTAGCTGAGGGGGGATTGGCCGAAATGCGAGCGATGATTTTCGAATTGCGGCCGGAATCTTTGGCTAATGAAGGGTTGGTAGCCGCCTTATCTAAACAAGTGGCCACCTTACAAGCTCGTCACCATATTAGCGTTACCATGTCTTTAGATGAGGAACCTGACGTACCGCTGCCGACCAAGGAAGCGTTCTACCGGGTATCCCAGGAAGCCTGCCATAATATCGCCCGCCATGCCCGAGCTCAACAGGTGTCGATCAAGCTTGCCCGGGAGAATGGCCAATTGTTATTGGAAATAAAGGACGATGGTTGCGGCTTTGATCCGGAGGGCAACTTCGCCGGTCATCTAGGGTTACGCTCGATGCGCGAGCGGGTTGAACAGCTTCATGGTACATTAGTCATTCATAGCGCTCCTGGGCAAGGCACACAGATTATCGCCACGGCGCCCACATCCTAAATACAGGGC
>JAHEJP010000249.1:3679-7927 GCA_024638855.1 Chloroflexota bacterium
TGTAATAGGGAACAAGTTGGTTGGTTTGGGTTCGGACGGCGATTCGATCGAGGCCGCTTAACCCGGTCGGGATGGGCATGGAAACCTTAATCGATCCGCCCGCGCCTGAATTAAAGCTGCCGGCGACTGTGCCACCTACACCCTTGGTGCCAAATGCCCCCATCGTCACGGTGAATACCTTGTTGGTCGGGTAATTTTTGGTGACAAAGGTAACGCTCTTGCCCTGTTCCACAGCCGTTATCTCGATGGTGGGGATGGGCTCGGAAAAGCCGGCGGCCCGAATACGATCGCCAGCGCCAAAATCATCAGTAAGATTGGCCTGTAAGCGGCGAGTCGTTTACCTTTTCTTATGTTCTGAATCTGAAAAACCGACATTGTTTACTCCTGTTGTTCAATGAACCTAAAGAAATCCGAATCTACCGGCTTATTGAGCATACCCGGTGTGGGCAGCCAATCGCCGTGCCAGCGACCAAATTCGTCGAGGCTATAAGAAGCATCGGCTGGTAAGGTTTCGACTTCAACTGAATCAACTACCTTGCCATCAACGTTGAACAAGTAAAGGAAAAAGGCCTGGTTTAAGTCGAGGCCGGTGAGGTCGCGATACAAGACCAGGAAATTGCCAGCTTCAATCTCAGCCCTAGCGGGGAAGTGGTAAGCGTCTTGGCCAAGTGCGTTGGTTGCCAAGGACCAGCCATCCAAATCTAGGTTCGCTTTGCCTGGGTTATAAATCTCGATCCAGCTATCAAACTCGTCCGGAGAACCGTCAAGATTCCAGTCAACCACGCCGGGCAGCGGTAAAAATTCATTCAGACGCGCAGAAGGTGGCTCAGGTAACGGCGTCTCAGTGGCTGTAGCGGTGGCTGTTGGCGCCGGTGTTTCGGTCGGGGTCGCCGATGGCGTCGTTGTTGGTGTCGCCGTTGGCGGCTTGGTAGCGGTGGCTGTTGGCACGCCGCCCAACCTCTCGCGCCAAAATTTGACCAGGGAACTACCATTGTTTTCGTAATACTCGACAACAAACTGGTGGCGGCCCTGCGTGAGGGTCAGGTCCTGTATATAGACCTGGCTGGCGTTGTTGTTGTGCCATTGATCGATGATCAGCTTGCCATCCACGTAGACCCGGATGCCGTCATCGGATTGGGCGTAAAAGCGGTGGATACCTGCTTGTAGTTCCACCTGGCGGCCCCAGCGTACGGAGAAATCATCGGCCGGCAAGCCGCCGGCCGGAGCGCCGCGACCCCAATTAAAGTCGATCTTGCTATCATTCCGGATCAATGCTGGTTTGCCCTTCAATTGGCGGTTGGCCCAATATTCGCCCTTCCAATCGGGGTAGGTAGCGGGGCTAATTTTCTCCCACCAGATTTTGATCTCAGCCTCGCCACCGTGCTCGTAATAGTCGACGCGTAAAGAATGATTGCCGGATGACAAGTTGAGATCCCTGGTGATCTCCTCGGCCCGACTGTCCTGCCATTCGTCTATGAGCAGGTTGCCATCCAGGTAAAGGCGCAAGCCGTCGTCGGCCCGGGCATGGAAGCGGTAGCGGCCTTCTTCTAAGCGCACAGTACGGGACCAGCGGGCTGAAAAATCATCGACCGGCAAGCCGCCGGCCGGAGCGCCGCGACCCCAATTAAAGTCGATCTTACTATCATTCCGGATCAGCATTGGGTTGCCCTTCTGTTGACGGTTCGCCCAATATTCACCCTTCCAATCGGGATAGACGGGCGTGAGCCGTTCCCACCAGAAGTGGATTTGGGCGTCACCGTTTCGTTCATAATATTCTATGCGGATATCGTGCCAACCGGCAGGTATGGCTATATCGGCCACAACCTCGCGCAGTGAGCCGTCCTGCCACTGGTTGAGGAGTAATTGGCCGTCCACATAGATGCGGATGCCGTCGTCCACCAGCGAGTGAAAACGATAAGTGGCCGCCTCAAAGGGCAGCGATCGGGTCCAGCGAACGGAAAAGTCATCGGCCGGCAAGCCTGGCGCCGGATTGGTCCGGCCCCAGTTGAAGTTAAGCTCCTGATCATTACGGATCAATGTAGCCAGGCCAGATAGGGCGTTATTAGGGTAATATTCGCCGCGCCACTGGGGATATTGGTCGAGGAATTCCCACCAGAATTGGAGGCGAGCATTGCCCCAATTTTCATAATATTCGATCCGCAAACTGTGATTATCGGCAGTTAAGTATTTTTCGGCCGAGTAGGTCATATTACCTGACTCGTGCCACTGATCAATGATCAATTGGTTGTCAAGCCAGACCCGCAGGCCATCGTCGGCGATCACGTAAAAGCGATAATTGCCGGCCAGGAATGGTAGCGACCGGGTCCAGCGAACGGAAAAAGCATCGGCCGGCATGCCGCTAACCGGGCCGCTTGTTCCCCAGTCGAAGTTGGGGGCTGTGTCTTCCCGGATTAGAGACGGTGTTCCGGCCAGGTTTGGGTTGGCGTAATATTCACCTTGCCAGGTCGCCGGCGAGGCTGTGGTCGAGGGAGCGACCGGCGGCGAGGTCGGACTAAAGGTGGTCGTGGTTGACGGCATAGGTTGGATGATGGGCTGATTTGTTGCCGTCGCCTGGGGTGCGAAGGTCGGCCAAGCGGCCGCTTCGGTGGTCGCCAAAACCGTCATCGTTTCTCTGACTATCGTCGTTTGCGGCTCCGTCGATGTTGCTGGTGGAATGATCGTGGCCGTCGCGACAATAGCCCGGGTTGGCACCAATACTAGGGTTTCTTGCGTTGGCTCTGGATTAAGAAAGTACAAGAGCGCCGGCATCGCCAAGCTAAACAGGACAATAGCCAAGGCTGCGGCCGCCATGGCCAGGATTGCGAACCACCTGGGAATCTTCCCCGGCATCTTTTGTTTATTCCGGTTAGGTGTTAGTAAATCCTGCATGTTAAATTCTCCTTGCGATTACAAGTCTGAGGTGCCTCTTGATGGTTTTCCTCTAACGATGATCATAAACTAGTCGAACCCCAAACACATGGGATTGTTGGCGGATGGGACAATCAGTCTTTAGGCGGAGAAATGAGGGCTGGCCAGAAAAGAATGTAAAAAGGGGCAGCTTGCTGGTCAAACTGCCCTAAGGGAAGAGGAGGGAAATTACTGGGGATTTTAAGGAGTCGTGAAGGTGAAGGAGTCCATTACGGTAGCGTATAACTGTTCCGCCTGTGGGAAGGTGTCAACCAGGCTCTCATCATAGGGCGCGAAGGCCAGATGGTATAGGGAATCATCATGAGCGATGAGGATTTTGCGGTAGAAGTCTTGGCCAGGAATACCGTCCAGCAGAATGGCCTTCTCGCCGGCGACGATCAGATCCGTTCGCTCAATATCAAATCCTTCGTAGCCTGCCAGGAATTCGTCAACCACCTGCTCGATAGTACGGCCGGCCAGTTCTTCGGTGTAGATGCTAACCCGGGGATCGATGTGGTTCATCACCTCGCCGACCACGATTTCGGTATTTCCGCTTTCAAGCTGTACCATCGTATGGGTGTCTGGGTAGAACAGGCAATATCCACGAACTTTATCGGTCAGGAGCAGATTCCCGGCCGTTGGCACTGGGCAAGCGACGCCGGTTGGTGGCTCCAAACCATTTTCGGCGATCAACCAGCCTTCCGGCCAGACGCTCTCTGGAATGCCGGCCGCCTCAACATGCTCCTTTTCCATACCGGAGCCAGAGAGTACCGTCGTCCAGCCGCCGTCCTCTCGTTTCATGAAGGCGTTCCACCCACCCGGTGATTCGGGATCGATAGAGATAATCTCAACTCTCGCATAGTCTCCGTCTATCTGTTTGACAGTCACTTCCACCTGATCCAACGGAGCGCCTTGCTCGTCCAGATAATCGTGCATAGCCTCGACGATGGCGTCTTCCGGCGTTCGGGCTGAGGCGCTAGGCGACTCGAGCAAACTACAAGCAGACAACAGCGAAACACTTATCATGGCTCCTATCATGAGCCAAGTGGTTGTCTGATAAATTTTCATTGTCTTATAACTCTCCTGTTATGTGAAATTTCTGGTTGTTGTTTCACCGGTAATATAAGAGGGATGGTCGACCATTTCGCCATGCCTTAGACTGATCCAAAATCCGACAAAAGACGGAGAACGGATTGGGTTTTATCGGGCTGGTTATCGTGTTTCGCTTTTAATCCAGTTTGAGGATCAAAAAAGTCTAGGAGGGCTGGGCGGCCGCCCAGCCCTCCTAATAAATTAAACATTAGGGATCAGGAAATTCATGTGCCTACAACATGGCAGACC
>JAHEJP010000250.1 GCA_024638855.1 Chloroflexota bacterium
CTGTTCGGGGCGAATACGAATTTTGTCACTTGGATAAATTCTTCCCTTCGCATCCCTGGGTAATTCAGATAAGAGGTCATCAGCTTTCGTAGGAAATTTATTCCCTGCGCCCTTTGTAACAACCTATATTTGTTACACTTAGCTAGTGCTCTGCCTCCACCCATGACTTGAACGTATTTAATATATCCCTCAGATTCTCAGGACCACCGTAGCCTTTAAACTGGTTGTCAGATACCGAGCAGTTAATCCAGTCATCTTCTGTACGATTAATGGAGATCGTATCCATACTTTTACTTTCCAAGCTCGTTCCATTTAGATCAATAACAACGGACCATCCGGGATTGTCCAGCGTATCTATTTTAATGCCGTATGAATGCTCCCATACTTCATTGCATTGGCTAAAGAACCACGCTTGAATCCATGTCAATATATCTTTCATGGCAGCAACCCTTTCCGTCTTGCTAATTCGCGTGCTGTGCGAATATCTTGCTTGGTAGCTGATCTAGTAATTTCAGTCTTTCTTGGGGCGCTTGTTCTTCCACTTGGCCCTACTTTTATATCGCGTGTTTGTACGTGAGGTGTGCATCTCGGATTCCTAATCACGCAGCCATCGGCAACTGGACGAGTCCGCGACAATGCGTGTCCCAACGAAAGTCGTCGAGTTGAACCGGTGCTCTAACGGATTCACTACTGACTTCGGCCGGGGTTTTACCGTCAATCGAAGCATGGACACGCTCTTGGTTGTAATAATGCTGGAACTCTTGAAGCTTTCTCTCCAGATCAACCGAGTTCCAGAAAAGAATATGATCAAGGAATTCACGGCGAACCGTTCCTATTAGGCGTTCAACGAAAGGATGGGACACGGGAACGCCGGGGACCGTCTTGATTTCGTCGATTTCAAGGATGTGCAAGTTCGTCTGCCATCGGTGATACTCATAGAGCGGATCGTTATCCGAACTTAAGTATCGAGGTGAAGATTTACCGGCGATGACTTTGTTGAACATCCGGCAAAGGATCATTCCGTTGACGTTTCCGGCGTGAACCGCAAATCCAATGATCCGGCGAGTGAACTGATCCATGACCACCAACACGCAATGACTTTTAAGAGTAATAGATTCACACCGGAACATATCTACACTCCACAAACTGTCTTTCATGTGCCCAAGAAAGGTCAACCAGGAAGGACCATTACCACCGGATTCCGGATGGTAATACTTGGCGAGGACACGCCACACGACGTTCTTGTCGATCACAATACCGAACGTATTCGAAATAATCAAAGCGATTCGCGGACAGCCAAAGTCGGGATTTCGACGTTTGAGCTCGACGATGACGTGGATCAGTTGTTCAGAGGGACCTTTGGGTCCAGGTTTTGTTCGGGTTTTAGGAGAGTACAAAAGTCGATACTTCCGGCGAACGAGATATTGGTGAAATCGGAACACAGTTGATGGGCGCAATATGACGGACGATTTATGAACCCGACTCGGACGAAGGAACAACGACCAGAATCCCAAGAAGAACTGATCGGCCGCAACTAGATTCGGGGCCCGCCGGCGAGAGCGCGCGAAGATTTGTAGCTGATGTTTGAGCAGAAGGTTCTCGGCAATTACCGCCTTGACGCCACCTGATCTAAGAACTCGGGTGGCAGTGATCAACAAATGGACAATAAGCACTAATGCATCCTTCATGGCCGAAGAGATTAGCGCAGGATATCTAGCAGCCGCAATATTGTATTAGATGCAGTTTCCGCGGCAGAATTAGGAATTCGAGATGCACAGGCCGGATTCGGTATTGATTCACAGGTTAAGATCAGGGTGATGCACGGTTGTCTGGTGGTGACCGCTGAGTAGATACAAAAAAGCCCCGCCTCAGCGGGGCTTTGCTTCTATGCAGGAGTATAATCCTCAAATTCCCAGTAACCAATCCTGCTTAGTTTACCTGCTATTTCTTGCCAAGTTTTACCTGAGCAACGATCACAATAGCTAGATACTTTATTTTTAATTCTGTCCAAATCATATTCAAAAACAATTAACATATGACGACCAAATAGGACTTCATCATCTGAATGTTTGGATTTAAGCCACTCCGGAGTACATACCTGTATATCAAAAGATTCTGACCCTTCTTCATTTTCCGGGCCGATCATAGCTCGTACCCAAAAGCCAAAATTATCAAGTTGATCTGGCCAATACGAATTTAGATCAAAATCCAGAGAGTAAAATTCTTTTAGTTTCGCCCGCATTTTCTAGTCCACTATATCCAAGTGACCATTGCTTATCGGGCGACCACCAACTTCTATTTTTCTCTCAAAATTAGCTTGCACTCCTGTTGTTGCATGGGGGCTGTTAGGTTTTGCAGATGGAGGACGAAATACTTTAAGCCCATCTTTACTAACCAAGGTTTTTCCATCACTGGCAACTCTAGCTCCATCACCAACCCACGCCCTGCCAAGCTTGTCAGCTTCAGCTCTACTTCCCGAACCTAAACCGAAATTACCTTTACCCTTAGCCGCATCACGAAGGATACCTATTTCCTTGCCTGCGCCCTTTGTAACACTCCCACCCGCTCTCAGTTTTGTCAGAGCATTTCCCAATTTGGCGATGTTGCCCGCGGTAGACAGACCTGCCGTCAGCGCACCCGTGCCCACCGACGTCGCAAATTGAGTATAACTAAAACTCTCCTGCACTCCCGTCGCTATTAATACTCCCTGAGTGGCCACATCCACCAAGCCACCCCAAAAACCGCCGGCTATGGCCTGCGCAACCTCCCCATCTGGGTCAACAAACTTGTAAGGGTTGTTATTCCCATACGCATAGCGATTGAAGCTATGCACATTCCCTTCCCCAACCCCCACCGGATCCACGCCCATAAACCGGCCCACCACCGGGTCGTAGTACCGCGCCCCGGCATAGGTCAGACCACTGTCCTCATCGTGGGGATGACCCGTATACCAACGGCTCTGGTTGGCCGCCGCCGGCTCCATGTTGATCCGCGCCCCATAGGGCCGGTAGGCCTCGCGCCACACCACGTTCCCGGACGCGTCCGTCGCCGCCACCGGCGAGCCCAAGGCGTCCAGGTGATAGTAGGTCACCGTCTCCACCGCCCGGGCGGCGAACGACCACCCCATCAAGACCCCGACCAAAACCGCTGCAAACACCCTAACGCAAGAATATCGGTGAGTAGATGGTCTCATTTCAGTGCCTCCGAGTTGGTCGCCTCTTGGTTGCCGGCGGTGTCAATGGAGTAATACTCCAAAGTGGCCTTGTCCTTTTTCAGCTTTTGCACCTGGATCGGGGCGCTGTACACCTGCCAAATTAAAGCGTGGCTTGTGCGACATAATGCACCTCCTTGTGGTTGAGTGCACAACGTTCAATTAATATTAGCTAAAACTGTGTTCTGACCCCAATTTTGCAATTTTCAGTTGCCCAGTTTCTATCGTTTGTTGCGGGCGCCCAGGTGCAAAGGAATCGCCCACTATTCATATTGTAATAATGCTTCTCGAATATCCTTCTCCAATTGTTCCGGCGTAACGACTAATCCTTTGTCTGACGGTAATGGAAAGACAGCACAGCTTCGCCCGTCTGCCGACATTCCCGAAATCCATTTTTCGAGCCAAGTTTCCAAATCAATTGTCTCAGGCTCGCAATTTTTCCATAATCCAGTACAGCACGCAGATGCATACTTTTCCGCTGGCCATATCGGAACTAATTCGTTATCAGTATCGTCGCCCATCAAACTCCATCCGCTCTGATCCTTAATACTCCAGACCTCCTCCCAGTCTACGATCTTATTTACCAGATATTGATACCTTTCAGGACCGGAGAGGCTTGTAACTGAGTCATACTCATAATCATTAACTTCGTAACTCACTATCAGTATCCTTCAAATTTATGTTGCAATTTATGTAAGTCTTTGTCCTGAAGGTCCGAATGTTTATAACTATGTCCTTTTTGGGCCTCAAATCCCCTTCTATGAGCAAGTTCCTTTCCACCCGGGCCACCATACTCACGACCTTCATTTGTCCTTTTGCGAGAGGACCCAGGAAGCCTAATACTGCGTCGTTTTCCTCTTTCGATTTGATTCATTTCTTGTCTGATCCAGCCCCGATCAGCCGATGAAATTTTTGGATCATTAGCAAGTTCACGTAATCTGGCTTGTCTCCCTGATCTACCTACGTTCTTTGGAACATCTGTAACGTTATCAACAACTCGAGACGTCTTGATTAAAGTCCCCGCGCCGCCTGGTACAAACGGAATTGCAGCGGCTGCACTGTCCACTACGACACCAACTGCATCTAAGGCGGCGGACCAATAGTTACCAGCGCCAATGTTTTGGACAAACGATGCAGCCCCCAACCCAATGTTAATCGCATCCCAAGCTGTCTCGGCTACGCGACCGTCTGGATCGACATACGCATACGGATTGTTGTTCCCGTACGCATAGCGATTGAAGCTATGCACATTCCCTTCCCCAACCCCCACCGGATCCACGCCCATAAACCGGCCCACCACCGGGTCGTAGTACCGCGCCCCGGCATAGGTCAGACCACTGTCCTCATCGTGGGGATGACCCGTATACCAACGGCTCTGGTTGGCCGCCGCCGGCTCCATGTTGATCCGCGCCCCATAGGGCCGGTAGGCCTCGCGCCACACCACGTTCCCGGACGCGTCCGTCGCCGCCACCGGCGAGCCCAAGGCGTCCAGGTGATAGTAGGTCACCGTCTCCACCGCCCGGGCGGCGAACGACCACCCCATCAAGACCCCGACCAAAACCGCTGCAAACACCCTAACGCAAGAATATCGGTGAGTAGATGGTCTCATTTCAGTGCCTCCGAGTTGGTCGCCTCTTGGTTGCCGGCGGTGTCAATGGAGTAATACTCCAAAGTGGCCTTGTCCTTTTTCAGCTTTTGCACCTGGATCGGGGCGCTGTACACCTGCCAAATCAAGGCGTGGCTTGCGCGGCATATTTCACCTCCTTGTGGTTGAATGCACAACGTTAAATTAATATTAGCTAAAACTGTGTTCTGACCCCAATTTTGATTCTTGACCATTTCCATCGATGAACTGCTGGGAGAACCCGCCAAGAAAACGAGCGGCAAGCGAGGGCCTACGCCCAAGCTGCAACAGCAGATCGAGCGCGTCAGCCGCTTACCGCGCTCTAAGCAGAAGTTTGTGATCGAGATGATCGATACGGTGATACAGCAGGCGTCATAAAACAATGAAGCCCCACGAAGCGGGGCTTGTGTTACTCAACATAATCTTCAAATTCCCACATACCTAATCGTGATACTTTTTCTGCAACTTCATTCCAGTTCTCACCAGTGCACTGTTTCAAAAAATCCTTAATTGCTTGAATCAATCTTTCATAGTTGTATTCACGGATAATAAGGTGATGACGGCCTATAACAACATCTTCAACACCATAAGTTTCTTCAAGCCATCTTGGCGTACACACTTCAATATCAAATGATTCTTCGCCGTCTTTTCCTTCAGGGCCAACCATAGCCTGAAGAAGAAAACTAAACTTTTCTGGATTCTCTGGTCGGTAATTTTCCAAGTTATAAACATCAGGGCTATGAAGCCTTTTTAATTCTGCATTCATAGCTTAATCCGTAATATCTAGATGACCATTTGACTGCCATCTGTTTGACTGCTGACCAGGAAATCTTTGCTCAAAGTTTGCTTGAGTTTTATCTAGTTTAGGTTTGTAGCTAGGTGGTCTAAATTGTTTCAATCCATCCTTGCTGATCAAAGTCTTTCCATCACTAGCTACTTTATGGCCATCACCGACCCATGCTTTGCCAAGCTTGTCAGCTTCAGCTCTAGATCCTGAACCTAAACCGAAATTACCTTTACCCTTAGCCGCATCACGCAGTATTCCGATCTCTTTCCCTGCGCCCTTTGTAACAACGAATTATGTTTTCGGCAAGTAAATCGTTTTTGCCTCTAGCTCAATCTTATCTCCGCTTTGAATTTCAATACCTAAATAGCTATTACCGTTATTTAGTTGCAAAGGACCTTCTACCTCATTGACCGAAACGCTCTCACCCCAATCCTCACGTTTTGGTATCTTTAAGTCGGCCAATCCATTAGCCGTGAGTAAAACTTCGACGGATTGACTGTTTTTAAAGGTAATCGTAACCATACCTTTTATCCATTCAACAGCAATCGACACTAGCGTCCAATCATGCATCGTGTTCATAACCTATGGTAATTTTATCGGCAAGTGTGCGGCCGGGGATTCTGGTGGAACTACATTCCTGTTTATATCCAGTCGCTGGCCTCCCGGATTGTTAACGTGCCCATGCGGGTTTGAGCAATTCGGATGGCAAAGAACTCTCTGTTTACCGGTAGCTGGATCGATATAAGATCCTTTTCCTGCTTGTGGATTTGAGCCTTTAGGAATAAGCCCTTTGTCCTTGGCGAACTTATCTATTTGTGCAGGAGTTTTGTTAACAATATCTTTAGGATCAATATTGGGGGACTTAGATCCACCCTTTGTAACATTTAACCGAAGTCAAACTTTCAAGTCTTCTTTATACTCAGATAGGATTTGTTCGTCCAAAAACTTTAACCGCGTTTTAAGCATGTCCGCATTTTCTCTTGTAGCGGGAACATCGACTGGTATTAGGTCAGCAACCGACTTTCCGTTTTTCGCTGCATCAACCCACTCCAGCATAGCTCCAATATACCCATCAAGGGCTGTAGCAGGGTTCGGACATTCATCAGTAGTCAGATACGCTGACGGGAGATCACCGACGACTACCCATATCCACTCGTCTACATCTTTTCTCGCTGGATTAATTTTAAATAGAAAAACAGCCACAATTCCTGGATAAAGCATACCGACATAAGATTCCTGGATTGCCGAACACCAATCGTAAAACTCCAAGAAACTTGTTGCCTCTTTGTACATGGACTTCACTTCATCGACATCTTCTTGTTCAGCCTCAAGATATTTAGACCATTCCGCAACCTTCGATAGCTCTGGCGATATCTCCCTTATCATTGATTACGCCTCTTAGCCCACCTAGAAAAATCATCCGCATCACGATGTCTTTGCAAATGTTCATCACGTGGACGGGGTTTAATATTGGATACATGATCAGGGCCACCATCCGCTAATGGCTGCTCATGGGAAACGTCTTGATTGTGGCCTGTCTTCTTGTCTTTTGGCCATTTCTGGCCAGTTTGTCTTTCCCATTCTTTTCTTAGCTTCGGATTTGTCGTATGACGACCTTTATGAATCCAGCTAAATGCACCATCAGAAATATCATCTGCACTCTTTGTAACAACAGAGGAGCCCAACACGTTCGTCGTACTAAAATCGATTTTAGCCAAGTGCG
This sequence comes from Chloroflexota bacterium, assembly GCA_024638855.1. GTDB lineage: Bacteria > Chloroflexota > Anaerolineae > Promineifilales > Promineifilaceae > UBA11865. The sequence continues at coordinate 7,346 of JAHEJP010000250.1, forward strand.
TCAACGGGTTAAAGCCCGTTTCACCCGGGTGCAGTCCTGGACTTAAGTTTTGCAGCCCCGACACGACTTTGGCGCTAACGACGCCACTGGCCGATAAGCCGACCAGCAGCAACAGGATGTAGGTTGTCAGGTGTTTGAACACGCTCATGGCTAGAGTGTTGCGGTAGGCGTCGGTTTGGTCAAGGATTTTCTTGCTTTAGCCGCTCTGGCCGCGACAGCGGCCACGGGGTGGCGGCGGGCAGCGCCCGCGGGAACGGAAGACGCGCGCCTTTTGCGCGGCTGGAGCCCGCGGGCGTTGACCGCCTGGGGCGGGAAGAGATTTCCTAACGTGCGCAGCACACCTTACAGCGCGTCTTTTGCGCTGCGCGGCCATTTAACATAGCGCTGATTATGCGGCGCAGCGCACCGTTGGCTGGCGGCGCTGCCCGCGTCTTTTGCGGGCTTGTGCCGACAGACAATGGCGCATAATCCCGCGTTATGTTACTTGGCCGCCTAAAGCCCCCTGGTAGGGGGATGGGGGGTTGGACAAGACCATGAAGGCGCTTTTTGCCTTGATGGGCTTGGCCATGTAAACAGCCCCG
>JAHEJP010000251.1 GCA_024638855.1 Chloroflexota bacterium
GTAGGACATTGCCGCAACTATATCCCAACTTGCGTATCGGCCCGCTTCAAACGAATGCGAGGCTATAATGTGCTACACCCCATGGGTTGGGATGCTTTTGGTTTGCCGGCCGAGAATTACGCTATCAAACATGGCACCCACCCCGCCATCACCACCGCCAGGCACAATGCCAATTACCGCCGCCAAATGGAGCTGGTCGAATGTTCTTACGATTGGTCGCGCGAGTTCAGTTCCACCGATCCTGATTATTATCGCTGGACCCAGTGGTTTTTCCTGTTGCTGTACAAAAGGGGTCTAGCTTATCAGGCTCCTGGTAGCCAGTGGTGGTGCCCCAAGGATCTGACCATCCTGGCCAATGAACAGGTGATCGATGGCCGATGCTGGCGTTGCGGGTCGCTGGTGACAAAAAAAGACTTGAAACAATGGTATTTCCGGATCACCGAATATGCCGACCGCCTCTTAGAGGATCTGGAGACCATCAACTGGCCCGACTCTATCAAGCTGATGCAACGAAATTGGATCGGCCGCAGCGAAGGTGTGGAGGTCATTTTCGGAATTGGCAACGAAGGAAGCCAATCAATTTCCACCTTTACCACCAGGCCTGACACTTTATTTGGCGTGACCTTTCTGGCCCTGGCGCCCGAGCATCCCTTGACAAAACCATTGACTACCGGCGAACGGCACAGCGAGGTCATGGCCTACGTCGAACGGGCAAAGCGTATGACTGAGATGGATCGCCTGGCTGAGGACAAGGCCAAGACTGGTGTCTTCACCGGCGCCTACGCCCGTCACCCGCTCACCGATGAACCTATCCCGATTTGGGTAGCTGATTACGTGTTGATGGGCTACGGTAGTGGCGCAGTCATGGGTGTACCCGGTCACGATAGCCGGGATTTTGCCTTCACAAAAAAATATGGTCTGCCCATCATCGAGGTTATCAGCTCTGATGGCGACTCCCATGGAACCGAAGCATGTTACACTGAGACTGGTTTCATGATCAATTCTGGCGCTTACACAGGCTTCTCGACGGAAGAGGGTAGCGAACGTTTGGCTGAGGAGTTGGCTGCCAGAGGATTGGGAAAAAAGCAGACATCCTACAAGATGAGGGACTGGCTCATCTCTCGCCAGCGCTACTGGGGTGCGCCCATCCCCATCATTCATTGTGAGGAATGCGGACCGGTGGCTGTTCCCGACGAGGATTTACCGGTATGCCTGCCCGAAACAAATGACTTCGCTCCCACTGGCGACGGCCGTTCGCCCCTGGCCCGGGTTGAGAAATGGGTCAATACGACCTGCCCCCAATGCGCCGGGCGGGCCAAAAGAGAGACCGATACCATGGATGGTTTTGCTTGTTCATCCTGGTATTTTTTACGTTTCGCCAGCCCCCATTACGATCTGGGTCCTTTCGAACCGGAGGCCATGAATTACTGGTTGCCTGTGGACACTTACGTCGGCGGAGCTGAACATGCCGTCATGCACCTGCTCTACTCTCGTTTTTGGACCAAGGTTATGCACGATGCCGGCCTCATACCTTTCGACGAGCCTTTCAACGAGTTGCGAAACCAGGGCGTACTACATGCGGCCGACGGACAGCGCATGTCAAAGTCCAAGGGCAATGTAGTCACGCCTGATGAGGTGGTTGCCAAGCACGGAACCGACGCCTTGCGCACCTATATCCTCTTTATCGGCCCCTTTGACGGCGACGTGATTTGGGAAGGCGCCAATATCAAGGGCGTTGATCGTTTCCTGGAGAAATATTGGAATATAACCTGGGAAATGGTTGCGGCCGAATTACCGAAATCGGCGAGTTCAACGAAAGGTGAATTACCTGCTGCTGAGACCCAATTTAGGCGAGAGATGCACCGGATCATTCAGCGCGTGACCGATGATCTGGAGAAATTCAAATTCAATACGGCTGTTGCCGCTTTGATGCAATATCTGAATTTCCTGACCGATCAACGCCAAAACCAGATCAGCCCGGCCGCCTGGCGAGAAGCCTTGGAGACATTCACCCGCTTGTTAAGCCCAATTGCGCCCTTTATCACCGAAGAAATCTGGCAAGAAGCTTTGGGCCACGAGGGTAGCTCCGTTCATCAAATATCATGGCCTGAATACGATGAGAAGGTATTGAAAGCCGATGAAGTCACGATTATCATACAAGTGAACGGTAAATTGCGAGATAAAGTCACCGTACCGGCCGGCATTGATGACGAGGAATTGAAAAATACAGTTTTTGCCCGGGAACGGGTCCAGAAATATCTGAACCTCAAGAATGTATACAAGACCATCATCGTACCCCAGCGGCTGATCAATATCGTGGTTAAATAGGCAGCCGGTCGATTGTATCGTTTGGTTAAGGAAAACATCTGCTCTCATAGTGATGGCTGGCAAGAACTATGGATAGAAAGAGATTAGCGATACTCAGCTTGATCGGGCTGACTATCATTCTTTTAGCCGGAGTGCTGATTCTTTATCGTGCTGTAACGAATCGGGCTAATTTCCGGCCGACGCTGGGTTCGGGAAGTGAGGCCACTTTACAATTGCCGCCGGGCTTTGAGGCCAATGTCTATGCCCAAGATTTATCAGGGCCGCGTTTCATCGCTTTTGGACCTGACGACGCTCTTTATGCGGCCGATCGAGGCAACAACCGCATCGTGGCCCTACCTGATGCTGACGGTGACGGCCAGGCCGATGAATTTCGTGCATTTGCCGAGGGATTGGATCAGCCCCATAGCCTGGCCTACCATGAGGGAGCCTGGTATGTGGGTATACCCTCGGGCATCGTTCGCCTGGTGGATGCCGATGGCGACGGCCGGGCAGATAGCCAGGAAATCTTGATCGATGATTACCCGACAGATGGGGCCCACCGTACCCGGACCGTTTCTTTTTTGCCCGACGGCCGTATGGTGGTCTCCATCGGCTCTAGTTGTAACGCCTGTGTTGAAGAAGATCCGAGGCGGGCTGCTATACTTGTTTACGATGGTCCTGAGGCAATGGGGGAACGACTTTTTGCTACAGGCCTACGAAACGCTGTTGGTTTGGCCATTCACCCTGAAACAGGCCAGCTTTGGGCAACCAATAACGGCCGAGACATGATGGGCGATGATTTTCCGCCTGAAACCGTCTACATCATCGAAAAGGGCCTTGATTACGGCTGGCCCTACTGCCACAGCGGCGACGTGATCGACCCTGAATTAGGCGGCCCCGATGCCTGCAGGGATGTTGGCCGGCCGGTGGTTCAGATGCAGGCCCATTCGGCCCCGCTGGGCCTAACCTTCTACACAGGTGATGAATTCCCAGAGGAATACCAGGGCGATCTCTTCATTGCCTTCCATGGATCATGGAACCGGTCAGAGCCCACCGGTTATAAAGTGGTCCGTTTGCCGCTCGACGGCAGCCGGCCGGCCGGTCCAATCGAAGATTTCGCCTATGGTTGGCTCGACGAAGAGAGCGGTCAAGCCAGCGGCCGGCCGGTTGGCCTGGCGGTCGGTCCTGATGGCGCCCTATACGTCAGCGACGATAAGGGAGGCTTCATCTATCGAATCATCTACGTTGGACCGGATTCCTAGGAGGTGCGGGACCTGTCTAACCCATTTGGTCGACTGTATGATGAGCGATTCGCCTGGGGTTACTCGCGTTTGCCGAGCCCATACCCCTCTGGTAAAATGCCCAGACCTTGAGGGATAGTTTAATGGTAGAACAGCGGACTCTGAATCCGTCGGTGGTGGTTCGAGTCCACCTCCCTCAGCTAAGAAGTAGACAGGGAAAAACCCCGCTAATGATGTCATTAGTGGGGTTTTGTTTTGCTTAGATTTTGCGTATAGACTCAACTAATGCTATTTGGACATGGAGTTATTAGAAGCAGCCCTATGATAAAATGGTTGTTTTCTATATACCTGCAAACGTACAAAACGGCTCGATTCCGTGCCTCGCTTTACAATACTTCACTGAAGGGTTCATCATCAGGTTGCTGTTCATACTGTTTTCACGCCATCTAAATCCGCCAATTACTTATCATCGGCCGATAATGAAAGACAGCGTGGGTATCAGTTCTCCCAATGGATAATGATTTACCGAATTTGACGCATGAGTTTCTGCTGGACTACAAAACAATCAAAAAGGCAGTCAGCAGCAAATTCAAGATTGGTAGGAGAGAAACTAATTTATTAATCAGACTGGAGCATTCGACTGCATTAGCAACCTAACTGTTCATATCCCACAGGTTTGTCAAGCAACAAATCAACTTTCTCTCTGACTTCATCGACCATTCTATAATCTCAGGTTGTGATGATGGTCCGGGTATCAGCCAAGTGAGGCAGTAGTCTAACGCGCTCGACGATTTTTAAGCCAGAGATAATAGGTAAGTTTAGGTCCAATAACATAATTCGTGGACTGGTTTCCGCTAAACGATTTAAAGCGGCTTGCCCGTCGAATATGACCTCGGACTCGTCATTTACAGCCTTTAGGGTTTCGAAAAATAGTTCAGCTTGAGTAGAATTATCTTCAATTATCAGCACTTCCAATGTTAATATATCATCAACGCCAATTCGAATGTCTGAGTGTTTGCTCGGAATATTACAACGTTCGCCACACAGGCTTACTTTTTAAACATGATAAGGATTAGGATCTAAGCAATCCCCACTTTTCCTATTAGTCAATCAAGTAGCGATTTCACCAAGTTTTCCTAGCAAGGGCAAACTCGACCTTCCTTTTCGATCCTTTCCGGCCGACAATCCGTGGCGTTTATTAACTCTTTGCCAGCTGCCGGTTGGTTTTGGCGGTGGAATTTCACGATGGATCGGTTTGCTGGAGAAATAAGCAAGATCTTCAATTGCGGCCGATAGGGGTATTTGAGGATGCTGACTAATATATGGAACGCCTGAGGCGACTGCCCTATTTGCGCTCACCGGATCATATGGAACGGAATAGGAGATTGACTGGTGGAGTGCCTGTTCGATCTCCTTTTGTTTTAAGAAACTCTTCGCTGAATTATGCACTAATACGAGGTGTACTTTATCCGAATGAAAATCCAGTTCGTTGTAAATGCGAAGAGTCATAGCCGCCTGGCGGACTGAAACTATCTCTGGGCTCAACACTAGCAAAACCCTATCGGCCGATTCTAATACCTCTAGTGTTTTATTGCTAAAGTCATGAGGCAAATCGGCCACCATGTACTCAAATCTCGTTCGCAAGGTAGTTATAGCTGATTGTACGGCATATTGATCTACCCTATCTGCCTCAATCGGATCACTGGGTGCAGCCAGGAAATGTAATCCACTTCCATGGATCGTAATGCTTGAATAAAGTGCATCCTCACTATAATCCACTCCAGCATGCTCAATGTAATCTGCCCATGTACGATGAACTGGTGTGTCAAGCAATAAGGCAATCTGGCCTGAAGTAAAAACATTGTCCAATAAGATCGTCGGTTTAGACCATAATTTGTATAGTCCTATGGACAAGTTAATGGCCAGGCTACTACAGCCAAGTCCCCCTCGTAATGAGTGCACAGCTACCAATCGCCCCTCGGCAACCTCCTCAAAATTATCCTTTTTGACTTGCTCTGAGCGGCGTAACAAGGATGAAACTCTAGCAACCAATTCGCCTATATCATATGGCTTTGTTAAATAATCATCGACGCCAATGCTGAAGGCCAATACCTTGTAATTTGCATCTGTACTGGCGGTTAGCATCAGGATCATAACGTGCTTGGTCACCGGTGATTGCCGTATTTGTCGGGCTACTTCAAACCCGTCAATGCCAGGCATATTAACATCCAAGATGATCAAGTCAGGTTTTTCGCGTTTGGCGCTGCGCAAGCCATCAACGCCATTGCTTGCCGAAACGATCGTGTAGCCAGCTTTGTTCAAGGTGGTTTGGGCCAACTTAACCTGAATTGGATCGTCGTCTACCACTAGAATTCGGGGCATAAGGTACACCTTCTAATTTGGTTCCGAAAAATATCAAATCGCATCAATAGCAAGTTGCACAAGCAGCTAATGGCGAACAAGTTCATCCATTGCTCACTGTATAACTCTTCATAGCAATTCTCCTTAATTAGGCGAGAGAAATAAAGTACTCGTAAGTCCTGGGAATTTGGTCCCGTTTATGCCCCAAATTGGCTATTTTGCTCAAACTCCATAGTACCCTTGATATATTTAAAGTGAGTTGTTTACCAGCTATCATAATGAGTGGCAGCATTTCCTGTCTGTTTGTCGTGTCAAGGTAATCCTAAGTATGCCAATGATTAATGGTCTGATAATGAGAACGCCCAAGGATTATTAGTCAATAAATGAATCATTAAATGAGATCATAGCCAGCACCGAAAAAAAGAAGCGATCATGGACGAGAAAATATATTCAGACATCGATCACATTTTAGACAGATTTGACCAAGTTGGAATTCCTAACTCCTCAAATTCACTGGAATCAGCGAGTAATCTCTCAGGGATCAATGGTTCTGACAATTCTCTCCTGTCCGAGGTGGACGATGTCAACTTACTAAGTCTCAATCGTTCACTCTTGACCTTGCAGTCGGCGTTCTCGGCAATAGCATCTAGTGTTGGACATTTGCAAGTGCTGGACACATTTACTTGGGAGATGACCAATCTGCTTCAGGCCGAATGTTGCCTGGTATTTGAATATGATGCCCTAAAAGAGAACTTTGAATTTCTTGCTGCCTATCCCCTACTTGAAGAACTTCCTGAACTTGACCACCATCAGCTTCATCGTTTAGTTGAGATTGAATCTGTCCAGCGGGTCCTGGAGGAAAGGAGCGCTTTTCAGATTAACTCTTTCTCAAACCGGGATCTAATTGGCGCGATAGAGCTTTTGCAGAAGTTTTCCGCCGAATCCCTGTTGATGTTACCAATGGTTTTTCAGGAACGACCGTTAGGTTTGGTCACCATTTTGGAGTGCCGAAACCCACGCACCTTCAGCAATCAGGAAATCTCTTTGGCGCAACTTTTAACTGACCAAGCAACCGGAGTCTTGGTTAATGCTCAACTTTATCAAAGCCTGACCACGGCTAATGATCAGCTGGCTGTCATGAACGCCGAATTGGATGCTTATGCCCATACAGTGGCTCACAATCTGAAGAATCCTCTATCTAATATTATGGGCTTTTCACAAATTCTCAGAGACGGCGTGGAAGATTTACCACCTGATGAACTGGACCAATATCTTGGTTATATTGGCGGGAGTGCAGTAAAGATCAAAGAGATCATCGATGGTTTATTGATGCTGGCTAGCATTCGCCGGGAAGAAGTTGTTTTTGAGCCGATTGACATGGCCATGGTTGTGGATGAGGCGTTGTCAACTCTCTCAACAATGATGGATGAATACAAACCAGAAATTTCAATACCGACCACCTGGCCGACGTCCTGGGGCAATAACAATTGGGTCGAACAAATCTGGCTTAACTATATCAGCAATGGGTTAAAGTACGGGGGGCGTCCACCAAAACTTGAGTTAGGTGCCAATCTGTTACCTGATGGGATGGTGCGCTTCTGGGTTGCCGACAATGGTCCAGGTCTTACACAGAAACAACAGGCGAAACTTTTTAGGCCGTTTACCAGATTAAGTGTTTCGGCGGCCAAAGGACATGGATTAGGTTTATCAATTGTTCAAAACATGGTCATGAAACTTGGCGGGCAAGTGGGAATAGAGAGTAAACCTGAGCAAGGCAGTCTATTTTATTTCACTTTGGCTGGCAACCTTCCTCAAGAGAGCAAACATGTCAATTGACGGAATAGCTCAAGTAGGTGAATCACAGTTTCTTAGAGCAGCAGAAGCTAAGCTGGAACTGCCAAATATTTTGCCGAATTTCGTTGCTCGT